>NZ_JBPPTR010000005.1:0-158609 GCF_053544215.1 Rothia sp. 88186D007BW | reverse complement strand
GTAAAACAAATTTCTCTGGAAAGCACAAACGAGCCGGATTCAACCACCAAGTCATTTGCACCTTGGATGGAAAGTTGCTGGCTATCACAGACCCGGTGCCCGGGGCCAGGCATGATGCTTACGCCTTCAAACATCATGGCTTGGAAAGATATCTTGATGAGAGCACTGTGGCTGATAAGGGCTATATCGGGTTGGGGTTGGCTACCCCGGCCAGGCGCAAGCCGGGTCAGCGGCTGAGTCGGGAGCAGAGGCGGAATAATCGGGTGCTGAATCGGCTGCGGTCGGTGGTGGAGCGGGTTATCGCTCACATCAAGACTTGGCGGATTCTTCATACAGGGTTTAGGCGGCCGTTGGGGTTGTATGGGCGGGTGTTTGCGGTGGTGCGGGGGTTGGTGTTTTTGGCTGCGGGTGGGACTTTTGAATAAGCCTCTATAGATATTTTTAAGCAAAAGGAGAAATAGTTGAGAAAAGATTTTATATTTTGCAACAAAAATATAGATAACCATATGAAGGAGGGAAAAAGCCAGAAAAGTTATAAGCATCCAACAATTGATCAAGATCGAAGTTACTTTATAACAAAATTTCCTGCAGAGTCCCTTTCTGCGAAGGAGTTTATAAAGCGTTTTAATACCTTTCAGGATTCTGGGTCTGGCATGAAGAAGTACTGTATTCCGGAATATGATGAGTTTTCAATTAGGTTTTCTCACGAAATTCGGGAGTCTCTGGAAAACTTGAGAGAAGAGTATTCAGGTGCGTATTTATTCAGGGTATATGATGATATTCGTAAGGAATCGAATTTAGATATTCCCTATAGTTCGACTAACTCTGCCCCTGGTGTGGTCAAAAACCTTGTTCAAATGTTTGAAAACTACAGTCAATTCTCAGATAATTTGGATTCAATAATGATAAGTGCAAAATTAAAAACAGATGCTAATGGGAATCCTAAAGATGGGATTTTTAAAAGTGATCTAAAGACAGCGGGAAGACTCCCTGAGGAGGAAGAATCTGTGATGGAGATGGTTGATCTATTGAAATTCCAGAAAAATGCCATCGTGGAAGGTGTTGCCGGCTCTGGCAAGTCTCACATGCTTCAGAAACTGCGTGAAAGCGGGGAGTATGGTGAAAACGGCAGTCAGATTGAGGTTGTTGTCCTTCACCCCTCCACTTCTTATGAAGAGTTTGTTTCCGGTATTCGTCCGAACTTTACGAAAAAGGAAGGCGAAGGAGAATTTGTAACTCAAGAGGGCATCTTCGTACAGATGTGCAACAGAGCAGCCGCCAACCCAGATAAGAAATTCTTACTCTTCATTGACGAAATCAATCGCGCAAACACCTCCCGAGTCTTTGGCGACCTCATGCTGGTCATCGAAGATTCAAAACGTGTGGACTTCAGTAAATTCACCACTAAATCTCCTGAAGATGAAAATTTTGAAACAGAAAATAAACCTAAAGTAACTTCTTTGGGTGCTGACGAATCAGCAGACGGACAAGTTGCTAAGAGCGAAAAATATCCTTTGAAAGCTTACCAATATGGTGCTCTCTTCTCCTCAGAGACAACGATTCCATCCACCGAAGATGGGAAGTCTGCCGAATATGTCCGCCTGCAAAATCCTATTATTAAGCAGGGAATTGAGTTTAGTAAACTCGCGGTCCCTTCTAACCTGCACGTCCTGGGCACCATGAACACCACTGACCGTTCCGTGGGCACCATTGACCTGGCTCTGCGTCGTCGCTTCCATTGGATTACCCAGGAGCCCATGAATGATAGGGATAAACTGCTCACGGCTTTGGAGCTTTCAGGTGATAAGGGTAAATCAGTTGATTTAGTGGCTGATTGGTTCATACATGCAAATGAAGTTTTAGGCTCAAAGGTTGGCCCTGACGCCCGCCTGGGACACGCCTACTTCTTCGGTAAAGACGGCGACGCGAAAGCTATCGCCAAAGCTCTCATTACCCAGCTCCTAGAGATTATCTTTACCTTCAATGTCAAGGAAGATGTCCTAGAAAAGATTGGACTTCCAAAACTTAAGGCGTACAACGACAAGAAACTTGACTATGAAGGTAAGGGGCTGGGTCGCCGTCCCATCGTTAAAGAAGATAAAGGTAAATCTCCAACACTCGACGGGGGCAGTGACTCTGAGAACGAGGTTTCTGACAACACTGATTCTGAAAATAGCCAGGGCGACCAGTAGTCATGACCGCCTACCGCTATTTCCGTGTGAGCGGGAAGGGCAACGGTGTCGGAATCACCGTGCTGAGGCTGGTGGGGGAAGAAAACCCCACCGGCCCAACCACCCTTACCCTGCACGTCCTCCCCAAAATCTGGTCAGACTATAAGCTCCTACGCACCCTCCCAGACCTCAGCACCTCAGAGCACGAGGGGAAAGATACTTGGCACAGCTATCTCTACGAGATGGACACCCTCCAACTTCCGGACGAGTGGGCTAAATGCCTAGCTGCCGCCACCCCAAACTCAACTGAATTTGAAGAAGAAACCCAAGAAACTGAGCTTGTATCAGAAGTAAAACAACACGGTGAGGAAGACGACAGGGAAGACGGCGAGGTAGACCCTCTCTGGCAGGAAGTCACGCAACCCGGAAAAGACCATCACAAAGTCGAACTCAAGCCCTTAGAGGACGACCACGCCAAGCTTATGTGGGACATGCTCTCCCACTACGACCAGCACCCCAGCAGGGTTGCCGGTCACCGCGACTTCCCACCAGCAGGTACAGAACTCTTCCCCCATATTCCTGCTATGCGTGAAGTCTTTTACGCCCAGTTCGTCCGTTACGCCCTTGAAGCTGTTCGCCACCGTAAACCCACCTTCTTACCTATTCAGGAAGAGCTGGGGTTTGTGCGGGGACGCATGGTGCCAAGAGGGCTCGTTGACCGTAAAGTCCAGCGACGCATGCCTATCCTGTGTGAGTTTGATGCTCTCACAACCGATAGTTACATCTGGCAGGTCATTCGCGCCGCCACCCAGCTTGCTGCCACCAGCAACAACCAAAGAACCCTGGACGCCGCTGTTGAAGTTGATGCCCACATTCGAGACGTCCGCCTGGTTCAGCCGTCAACACTCCTGACGAGCGGCATCGCCGCTAATGACCTAGCTCGCTTGAGCGCAGACTTGAAGAAGGCTTATTTCCTGGGGCGGGCAATGATCAGCGAGAACTTCGGGATCGGCGTTGAAGAACCCCTCACGGAGGGGGGTGTCATCGCCAACATCAAATACACCACCAGCGACCTGTGGGAAAAGATTGTTGCTGGTTACATGCGGCAAAGCGTCGATGAGGCTACGGTGGATGAGCAAAAGAAACTCTATCTCTACTACGACGGTAAGAAGAGCGCTTTCGTTACCCCCAAAACACCTGACCTAATCGTTACTGCCCAGCAGAAGACCACGGTGTTTGACGCCAAGTATAAGTTCCCTAAGGAGTCTATTACTCAGGCCAGTATGAGTGACCAGTACCAGCTCACTACCTACTCCTACCGGATGGGGTGCAGCGCATTCTTGGTCTATCCAGAGCTGGAGGTCGAGCAAAAGACGTCCGGCGGAGGATCTCAGTGCAACAAGGTTTCCTCTCTCTTCCTGGCACCTCCGGGTTATGGCATCAAGGGAATAGAGGGGCAGCCCCAAAAGTCCGAGGGCTGGAGCCGCATCGGCGTCCTTTCCCTGCCCTTTCCTAGTCCTGGTGCTGCTGACTTCAGCTTGGCTGAGGTATATCGGGAACGTATTCGTGAGATCTTTAGTGGCTCTTAGCCAGCTGTTCTCCTGAGAGCCGTATCCGACCTGTGCAGGCTTCTGAGCCTGTGTGCACAGTTTTCCCTGCACACAGCCCAAGGAACCCTGCACAGCCTCACGCTAGCGCCGGGGGAACTTTGCCCAGTGGGAACCTCCCGTTAACCCCCTGGCCCCATGCTGGTTAACCTCCCTGCCCCATACTGGTGCCATGCGTATTTTTGCTCACCGCGGGGCGTCCGGAACTTACCCTGAAAACACGCTTGCCGTTTTCGCCGCAGCCGCAGATTCTGGGGCGACCTGGGTTGAAACTGATGTTGATGTGGCAGCCTGCGGCACCCCCGTCCTGCTGCACGATACGCAGCTGCGGCGCACCACTAACCTGGCCGGGTCCGTCTACGATTACACTGCCGTGCAGTTGCAGGGTGCGGACGCCGGCGCCTGGTTTTCAGCCGCAACAGCAGGTCAGGCGGTGCCGACCTTGCGGCAGCTTGTCGATTTGGCGAATGAGCGGGGTTTGAACCTGAATGTGGAGCTGAAAACGAATGAGCAGGGTGCGGTGCGCTCGCGTCTTCTGGTGAGCCGGGTGATTGAGGAGCTGGAACGGCTGCACCCGGGCCGTGAGGTGATTGTTTCTTCTTTTAATCACCTCTTGCTGGCTGAGTTTAAGCGTCTGGCTCCGCAGTATGTGGTGGGTGCTTTGTTTGAGCGCCGCATGTTTCAGCCGGGGTGGCGGTCCATGCTTGAGCTGATGCAGGCGTCTGCGGCGCACCTGTCTGATGCTGATGCGACCTGCCAGCGGGTGCGTGATGTGCGCGATGCCGGGTACGAGGTTAATATTTGGACGGTCAATAGCCCCGCCCGCGCCAATGAGCTGAAGAACTGGGGCGCCACTGGTATCTTTACTGATTACCCTGAGCGGCTACTTCATCTAGAACACTAAAGCGTGCCCGCTCTCACCGCCGCCACGCGGTCGGGGCGCGAGCGCTTGCACACATGGTCTTGATAGGCTTGAATTCCATGGTGAACAAAATTGGTTTTGACCGTGAGAAGTACATCGAGATGCAGTCTCGACACATTCAGGAGCGCCGCGAAGAAATCGGCGGCAAGCTTTACCTCGAAATGGGTGGCAAGCTTTACCTCGAAATGGGTGGCAAGCTTTTTGACGACATGCACGCCTCCCGTGTGCTGCCAGGCTTCACGCCCGATAATAAGATTGCGATGCTGGAGCAAATCCGCGACGAAGTGGAGATCCTGATCTGCCTGAACGCCAAGGACCTGCAGCGCAATAAAATCCGTGCTGACCTGGGCATCACTTACGAGGACGACGTCCTGCGCCTGGTCGATGTTTTCCGTGACCGCGGCTTCCTGGTCGAGCATGTGGTGCTCACCCAGATGGAGGACGACAACACCAAGGCTGTTGCCTTCAAGCAACGCCTGGAGCGCCTGGGTCTAAAAGTTTCGCGTCATCGCGTTATTTCGGGTTATCCCACCAACACTGACCTGATTGTCAGCGAAGAGGGCCTGGGCCGCAACGAGTTCGCTGAAACTACCCGTGACCTGGTGGTGGTGACGGCCCCCGGCCCCGGTTCAGGTAAGCTGGCAACTGCCCTGTCGCAGGTCTACCACGAGAACAAGCGCGGTGTGAAGGCAGGCTACGCTAAGTTTGAGACCTTCCCCATCTGGAACCTGCCCTTGGAGCACCCCGTTAACCTGGCCTATGAGGCCGCTACCGTTGATCTTGATGACGCTAACGTCATTGACCACTTCCACCTGACTGCTTACGGTGAATCTACCGTCAACTACAACCGTGACGTTGAGGCCTTTCCCCTGCTGAAGGTGCTCTTGCAGAAGATGACCGGCACCACCCCTTACCAGTCGCCCACTGATATGGGTGTGAACATGGCCGGTAACTGTATTACTGATGATGCTGCCTGCCGTTATGCTTCTGAGCAGGAGATTATTCGCCGCTATTTCAAGGCCCTGGTGGATGAGGCCCGCGGCGGGCTGGATTCTACCCAGTCAGATCGTGCTGCTGTGGTCATGGCTAAGGCTGGTATTAAGGAAACTGACCGCCCGGTGGTTACCCCCGCCCGCCTGCGCGAAGAGACCACCGGTGCCCCCGGTGCGGCTATTGAGCTAGCTGATGGCACTATTATTACCGGCAAGACCACTGATTTGCTGGGCTGCTCGGCTGTTGCCCTGCTGAATGCGCTCAAGCACCTGGCTGGTCTGGACGACGCCAAGCACCTGCTCTCTAAAGAGGCCCTGGAACCTATCCAGCACCTGAAAACCCTGCATCTGGGCAGTCAGAACCCCCGCCTGCATACTGACGAGGTGCTGATTGCCCTCTCAACTTCGGCGGCACATGATGAGGACGCCCGCGCTGCCCTTGAGCAGATTAAGAACTTGCGTGGGGCGGACGTCCACACCACCACGATCTTAGGTTCAGTTGATGAGGGAATTTTCCGTTCCCTGGGCATGCTGGTCACTTCTGACCCTAAGTTCCAGAAGAAGGCCCTCTACCAGAAGCGCTAGACTGCCCGCCGTCCTGAGGTCCAAGATCCACTTAACCCCGCACTTAACTGCGGGGTTTTACGTTTAACTGCGGGGGAAACCCGGGGTGCTCGAAACCCGCCCCCTGTGAAGCCCCTGTTTATGCTCCTGCCCACGCACCTGTGTGGTTGAGTAGACGGGCGAGGTAGGTGCGCTTGCTGTATGACTTCTGATAGGTTCAAAACAGCAGTAATTTGCATACCTAATACCAATGACCGTTATGTCAGGGGAGAATCATGGCTCAACACGTTGACGAAACACACTACGACTGGAACTCCCGCTCGCCCGAAGTGCAAGAAGACCAGATCGCAGCCTACGATTCTATGCGCGCTCGGTGCCCTGTTGCTCACGATGAATTTATGGGCTACACCCTCTTCAAAAATGAGGATGTCCGGTATGCCCTTGAACATCCTGAACTGTTCTCTAACCGGGTGTCGACCCGCCACATAGCGGTGCCCAACGGAATGGACGCACCCGAACACACTGCTTTCAGAGCGATCAACGATAAGTACTTTACCCCAGAACGTATGCAGGCTTTTGAACCTCGAATCCGTAAGGTGGTGCACCAGCTCGTCTGCGATATTCCGCGCGGTGAAACGGTCGATATCATGGAAGAATTTGCCACCCGCTACGCCATGCGCGTGCAAAATGCTTTCATGGGGTGGCCAGAGAGTCTTGAAGAAGCTTTGATTGCCTGGATGAACAAGAATCGGTCTGCCACCCTCAAACGTGACCGGGCTGAGATTGCCTCGGTTGCTGTGGAATTTGACGGCTATATTCGGACTCTTCTGAACGAGCGGCGGATGAACCCTACGCTTCAGGACGTCACCGCCGAGCTCCTGCACGATCGTGTGGAGTTGCCGGGGCAGGAACCTCGCGTCATGACGGATGAAGAAATTGTCTCTCTTATTCGAAACTGGACGGTCGGGGAGCTGTCAACGGTTTCAGCTATCGTGGGAGTCATTGTGAACTTTTTGGGCGAGCACCAGGGTGAGGCTGACCGCTTGCGGCAGCATCCCGAATATATTGGTCACGCGGTGGAAGAGATTTTGCGTTTGCAAGATCCCCTCGTTGCTAACCGCCGTGTAACAACTGCAGATGTTGAAGTCGGCGGTCGTACGATTCCTGCTGGATGCCCGGTGACCATCAACTGGACGTCGGCTAACCGTGATGAGGACGCTTTTGAGGATGCCCTGGACTACCGTCCTGATCGTAATCAGTCGATGAACCTGACCTATGGCGCGGGAATTCACGCGTGCCCCGGGGCTCCTCTAGCTCGGTTGGAGCTGCGCGTACTGGTTGAAGAGTTGCTTGCAGCGACGGAGTCAATCACGGTGGAGTCTACCGTGAATGCTCAGTTCCCGGTGGCAGGTTATTCCTCGGTGAAGGTCGTCGTGAGGTAGGTGAGTGCGGCGGCGTCCGCAATGTGTCGGTGTCCTGTCGCTCCAGCGTCCACTTAACCCCGCACTTAACTGCGGGGTTTTACGCTTAACTGCGGGTGCCCCCCGGGGTGCTAGACGGTGTAGGTGGCGTCGTCAACGGGTGCACCCCAGTTGACGAACTTCCCGTCCTTGTTGAAGGGGATGACGGCGATGTGGGTCATGGGGCCATCGCTGGTGGCTCCGTGCCAGTGGTTAATGCCTGGTTCGAAGAAGGCCTCACCGGGTGTGAGGGTCTGGGGTTCCTGGCCTTCGAGCTGGTAAATGCAGATGCCGGAGGTCACCACAATAAGCTGGCCGACGTCGTGGGTATGCCAGTTAGTGCGGGCTTCGGCCTCGAAGGTAACAGCCAGGGACTGTAGCTGGCTGCTGGGTGCCTACGACTCCCCTAGCGCACCAGGGTAGCCTGCTTGAAGCTGGGGTCAGGCACACAGGTCACCGCGTATTTAGTGGAGGCTAGCTCATCAATTTTGATCACGTAGTTCTGGGTCTCAAAGTAAGGTGGGATGCCGCCAAATTCCTCCACGGCACCGGGCCCAGCATTATAGCCGGCCAAAACAATATCTTGTAGGGAGGCCTCATCTGAGACGTAGGGTGCTAGGTACTCTGAGAGGTAGGCCAGGTAGCGGCCCTGGGCGGCGATGGAGTCTTCGGGGCTGTTAATATTGCCCTTGCCCCAGATGTCCCAGGTGTCCTGGGTGAACTGGGCTAGGCCGTGGGCGCCTGCGTGTGACTGGGCGGTGGTGACCCAGCCGGATTCGGTTTCTAGCTGGGCGGCTAAGAGGCCTGCCCGGAACCCAGATACTTCTGCGGCGGCTTCAATATCGTCCCATAGTTGTGGGGGAGCGTAGGTGAGGTCGGTCTGCCCGCAGTAGTCCTCGTAGGTGGCAGAAAGTCCCACCACACCGGCTGACATTAGCACCGCTGATGCCACAATCTGCCAGTGCGCTACCAGGCCTGCGCCGAGGCGCAGGGCAAGGCTGGGCTTAGTACGTTCACTTGTCATCAGGTCAAGATTACTGGAAAACCCTCCTGCCCGTCAGGTGCGCGCCCGCCGCACACACCCAAAGGTGACGCACCCAACCTGGGCACGTCACCCTCAGAGGAGGCTACTGGCTTACCTGGATCCGCCCGCGGGCGCCACGCTCTGCAGCAGCGAAATCATGGTTGACGAAGGTGTAGGTGCCTGGCTCAACAAAGACCATTTCTACGAACCCGCCTTGTGAGGCTGAGAAATCAACGGCCTGGGACCCACCTGTTGCCTGCCCGAAGGGGTCACGGCCTTCTTGGACCAGGTAGCCACCTTCCTTATAGACGGTGTCGAACTGGGTGCCAACGATGTGGAAACTCAGCTCACCGCCAGGGCCAGCATTCAGAACCCAGATGCGCACGCGCTCACCCACGCGAGCAGTGAGAGGGCTGTGCATGTACTGGGTGGCGTGCCCGTTGAAGAGGGTGAGGGTAGGTGCAGGGGCCTGGTTGGCTGGCAGAATATCGGTCAGGACGCTCCCCCCGGCCTTCTGCTCTTGCTCTTCAGCGGTGGTGCTCTCGGTGTTACCTTCAGCGGCTGGGGTGAGGGCCATCTCTGACTGAACCAGCAGGTATTCGCGGTCTACCGGGGGCAGGCCAGGTGGGTCAATGACCACGGCGCCGAACATGCCTGCACCCATGTGGGCACTGACCGGTGCGGTGCCGCAGTGGTAGAGCCAGATACCTGAGCGTACCGCTTCAAAACGGTAGACCAGTTCTTCCCCCGGTGCAATGGTGCGCATGGGCTCATTGGGGGCGACAATACCTGCGTGGAAGTCGACCGAGTGCCCCATGGTGCCATTGTTGACTAGGGTTATTTCGAAGATGTCCCCGACCTGCCCGTGCAGGGTGGGGCCCATGTAGGAGCCGTTGTAGGTCCAGGTGTTCAAATCAACTCCTGGGGCGATTTCACGGGGTAGCTCTTGCACATCTAGGGTCTGGCGGTGAACGGTGCGGCCATCAACGACGTCACCCTCAGGGACGGGGGCTAAGACCGCGTCACGGGTCTGATAGTCAGGTGAGATCTCGCCTTGGAAGTCAATATCACCGGGTGTCAATGCTAGGGTGCCGGTGCTACCACCTGCCGCAGTAGCAGGGTGAGAGCCGTGGCCCAGGTTGCCGGTGGCTGTAGCTTCTTCACCGCTTGCTTTCACGGTAAAGACCATGCCCATGGCCTGGTGGCCAATAATGGAGCACCAGCCCTCAAGATCACCGGTGATAAGACCAGCATCTACGGTTTTAGTTTCCCCCGGTGCGATACGGCCGGTAGTGGTTCCGTTAGCGAAGGTCAAATCGTGGGCGTTGGTGGCATCAGCGTTCGTGACCTCAACGATGAGGCGGTTACCTACTGGCACCTCTACAAGGTCGGGGGTGAAGCGCATGTCGGCGGTTGCTTCTACTGCCACGGTGGTGGTCTGGCCGGTGGCCTGTGTGGCGGCGGTAGGTGCGGTGAGGCGTCCGCGCGCAGCCGGATCAGCAAGAACCCCTAGCCCCACTACCAGGGCCACGGCGAGCGCACCGATGAGGGCGTTGCGCAGGTGGGGGAGGGGTGTGGGGGTGAGGGCTTGTGGGTCGGGGGTGGGGGCTTCGCCGCGGGCTCTGGCTTGTACCATGGCTTTGCGGATGGCTACTGATTTTTTGACTCCGCGGAGCATGAGGGGGATGAAGGCGAAGAGGGTGAAGGCTCCTACCAGGGAGGCGCCGGTGCGGACCCAGGAGCCTGTCCAGGAGACGGGCAGGATGAAGATGAGCAGTGATAGGTTGACCATGACGGCGCGGCCTGCGGCGAAACGGTTGAATTCGTGGTTGGCTGCGCGTACGGCTTTGGGCCCGCCGCCCATGCGGGCGGGGAGTAGATAGGTCATGGCCCCTAGGAGTACTTGGGCGAGGAAGCCGACGGTAAAGATGGGGGTGATGGGGCGCAGGGTGAGGGAGGCGAAGGGGGTGGTGGCTACCAGGTAGGCGGCCATGAGCACACCGATCAGTAGCCAGATCATGCTGGCTGCTACTGAGAAGGTGCCGTAGTCGGCGGGTTTTTTGGCGGTGGTGGTGCGCACCATGAGGATAAGGACGAGCACTAGGGCCCCGGCGTAGATGAGCAGGCCGGCGGTAGCTAGCCAGGTGAGCCCGGTCAGGGCCCCGGCTACGGTGAGGGTTAGGCCTGCGCAGAGGCCGGTGAGGGCGCGCAGGGAGCGGGTGACGGCGTCTGGGGCCATGATAGTGCGTAGCATGGTGGGCCAGAGGGTCATGAGGGTGCCTACTACTGTGATGCCTACAAAGCCCAGTATGTTAGTTGCTTCGTGGGCAAGGAGTAGGCGGCCGTACCAGGTGGCGTTGATTCCCTCGTGGGCTAGTAGGGCGCCGAAGGTGGCCCCTACTGGTAGGAGCCAGGATGCTGCGATGTAGTAGCGGACGGTGGCCCCAAAGCGGGCGGGTAGGGCGGTGCGCATCTGCTGGAGGAGAGCGATTCCGTGCCAGGTGACTGTTGCCCCTAGGCCGATGGCACCTAGGAGGGTGAGGGGGTAGAGGGTGAAGACTATTCCGACCATCAGCACCACTATGGAGGTGTTGAGGGTGTAGATGCGGGCTAGTTGTAGGGGGCGGGCGGTGTCGGGGAGCCGGTTTTTTAGGAGGGCTTCGGTGAAGTGTTGGGACCAGATCAGGATGGAGTTGGTGATGAGGCCAAGGGCTACCATGTGTACCATGAGCCAGAGGGATTCGGGTACCCAGCGGTGGGTCATGAGGAGGATGAAGAGGGCGAACATCCATAGGGAGACTGGTTTGGAGGCTTTGCGGTGCCAGGTGTGGCGGCCGCTGGCGATGTCGCGGGCTTGTTTGTCGGTGACGGGGGAGCCGGGGGCATCGAGCGGACGCGCCCCTAGGGTAAGTTGCTCGCGGTGGCCGGGCCGGGGTGCGGCGTCCTTTTCAGTCATCACTACTCCAAAACTTGTATAGGTCATGCCGATTATAGCAAGGGTAGTTTCACCCACGCTGGGAGAAGTAACAGAGCGACAAGTAGACTAAAAACCATGACCCTAGCCATCATTATCACCCTCCTAGCCGCTACCCTCATCGCCCTCGGTATCGTAGGCATCGTCTACCCTATTCTGCCTGGCTCCCTTGCAGTGCTGGGTGGCACCCTACTGTGGGGCCTGACCCTGCGCGGGCCTGAAGGCTGGTGGCTACTTGGCCTAGGCCTACCCATCATCATCGCAGGAATGGTCGCCCAAGCCGTCCTTACCGGCAAAACCCTCAAGCAGCGAGCCATCCCCAACCGCTCTATCCTCTGGGGCGTGCTCGGTGCAGTCATTGGCATGTTCGTTATCCCCATAGTAGGTCTCTTCGTGGGTTTTGCCCTTGCCCTACTCCTGAGCGAAACCCTACGCAGTCAAGGGGACATCGCCACCTCCACACGCAGCACCCTAGCCGCCCTCAAATCCATGGGCCTGGGCATACTCATTGAACTAGCCGCCGCCCTGACCACCGGCACCATCTTCACCATCTGCGCCATCACCTACTTCGCTACTGCCTAACCGGTAGACTAGTTCCCCATGAAAACTCTGCCAGCCTCCCTGCTCCTTGCCGCCACCGCCATCGTCCAGGCCCTCGGCATCTTCCGCTACACCGAAGACACCATGGCTCTTTCCGGCCACATCTTCTTCCCCGTCCTCTTTGCGCTCATGGCCATCTACATCACCTGGCGCAACACTGAGAACAACGGCGCCTTCCCCCTGGCTCACATCATCATTGCCGCCCTAGCTGTCGTTGCCCTGGGTGCCACCATCGCCGGCTGGAACGCCAGCCTCTACTACTTCTACCCCTCCTACTACGTCTTCTACGCAGCGCTGGCCCTGCTCGCGATTGAACTAGCCCTGCGCATCGCCGCCCTGCCCAAGAAGCCCACCGCTGAATCCTCCGAGAAGGTCGGCCACCGCCTGCCCGGTCGCGCCAAGACTAAGCGCGGTACCAACCTGGTCGCCGTCCGCAAGACCCCAGAGCAGCAGGCAACGGCCCCAACCCCCACCGAAAAGTAACCCCCAGTGCACCTTGTGAGACTCGGTACTGGCCTATCTGCCCACCTTCACACGCAGCGAGGCGGCTTTCGCTAGGGTAGAGGTATGAGTACTCCGAAGGACCCCCGCATCCCCTGGCAGACCCCTGCCCAGAATTCACCGCAGGCTGCGGCACCTACCCCCGCCCGAGCGTCCGCCCACCTACCAGACCAGGTGCCCCCACCTGCCCTACACTCGGTGCCAATGCCCCTGCCGCCGGTCGGCTGGCGCCCCGGCTACCAGCAAGAGCAACAGAAACTGGGCTACCACCGGCTTTCTCTGGCTGACCCCAAACACCGCTGGTACACGCCCCTGCTAGAAGCCCTGATCGGGGTGCCAATCTACCTGGTGCTCTCTGTGCTGCTGGCTCTTGCTTTCTTTTTCGTTCTCTTAACAGAACTTGACCCCTGGCTGCTTACTGATGCCACCTCCTTCTTGCATGCTATGGATGCAGAAGCTCTTGAAGATGGGGCCCTGCAAAGCCCCTCCACTTTCATCTTTCTCTTTGGGTCTATAGCACTCATGTTCCCTGTCCTCTGGCTTGCCCGAATCATTGTGGGCCCTAAGCCCTGGGGGCTGATTCACTCGGTCGCCGGGCGGATGCGCTGGGGCTGGCTAGCAACCTGCTGTGGTTTAGCGGCTCTGCTCATTGTGGCCCTGCCGCTAGCCTTCGATTTCGCTCTAGGGGCACGCTATGTTCCTAGCCCCACCCTACCTACCGGCGGTCTGATCGCCATACTGGTAGCCATTATTCTGGTGGTACCGGTGCAGGCCTACGCCGAAGAGCTGGTCTTCCGCGGCTACCTCATGCAGAGTATCGGCCGCTGGCTCAAACACCCGGCCTGGGCAATTATTATTCCCGCCCCGCTCTTTATGCTGGGGCACCTCTACGATGTGTGGGGCCAACTTTCCGTGCTGGTCATGGGCCTGGCTGCCGGGTACATTACCTGGCGCACCGGTGGGCTCGAAGCGGCTATTGCTCTGCACGTGGTCAATAATCTGCTGGCTATGAGCTTTGGTGTGCTGGGCATGGCAGACCCCTTCTTGCAGCAGGGCTCTACCGCGGGCATGTTTATCTCGGCACTGGTATCGAACGGCCTGTTCGTGCTGGTAGTTATCTGGGTGGCCCGTAAGAAGGGCATAGAACGCACCCGTACTGCCCAGGTATGGGTCAAGGGCGGCCACCCTGAGGGCGCACAGCCTGTCCGGTAAAATGTGGTCTATGACTCTTTCACAGACTTTCGATGCCCGAGCTAATATTGATGATTTAGCTGCCTTTGTGACCGCCTCCCCCACCTCCTTCCACGCGGCGGCCGAGGTTGCCCGACGCCTGACCGCCGCCGGCTTCACCGAGCTGAGCGAGCAGGACGTCTGGGGCAGCTCAGCAGCGACCGGCAAGCACTTCGTGGTGCGCGATGGTGCCATCATCGCCTGGGCCGGTAGCGCTCAGCATGAAAGCTACCGGGTGCTGGGGGCCCACACCGATTCCCCCGGCTTCAAGGTCAAGCCCAAACCCTCAGTGCGCACCCTCACCTGGAACCAGGTGGGGGTCGAAGTCTACGGCGGGCCCCTGCTCAACTCCTGGCTGGACCGCGAACTGCGCCTGGCCGGTCGCCTGACTGCGCTGGTGGACGGGACGCTGGAAACCCGCCTGGTTGCCACCGGACCCATTGCCCGCATCCCCCAGCTCGCCATCCACCTGGACCGTACCGCCAACGAGGGCCTCAAACTCGATAAACAAGAGAACATCTACCCCATCTGGGGCTTTAGTGACTCCACCGGCGATGTGCTGGCCTACCTGGCTGAACGCACCCAGGGCGGGCCGGTTAGCCCTGAAAGCATCGTGGGCTACGACCTCATGTTCGCTGACACCCAAGAACCCCGCGTCCTAGGTGAAAATGGTGAGCTTTTTGCCTCCGGGCGCCTAGATAACCTCAGCTCCGTTCATGCAGGCCTCACCGCCCTGATTCGCTACGCCGACTCAGGGGAAGAAACCGCCCATACTGCTATGCTGGCTGCCTTCGACCACGAAGAAATCGGCTCCGGCACGCGCTCTGGGGCCGCCGGGCCCTTCCTTGAGGACGTCCTGGTGCGGCTCTCTGAAGCCCGCGGCGACTCCGCCGAAGCCTACCGCCGCTCCATCGCAGAGTCGGTCTGCCTCTCATCCGACGCCGGCCACCTAGTCCACCCCAACTACGCAGGGCACCACGACCCAGCCGTCCGCCCCCTACCCGGCGGTGGGCCCCTGCTCAAAATCAACGCCAACCAGCGCTACGCCACCGACGCCATCGGCGCCGGAATCTTCGCCCAGGCCTGCGCCCTAGCCGGTGTGCCCTACCAGGAGTTCGTCTCCAATAACAAGGTGCCCTGCGGCTCAACCATCGGCCCCATCACCGCAACCCGCTTAGGTATGCGCACCGTAGACGTGGGAGTGGGACTGCTCTCCATGCACTCAGCCCGCGAACTCACCACCGTAGCCGACATGGCCTACCTAACCCGCGCTATTGAGGGGTTCTACCGGGTCTAAGGCGGAAAGAAGCGACGAAGGGTGCGGGCAGACGGCACTCCGCCTGCCCCTCGCGCCTGACCAGTTCTGAAGGGGCTAAGTTTTAGCCGCGCATAGCCTGTGCCAAAAAGCGCAGGTGGGCAGGTTCGGGCTTGCGGGTCTTCTCGGCGTAGTCGGGGTGCTTCTCCACCCAGGCCTTGATGTAGGGGCAGACAATGACCGGCTCGTACCCGGCCTCAATGGCCTGGTCGAGGGCGCTCTTGACGAGCTTGGAGGCCAGCCCGTGCCCGCCGAATTCTTCCTTCACCACCGTGTGGGGGAAGATACGCTGGTTGCCCCCGCCCTCTGTGTAAGTGAAGAACTCGGTGAAGCCCGCTGGGGTACCGGAGCTATCGGCAAAGATTTCGTAGGAGCCGCGGCCACTTTCTTCGCGTTCGGTAATAACCGGGTTCTCAAGGGTTGCGTTCATGGGAAAGTCCTTTCATGAGACTTATCTAAAAAGCTAGGTGAAGCAGGCTCACAGCGAGCGTGAGCCTGTGTAACCTGCTGAATAAGGGCGGGCGGTTAGGCCGGGTGCTGGGACATGATAGAGATACGGTTAGCTGCGTTCATTGAAATCGCCAGCCACTGCACAGCACTGTACTGCTCATCGGTCAGCACGCCCCGGGCGTAGATGCGGGCAAAATCGCGGTCCTCGGGGCAGGGTAGCTTGGTCACCGTCTCAGCCAAAAAGAGGGCAGCCTTTTCGGTCAGACTATATTCACTGCTTTCCTCCCAGACGCCCACCAGGGCCCGGCGGTTCTCGCTCAGCCCGGCCTTAATAGCGCGTTTGGTGTGCACCTTCAGGCAGTAGGCACAGCCATTAATCTGTGAAACGCGCAGACAGACCAGCTCAATCAGCTGATCATCAAGCCCCGCTGCGCGGGCTGAAGCACCAGCCTGCTTGCTCAGGGCACCAAAAGCTGCCCAAGCTGCCGGGTCGGACTTATCAAGATAAAACTCTTTAGGGATATCAGACATAGCACCAGCTTACTGGCCCGGCCCGGATACAGGCTGGGAAGCCCAGTCGGGCCAACCGGTATCCTAGAGGGTGCTCCTGTCAAGAGAGGTACCCGTGAACCACAGCCCCCAACAGCCCCACCTAGCCCGCACCGGCCTAGCGGGTCTACTGGTGTTTGTGTCGATGTGGCTGGTCAACGCCCAAGCCCTCACCAACCCTGTCGATGATGCCATCTGGCAGACCTCACTGACCTGGCGCACAGGACCGCTCGATACCTTTTTCTCGGCGCTCACCCAGGCTTTCAATACCCTGCCCATGACAATTTATGTGCTGATCGCCTTGGGACTCTTCACCTGGCGCTACCGGCACCCCTGGCCCCTGGCGACCCTAGGGGGAACCATGATTCTTGCCCCGCTAGCCGTCACCCTCATCAAAAATCTTGTGGACCGCCCGCGCCCCTCCCTTACCCACCGCCTGGTGGAGGAACTAACTTTCTCTTTCCCCTCAGGCCACTCCACCAGCACCGCTGCCTTCTGCGCTGCCCTCTTCCTCACCGCCTACCCTGCCCTCACACAGGGCGGACGCCGCGCCCTGGGGGTAGGGCTCGGCGTCCTTACAATGATTGTGGGGTTCTCCCGCATCTACGTGGGGGTGCACTGGGCAAGCGACGTGCTAGGCGGCCTGGGCCTGGGAATAGCTATCGCCGCCCTAGTGCACCTGGTAGTGCTTACCGTTTGTACCAGGAATCAAAAATTGTGACCGGGGTAGTGCGCTTATGACGGGAACGTAAAAACTTCCCCTCAATATTCTCAGCGGCCACCGGGTCAATCTCTTTACCCTCTAGATAATCATCAATCTGATCATAGGTGACCCCCAGCTCGTCCTCGTCGGTACGCCCCGGCTTACCATCAAGCAAATCAGCAGTAGGAACCTTCTCCCACAGGTGGGTATCAGCGCCCAACACCTTAAGCAGGGCCCGGTTCTGGCGCTTGTTCAAACCAAAGAGGGGGGTGACGTCCGCCCCGCCATCACCGAACTTGGTGAAGAAACCGGTCACAGCCTCTGCCCCGTGGTCGGTGCCCACCACCAGCAGATTCTTCTCACCAGCCAGGGCATACTGGGCGATCATGCGGGCACGAGCCTTCACATTGCCCTTATTGAAGTCAGCGATAGGGCGGCCGGTTGCTGTCTCAAAAGCTGATTCGAAACCGTCCACCGCCTCTGCGATATTGTAGGTGACAGTCTGCTGGGGCATGATGAAACGCAGGGCAGCCTGGGCGTCCTCCTCATCGGCCTGCACCTTATAAGGTAGGCGGACGGCAATAAATTCAGCCTCAACACCCTCTAGCTCTAGCTGGTCCACAGCTAGCTGGCACAGGCGTCCGGCCAAGGTGGAATCCAAGCCGCCGGAAATGCCCAGCACAAAGCCGCGGGTGCCGGTGGCTTTCAGATAATCCACCAGGAACTGGACGCGCTTGCGCACCTCCTCAGCCGGGTCGATGGAGGGCTTTACGCCTAATTCTTCAATAATGTGAGCCTGTAAATCGCGCATGACTCTATGCTACTGCCCGGCACACCCCAGTCCACCGTGAGGACGTAACAGGGCGGTTAACTCTCCACCCAGAGTATGAAATTGCAAGGGCACACACCTACCCTCTCGCGCCCTCACCCGCCCCGGACTAAAGTGAAAGGTAGATAACTGGTATTTAGGAGAGTGGATATGACTGAACACAACCAGAACCCCTACGGTAACTACGGCCAGCAGCCCGGCCCCACCTATGATGCCTACGGCAACCTTATCCCCGCAGACGCTAAGAGCATGGCCACGTTCGCCCACCTCTCGGGCCTACTAGGGCTAGTATTCACCGCATCTTTTGCCAGTTTTGTGGGCCCCCTCATCTTCTGGGTTATCTATAAGGACAAGCCGGGGTACGGGTTCGTGCGCAGGGCTGCCGCCGGTGCCTTTAACTTCAGTTTCACCCTCTGGCTAGTGAATATTGTTGCCTGGGTACTGACATTTGTGACCTTGGGGATAGCAGGTATTTTCACCTGGCTCGTCTTTATCGCGGTATGGGTTGCCCTAATTGTCGTGCATATTCTTGCAGCAGTGAAAGCCAATAACGGTGAAGTTTTCACCTACCCCATGACCTTGAAGGTGTTGAACTAGCTTTAGCGGCTATTTTCCCGTAATCTTCAGAGTTCTTCGACAGGAGCGATAGCTTTCCCCGCGCTCCTTGAGCTGAGCGTAATCGGTACTGAAGGCATCTGGAGCAAGTGCGCGGGGAAAAGCAGATGTAGCACGGTGCTTTACTCGGTTTCTACCATGACCGGTTCCATAGCGAACAGACGGGTTTCGGGGGCCGGGGCCTATGCGATGGCGATGATTGGGTTTCATACCCCTTACCTTTCACAGTTTGGTATCGGTGGTGCAGATAAATGACGCATCACCATTGAGCGAATTACGCTAAATAACAAATAACTGAAGAATATGGTGTTTGTGGTGATAAATGAGGCTGTATTACCCTGGGCCTCTCTTTGTCAGATGTAACATCCATTATTAAAGATAGATTCAGAGGTGTTAACTTGCAATCATTAGGCCCAGACGCGGAGAATTTTTACACAGGTAGCCACTAAATTTGATTGTTTAGAGTGCTAGAAAGATTTTCTCACCCGCTGCGCCCACCCCTGGAGGCCCCATGCACCGCCTTATCCGGCTGTCACTGACAGCTTTGACCAGCAGCCTGCTACTTACAGGCTGCATCAGCATCACCGTACCTAACAATCATGCGGCAGAACCTAGTGAACCCACGTCCGCCCCGAGCGTCACAACCACCAGTAGCGCCCCATCTCCCAGCCCCGCTGAAGACACCCCCGAACCTGAGCAAACGATTCTAGCTCAACCCGAGCAGGCCCCCGTGGTGGTTACACCAGCCCCTACCGAAACACCCGTTCAGGCTATCCAACCCCCGCAGGAAGCTAACCAGGCACCTGAGGTAGATAACCCCTGCCTGACAGACCCTGAATGCAAGGAAACCGGCTACATCGATGTTAATCACGCTACCCTGGGCCCGGTGCGGTTGGTGAGCTACTACAAATATATGACGCCGTATACGGTCCCTGGCAGCGGTTACGGTTACTATGCGGTCTTCCAGAATGGGCGAACCATCGGGTTCGTTAAGTCCCCTGGCTATGCTCTGGGCAGTTTTAGCATGTCGGGTGTTTTTACTCCCAATATGACGGAGCGCCCTCAGGGGTGGAACATTGACCGCTACGGCCACATTTTTATGAACAGCGGAGGTGCCCTGACTATCATCACCCAAAAAGATTGGGGCTTTGATTCTCAGGGAACTATGCCGGGAGCCTCCGAAGGGTGGCATAACGATGTCACAAATATAACTATCGACAGCCAGGGCAACCCCTATATCTACACGCATCAGCTCGATGAGACAATTAGCCGGTACGTTGATGGCCCCACCTACACCTTCAACGGCACCGACTGGGTACCTGTCGACTAATATCATCTACCCTCTCGGCCATTCCTGCTATGTCCTAGCCCTCGGATGCGCAAAAGGACGCCGGTAAGTAGCTCACCGGCGTCCTTTTAGTTGAGGCATGGGTGCAGTCGCCTTCCGGGAAAGCCCCTGCACCTTATATAGCTTCTTCTACCAGATGCGCACGCGCTCTTCTGGCGCCAGGTAGAGGTCGTTCTCAGGTTGCACATCGAAGGCAGTGTAGAACTCATCAATGTTGCGTACCACGCCGTTGACACGGAACTCCTCAGGGGAGTGCGGGTCAATCGCCAGGAACATTTCGGCTGTCTGCGGGCGGGTCTTCATGCGCCAGCCCTGGGCCCAGGAGATAAAGACACGCTGGGCGGCGGTCAGCCCATCAATGACGGGGGCGGTCTCAAGGGTCAGGCCCTGGCGTTCCAGGTAAATCTGGTAGGCCTTGAGTGCGATGGAGAGGCCACCTAAATCACCAATGTTTTCGCCCAGGGTCAGCTCGCCGTTGACGGTGAACTTCTCGGGGTCTAGACCGGTGGGGGTGTAACCGTTGTACTGCTCTACCAGGGCCTTGGTGCGGGCGGTGAATTCCTCGCGGTCGGCGTCCGTCCACCAGTTGTTCAGGGCACCGGTGCCATCGTACTTGGAGCCTTGGTCATCGAAGCCGTGGCCGATTTCGTGGCCGATCACACCGCCGATAGCGCCGTAGTTGACGGCGGCGTCGGCCTCCACATCAAAGTAGGGGGCCTGCAGGATCGCTGCGGGGAAGACAATCTCGTTGGCCGGGGGCATGTAGTAGGCGTTGACGGTCTGCGGGGTCATGAGCCACTCGGTCTTATCAACTGGCTCATTGATACGGGAAATCTGGAACTCGTGCTCAAAGACGCCAGAGCGGCGCAGGTTCTCGAAGAGATCATCGGTGAGTTCGAGGCCGGAGTAGTCGCGCCACTTATCGGGGTAGCCGATCTTGGTGACGAACTTACTGAGTTTCTCTAGGGCCAGGGCGCGGGTTTCGTCGGTCATCCAGTCTAGGTCTGTGATGGAGCGGCGGTAGGCCTCTAGGAGATCATCAACGAGTTCCAGCATCTTAGCCTTGTGGGTGGGCGGGAAGTGAATAGCAACGTATTCCTTGCCCAGCTCTTCACCTAGTGAGCCTTCGACTAGGCCGACGCCGCGCTTCCAGCGGTCGCGTAGTTCTTCGGACCCTGAGAGGGTGCGGCCGTAGAAATCGAAGTTTTCTTCAACGATGTCCTGGTTCAGGTAGGGGGCGCGGGAGTGGGCCATGTGCCAGATGTACCAGAGCTTCCAGATGAAGAGGGGGGCGGCGGCCCACATCTGGGCGGCGGCCTCAAAGTAGGAGGGCTGGTTGACCACAACGGTGCCAGCTTTCTCGGTGCTGATGCCCATGCCTGCTAGCCAGGTGGTGAAGGGGAAGCCGGGGAACTTCTCGTCAAGTTCGGCAGCTTCTACCGGGTTGTAGCGGGCGTCGGCGTCGCGGGTCTTGACGTTATCCCAGTGGTGGGAGGCAATCTCAGTTTCGTGGGCGAAGACGGCGCGGGCGGCATCGGCCGGTTCTAGGCCGAAGTTCTCTGCTAGGCCGGTCAGTTCAAACATGCGCTCAATGTGGGCTACGTAGGCTTCGCGGAGCTGGGTGTATTTCTCGTCGCGGTAGTAGGACTCATCGGGCAGGCCCAGGCCGGTCTGGGCCAGGTAGAGCACATACTTTTCAGGGTTCTTGGCATCGATGCTGGTGTACCAGCCGAAGGGCCCACCGTGGCCCTTGCAGTCGAGTTCTGCCATGACCTGCACGAAGTCATCGGGGGTGATGGCGTTGAGCACCGGCTGCACCTCTTCAAGTAGCGGGCCGGGGCCGTCCGCCTCAATTTTTTCGGTGTTCATGAAGGATGAGTAGAGGGCACCAATGCGTGAGGAGGGCTGCTCGGCGGCAAATTTCTCTACGATTTCGCGGACGTGCTCTTCGGCGGCGTCACGCAGGAAGTACATGCCACCATCGCGGGAGCGGTCGGCGGGGATGACGTGGGAGTCGTACCAGGTGCCGTTGACGTAACGGAAGAAGTCGTCAGCTGGGCTGGTTGCGGGGTCTAGAAAGCTAGTGTCGATACCTGAGTTAGTCATACCAGCTAGTTTAGGGGTGCGGACGTCGCCCGTCAGCTGCCTCACTCAGGTTCGGCTCAGAGCGTGAGGGGTTCACCCAGTTCACTACGCGCAGGGCCTCAACCCGCTCGAACTCCCTCTCATTATTCGTTACTATCACTAGCCCTCGGCTGCGCGCATGGGCTGCGATATGCAGGTCGTTCTCGCCGATTACGCGTCCGGCCTTTTGCAAGGTTGCTTTGATGTCGCCAAACTGGGCTGCGGCGTCCATGCCGTAGGGGAGGACGGTGAGCCGTGATAGAAAGTCTTCGACCACCCGCAGGTTTTGCTCAGGCTTAGCGCTTTTTGCTGCACCAAAGAACAGCTCGGCTGCGGTGATACTGCTGACGCATAAGCGGCTAGCGTTCTGGTTGAAAATATCGAGAATCTCAGGTGGGCGCCGTTTTATCACATAGATGACGATGTTTGTGTCAAGCATGTAGGTCAGCATTAGAGTTCCTCACGTTCAGGCTGGGTGCCAGCGTGGCGGGAATTCATAAAATCATCCGTTACGGTGGGGGAGTTGGGGGCGAAGAAGCTATCCCACACTGCGCCCTCGGGGGCTACGATGCGTTCTGAGCCTACTTTGCGTACATTAACTTTTTTGATGTTTTCGCTAAAGCGCATCTCTGCGGGTAGGCGAACCGCTTGAGTTCTGTTGTTCATAAAAACTGTTGACCGTACCATAGATAACCTCCTGCTATATACCTTAAGTATATACCCGTATTGGCAGGCTGAGTAGGGCACCAGGAGCATAAATAAGCCGTGCCGCGCTTGGGGTAGGGCGTGACCGGGACTACGCTTAGAAGGTAAGAACACTGAACAACTAGAAG
The DNA here is from genome assembly GCF_053544215.1 of Rothia sp. 88186D007BW. Lineage (NCBI taxonomy): Bacteria > Bacillati > Actinomycetota > Actinomycetes > Micrococcales > Micrococcaceae > Rothia > Rothia sp. 88186D007BW. The sequence continues at coordinate 135,798 of NZ_JBPPTR010000005.1, read as the reverse complement.
GTGAGTACCATGAGCAAGAAGCCAGAACTCAGCAAGGAACTCAAGCGTTCCAGCGACAAAGCACAAAAACGCTACATCAAGGCCTACACTAAAGCCCTAGAAAAGCACGGCGACGAAAAGAAAGCCCGCAAAAAAGCCCAAAAGAAGCTCGAAAAGAAATACGAGCTGGTAGGTAAGAAATACGAAAAAATTACTGACCAGCCGGTAAAGAAGGCCGAGTCTAAGAAACCTGAGCCCAAGAAAGCCGAGAAGAAGACTCCACAGAAGAAGGCCGACAAGAAAGAAGAAACCAAGAAAAAAGAGCCCAAGAAAACCGAAAAGAAGGCTGAGAAGAAAAACCCAAAGGCTAAAAAATCCACACAGCCCAAAAAGTCCAAGAAAAGCGCAGCCCAGAAAGAAGCTGAACTCATCCTGGCCGAGACTTTAGAAAACTCAGACGAAACCGTCACCTACGAAGACATCCTTGATGCAGAAAGCGTAGAACCTGGCGACATTGAGGCCTTCGAAAACGAGGAACTGGGCTTTGACCTAGACACCCCCGATGCCATCACCAACGTCGGTGAAGATGAGGGCCTAGCCCCTGAAGAAGCCGACGAACCAGACGAAGCAGAAGAGCTCTACGAGCAAACCTTCGCTAGCAGTAACCTCACTGACTTCGATGAAGGCCTCACCACCGAGCCCCTGGCAGAAGCTCCCGCCCAGGAGGACGCCGCGTTCGCACCTGACCTCACTGACGATAAGGAGCAGACCTTCCTGGTGGCAGAAGCCCGCCCCCTCGCTGACCTCACCCGCGCTGAACTATACGAGCTGGCCAAGCAGCTTGAGGTGCCGGGCCGCTCACGCATGAACAAAGCCGACCTTCTCACTGCGGTGCGAGCAGCCCAGTAGTAAATGCTCTCAGGTGGATGGCTCTGTGTACCTTTTTGACTCTGTGACGGGTGTGTTGAGACACATGACAGTAATATGACGAGTATGAGCATTGAATACCGTCAACTGGGAAAAAGCGGACTAACCGTTTCGAATGTGGGCTTAGGCTGTAACAACCTGGGCCGCGCTAAAACCGCCACCGAGAGCCAGGCTGGCACCAACGCCGTCCTCACCGCCGCGGTGCAAGCAGGCATCACTCTGTTTGATGTGGCCGATATTTACGGGGCTGAACCGGGTGTCTCTGAGACCATGTTTGGGCGTGCCCTGCGCGAGACCGGTATAGACCGCGACGAGATCGTGATTGTGTCAAAGTTTGGTATGGACATGGGTGGTGCCAACGGCACCGACCACGGGGTGCGAGGCTCCCGCCGGTACATTATGCGGGCAGTTGAGGCCTCCTTGAGTCGCCTGGGCGCCGACTATATCGACCTCTACTTCCACCACACCCCCGACCCTGCCACCCCCATGGAAGAAACCCTCTCGGCCCTGGGCACCCTGATTGAGCAGGGCAAGGTGCGCTACATCGGCTCATCCAACCACACCGGCTGGCAGATTGCCCATGCTGAGCACCTGGGTCGGGCACTGGGGCACCGCTACATTGCAGCGGAGAACCACTACAACCTACTGGACCGCCGCGCTGAACTTGAGGTGCTCCCTGCCGCCCGCCAGTTCGGGCTGGGAGTGCTGCCCTACTTCCCCCTGGCTAACGGGCTGCTGACGGGCAAGTACTCGCGGACGTCCGCCCCGGCAGACGGGCGCCTAACCCGCATCAAACCTGAGATTTTGGAGGGCGCTAACTGGGAGCAGCTTGAGGCCTTCTCAGCTTTCGCCGCCGAGCGCGGTATGAGTGAGGTGCAGGTGGCTTTCTCCTGGCTGGCCCAGCAGGAGCCGGTTGCCTCTGTGATTGCTGGTGCTACTACCGAGCAGCAGGTGCGCGCGAACGCGGCTGCCGTCGTCCGCCGATTTGATGCGGACGAGCTCACCCACCTGGACGAGATTTTCCCGGCACCGCCGAAGGTGGCGCTCTTCTAAAGTGCTAATGCAAATGTAAAGCCCGCCCTGCCTCCCAGTTTCAAAGAGGGGGGGCAGGGCGGGCTTGTCATCTATTTTTCTAGTTTTTATGAGATCATCGATTGCTTACTTCGGCAAGAGCACGGGTGCCATCGCAGGGCACCTCATTACCAGTTCTTATACATATCGACCAGCATGTTGGTCATGGTGAGGGCAGATACGATGAGGAAGATCATTGAGCCGAGTACCGACACAACGATTGCGATGATTGAGGTGGCCTTTTCCTGATTTTTCTGGAAAAGACCAATGATGCCCAGGATGAGGGCTGCAAGGAGCAGCATCCAGCTAAAGGACATGAATATGATGCTGGGTATGGCCCCAAGAACGAAGCCAGGGAGGCCTAGGCCCAAGGCTGTTGCACCAATCCCATTTATAGGTTTTTTACCCTGAGATTGCTGGGGCTGCTGGGGTTCCCTGTAAGAGGGCTGGTAGGGCTGCTGGCCAAGTGCGGGGTAGGGGCCTATAGAAAATGAAGATGCCCCCTGCTGGGCAGAGGCGGGAAAAGCTGAGTGTGGGATGTTTGGGTTTTCGCTCATGTATATCAGCTTAAAGTATCGGGGGAAACCTAGATGTATATCAGGTTATTCCGTGAACATTTCTCTATAGAAGCCCTAGGTGAGTGTGCCATTGTGAGAGATTCAGCTGCGACAAGGCCCACCGTCCTTGCTATCCTTAAGAATGGTGTGCCCTGCGTCCGAGCCGTCCGCACAGGCCGAGCAGCCCCACCCCACCGCCGTGAAACCCGGCAGGTGACCACCCTATTCAGGAGTAAGACTTATGCCAGCAATTGTGATTGTAGGCGCCCAGTGGGGCGACGAAGGTAAGGGCAAGGCAACCGACCTGCTCGGTGGCCGCGTCGACTACGTCGTCAAGCCCAACGGCGGTAACAACGCCGGCCACACCGTCGTCGTCAACGGCCAGAAGTTCGAGCTTAAGCTCCTTCCCGCCGGCATCCTCTCAGAAAACGCTGTACCCGTCATCGGTAACGGCGTCGTCGTCAACCCCGAAGCCCTCTTCGAAGAAATCGACGGCCTCGAAGCCCGCGGCGCAGACACCTCCAAACTCAAAATCTCCGCCAACGCCCACCTGGTAGCGCCCTACCACCAGACCATGGATAAGGTCACCGAACGCTTCCTGGGCAAGCGCGCCATCGGCACCACCGGCCGCGGTATCGGCCCCACCTACATGGACAAAATTGGGCGTCTAGGTATTCGCGTCCAAGACATTCTGGACGAGTCCATCCTGCGCCAGAAGGTTGAAGGTGCCCTGCGCCAGAAGAACGAACTGCTGGTCAAGGTCTACAACCGCCGCCACGTGGAGGTTGAAGAAATCGTTGACTACTTCATGAGCTTCGCCGACCGCCTAGCCCCCATGATTGTCGAATCAACCCAGCTACTTAACAAGGCCCTAGACGAGGGTAAAACCCTGCTCATGGAAGGCGGCCAGGCTACCTTCCTCGACGTTGACCACGGCACCTACCCTTTCGTCACCTCCTCCAATCCCACCGCAGGCGGCGCCTCAGTCGGCTCCGGTGTGGGCCCCACCCGCATCTCCCGCGTCATCGGTATTCAGAAGGCCTACACCACCCGCGTGGGCGCTGGCCCCTTCCCCACTGAGCTCTTTGACGAAATGGGCGACTTCCTGCAAAAGACCGGTGGCGAGTTCGGTGTGAACACCGGCCGCCCCCGCCGCTGCGGCTGGTATGACGCAGTGCTGGCCCGTCAGGCTGTGCGCATCAACGGTTTTACTGACCTCTTCATCACCAAGCTAGACGTCCTCACCGGGCTAGAGCAGATCCCTGTCTGTGTGGCCTACGATGTGGACGGGGTGCGCCACGATGAGATGCCCATGACCCAGTCAGACTTCCACCACGCCAAGCCCATCTACGAATACTTCGACGGCTGGACCGAGGACATCACCGAAGCTAAGACCCTAGATGAGCTACCTGAGAATGCTCGTAAGTACCTTGAGAAGCTAGAAGAAATCTCCGGCTGCCGCATCTCAGCTATCGGTGTTGGCCCCGGCCGCGAACAGACCATCGTGGTACGCGACCTCATCGAGGACGAGAAGTAAGGGCGGACGTCCGCACGTCCTTCTCCTAGTTCGGGTAGGTACCCATCTACGTCAGAAAAACCCACCAAGAGTTTGGTGGGTTTTTCTGACTGAGATGGTAACTCCACCGAGGGCTAGACCAGGTATTCCAGGTTGATTTCGGTCTCGGGGTCGAAGAAGGACGCCCGGGTGGGGGTTAGTCGTAGTTCGTCGCCAGCTGCCACCTTGTGCTCACCCAGCAGGCGAACTGCGATAGTGGGTGAGCGTACCTCTAGGCCTGTTGCGGGGCTGACGTAGGCAAAGGCCTCAGCTCCTAGCTGCTCCACATGCGTCACTGTACCCCGTAGCCCGCGTATTTCTTCGCCTTCCCCTACATGTTCAACCTCCCAGTCTTCGGGGCGTACCCCTAGGATAATTTTGCCGGTCAGTACCGGGTTGAATTCGGTGGGGATGGGTAGGCGGCAGAGGGGCCCTAGGAAGGCGTGGGCCTGGGGCTGTGGTATCCCGTCGATTTCTCGGCTGACTTCTACCTCATTGATGAGAGCCATGGAGGGTGAACCAATAAAACCTGCTACGAAGGTGTTGCCGGGGTGGCGGTAGAGGTGCATGGGCTCGTCTACCTGTTGCAGGATTCCGTCTTTGAGTACTGCTACGCGGTCGCCCATGGTCATGGCTTCGGTCTGGTCGTGGGTGACATAGACCGTAGTGATGCCTAGTTCCCGCTGGAGCTGGGCGATTTGTGCGCGGGTTGAGACGCGCAGGCGGGCGTCCAAGTTTGAGAGGGGCTCGTCCATGAGGAAGACCTTGGGTTCTCGCACGATAGCCCGGCCCATGGAGACGCGCTGACGCTGGCCGCCTGACATGTTGGCGGGTCTGACGTCTAACAGGTGCTCTAGTTCAAGGATGTGGGCTGCCCGATCTACTCGCTCTGCAATTTCAGCCTTGGGCAGTTTGGCGTTTTCCAGGGCGAAGGCCATGTTTTGGCGGGCGGTCATGTTGGGGTAGAGGGCGTAGGACTGGAAGACCATGGCCACGTCGCGGTCGCGGGCTGGTTTTTCGGTGACGTCTACCCCGTCAATGAGGATGGTGCCCTCATTGACGGGTTCTAGGCCTGCCAGCATGCGCAGGCAGGTGGATTTGCCCGATCCTGATGGCCCTACCAGGGTGAGAAATTCCCCGTCGCGCACGGTGATATTGACCCGGTTAACGGCGCGGGGCCGCTTGGGGTCGTAGATACGGGAAATGTCTTGCAGGTGGACTTCAACCATGAGGATCGGGCTTTCTGGGGGTTAGAGGTTGGGTTTGATGTCGCGGTCGTAGGTGGCCTGGAGTTCGTCCTGCAGGGCGGTAAAGACGGTTGTGACGTCCTGGCCTGCCACGATTTTGTCCAGGGCCCCGCCGATAGCCTTGCCGCCGCCGTTGATGAAGACACGGGCGTAGTCCTGGGACTTGGTGTTCTCATTGAGCTGGCGGATGGCGGTGGCCGCGTTGGGGTTTTCCTTCATGTAGGCGGCCTGTTCGGGGACGTCCGCGGCGTTGGTACGCACGGGCATGTAGCCGGTGGCCTGGGTGAAGGCGATGGTGTTGGCGGTGTTGGTGAGGAAGTCGATGAACTTGACGGCAATCTTCTTACGCTCATCGGAGATACCTGCCGGGATGGCTAGGCCTGCGCCACCGGTGGTGGTGCCGGGCTTGGGGCCGGGCAGGTAGGTGGTGATGAAGTCGCCGGTGGCTGATTCTTTCAGGCCACCTAGTGAGCCGGTGGATTCGAGCAGGCCGGCGGCGTTACCGATGCCGAACTCGTTGGCGGAGTCTTTGACCACGGAGATGTAGCCGTCTTTGACCATGGTTTGCAGGAAGGTGGCTGCTTCAATGGTCTTGGGGTCGGTGAATTTGAGGTCCCATTCCTTGGAGTAGGCTCCACCGAAGGTCCAGAAGGCGCCCTGGAAGTACCAGTCCAGGTAGTTGGAGCCGTCTGCGACGGTGAGGGCGGGCTTGCCGGTGGCTTCTTTGAGCTTGGGCGCCCAGGTTTCGGCGAATTCCTTCCAGGTGGCGGGGCCGGTGCCGTCGGTGGGGAGGCCTGCCTTTTTGAGGTCGGCGGTGTACCAGTACATGAGCGGGGTGGAGCGGGAGTAGGGCACACCGTAGTTTTTACCATCGTAGGTGTAGTCGGTGAGCAGGGTTTCTACGTAGGTGGAGGTGTCGATGCCTTCTGATTCCCAGAGGTCGTTGAGGGGAGTGGTGGCGCCGGTGAAGGCGAAGTTGAACCAGGTGACGTCTGAGGCGACGATGACGTCGGGCAGGCCGCCGCCGGAGAGAGCTGCGTTGAATTTCTGGCCCAGTTCTTCGTAGTTTTTACCGCCGTCGATGAGTTCTGCGGGGGTGTCGGGGTTGGCTGCGTTCCAGGCGTCGATGAGTTTTTGTTCTATGTCGCGGGAGGAGCCGGGGTGGTTGGACCAGAATTGCAGGGTGCCGTTGCCTTCCTGCTGGGTGGTTGCGGTTCCGGTGCCGGTTCCTGCGCAGGCTGAGAGGGCTGCGGTGGTGGCGGCTAGACCGGCCAGGGAGAGGGCAGAGCGGCGGGTGATATTCATGGGTTTTTCCTTGGGGTAGGAGGGTTGGTAGGAGGTCGTGGGTTGGGTGAGGCTGGCCGGTGGGGGCTGTAGGTTAGCCCTTGACGGCTCCTGCGGTGAGGCCCTTAATCATGGAGCGTTGCAGGAAGAGGAAGAGAATGATCATGGGGATGGTCGCTAGTACGGTTCCTGCCATGACTGGCCCCCAGTTGGTGAGCCCTTCGTTGGCTTGGAGCATGGTCAGCCCGATTTGTAGGGGTGCTACTCGACCGGTGTCTGAGATGAGGAAGGGCCAGAGGTACTGGTTCCATTCGGTGACGGCGGTGATGAGGATGAAGGCCATGAGGGTTGGCCAGCTCATGGGCAGTACTACTTTGAAGAGGGTACGGAAGAAGCCGGTGCCGTCGAGGGTGGCTGCTTCGATAATTTCGGTGGGTAGGGAGAGGAAGTGGTTGCGCATGAGGAAGGTTCCGAAGGCAACCCCAGCTAGGGGGACGATGATGCCGGTGAAGGTGTCTCGCCAGCCTAGCTGTGCGACCAGGGCATAGTTGGAGATAATCGTGATTTCGTTGGGCACCATGAGGGTTCCGATGACCAGGTAGAAGAGGATATTTGAGCCTGGGAATTTGTAGAAGGCGAAGGCGTAGGCGCTGAGCACACCCAGGGTTACTTTCACGATCACTAGGGTCACGGTGATGATGATGGAGTTGAGGAAGTAGCGGGAAAAATCTAGGGTTTCCCACACGTAGGTGTAGTTTTGAGGGGCGAAGATGTGGGGTACCCAGGTGATGGGGTTGGAGTAGATTTCAGGGCGTAGTTTCAGGGAGGTGATCACCACGAAGTAGAGGGGCACGGCGATAAGCAACCCGGCCAGAATCATGCCTATGTAGCCGAAGGTTTTGCCTGTGGCTGAGGCGCCGGGGGCTGTGTTTGCCTTGCGCCTGGGGGTGGTGGGGGCGTCCTGAAGCTGCTGCTCAGCCAAGGCCGAGCCGGGCTTAGCTGCGGGCAGGGAGCGGGCGCGGGTGGTGTCAACGGTCATTGTTTTTCTCCTGCATACGAACCTGCACGACGGTAATGACGAGTACGGCCAGGAACATGATGGTGGCAACTGCGGCACCGTAGCCTGCGCGGGAGTTGACGAAGGTTTCCTGGTAGACCTGGTAGACCAGGGTTGTGGTTGAGATGCCCAGGGGGCCACCGGCGGTCATGACGTTGATGATGTCAAAGACTTGGAGGGAGTTCAGTAGCACCGTGATGGAGAGGAAGAAGGTGGTGGGGCGTAGCTGGGGTAGGGTGACGCGCCAGAATTTTCGGGCGGGCGGGGTGCGGTCGATTTCGGCGGCTTCATCGAGGTCTTTGCGTAGACCCTGTAGGGCGGCTAGGTAGATGACGAAGGTGTAACCCAGGTTCTTCCAAATGTAGGTTGCGGTCACCATGAAGAGGGCCCAGCCGGGGCTGGTATAGAAGGCAGGGGAGTCGAGGCCGACCTTGCCCAGCAGGTCTTGAATCAGCCCGTAGCCGGGGTCGAAGACGAATTGGAAGGCCACACCGATGGCTGCACCGGAGATGACGTAGGGGGCGAAGATGAGGGAGCGTACCCCGTTGCGTCCTTTGAGGGGTTTATCGAGCAGCAGGGCCAATGCTAGGCCAAGTACCATGGACCCGAAGACTGCGAAGAAGGTGAAAATGGCGGTTTGCCAGACGATTTGCCAGCTTTCGGGCTTGGAGGCCCATTCGATGTAGTTATCGAGGCCGATGAAGGTTGCTGGCCGGGTGGAGGCAATGTTCCAGTTGTAGAAGGAGAGCCTGATGTTGTCGATCAGGGGCCGGTAGGTGAACACTAGGAGCAGAGCTAGGTTGGGCAGCAGCAGGGCTGTGCCGATGAGCGCAGTTTTAGCGCTGGCGCGTACTCGGCGGACGCGGGGTTCACGGGTCAGGTCTGTCTCTTCTAGACCAGGAATTGTTGGGGCAGTCACAAATATTTATCTTATAGGGCTGAGGTGAATAGAAGCTGAAGCTAGGGTTGCTAGGGGTTAGTAAGTAGCTTTATGACGCGGGGCAGGGGCTGAAAATGGTAAAATGAGGTGAAAAATCTATAAAAAGAAGTAGGGCAAAATGGCTTCACTACGTACAAAAATCGGCTCCGTTGAATTTGATAACTGCCTGATGAACGCTGCTGGCGTTTACTGCATGACGCGAGAAGAACTGGCCCTGGTAGAGAACTCCTCTGCTGGCTCATTCGTCACCAAAACAGGCACCCTTGAAGAACGAGCAGGTAACCCTGAACCCCGCTATGTAGACACAGAGCTAGGTTCCATCAACTCCATGGGCCTACCCAACAAGGGCTACCAGTACTACCTTGACTACCTGATAGAACTACAAAACCAGCCCAACTCTAAGCCCCACTTCCTCTCCCTGGTGGGCATGTCCCCTGACGAGACTCACACTATTCTCAAAGCGGTTCAGGCCTCTGACTACCAGGGTCTGGTAGAGCTTAACCTCTCCTGCCCTAACGTGCCGGGCAAACCTCAAATCGCCTACGATTTTGAAACCACCGAAACAATTCTCACCGAAGTATTCTCCTATTTCACCAAGCCCCTCGGTGTAAAACTTCCCCCCTATTTCGATATTGTTCACTTTGACCAGGCCGCAGAAATCTTTAACAAGTTCCCCCTGGTCTTTGTCAACTGCATCAATTCCATCGGCAACGGCCTTGTTGTTAACGATGAGAGCGTGGTCATTAAACCCAAGAACGGTTTCGGTGGTCTAGGTGGAGACTACGTCAAGCCCACCGCCCTGGCCAACGTTCACGCCTTCTACCAGCGGCTCAACCCCTCCATCCAGATCATTGGTACCGGTGGCATCAAGAATGGGCGTGACGCCTTCGAGCACATTCTCTGCGGCGCCAGCATGGTACAAATCGGTACCGCCTTGCACCAAGCAGGCCCCGCCATCTTTGACCGCATCTCCCAGGAGCTAACAGCCATCATGGAAGAAAAGGGCTACCAGAGCCTTGAGGACTTCCGTGGTAAGCTCCAGTACCTCTAATACGTAGATTGCGGGCCCTAGGCGGTAACTCCGCGTAGGGTTCGCACTACCATGATCGCGCTCATGAGCATGAGCACCACCCCAATCGCCGAGGTATAGACCACCCCTGAGTCAAAGGCCTGCTGGGCTGAGGCGAGCAAGGCAGCACCCGTTTCCCCACCCAGGCGCTCAGCGATTTCAGTGGCCCCGCCCAGGGTCTCACGGGCGGCGTCCGCATCCGCAGCACTTACGCCCTCAGGCACTACCAGGTGCGCCAGGTAGGCCGCGTTGAGAATCGAACCTAGAATCGCAGTGCCCAGCACCGAACCAGTCTCGTAGGCGGTCTCTGAAATGGCGGAAGCCGCACCGGCCTTATGTGGCGGAACAGCGGCTAAAATAATGTCGTTGGTGAGGGTTTCAGCAAACCCAATTCCTGCACCCAGGAGGGAAAAAGCCACCAGAATACCGGCATCAGAGCCTGAACCGGCAGTGAAGAACACCAGGGCGAAGGCTGCCGCGTTCATGAGCAAGGCACCAGAAATCACCACCCACGGCTTGATGACCTTCACCAGGTGCACCACAGCCAGGCCCGCCAGCACCGTCAGTGCCAGGCCAGGCAAAAGCATCAGGGCCGCGTTCAAGGGGGAGTGCCCGCTCACCAGCTGTAGGTGCTGGGAGATGAAATAGAGGAAGCCCACCAGCGAGAAAATAGCCATGAGGTTAGTCAGCACCGCCCCAGTGAACTGCTTATTAGTAAAGAGCCGGACATCCAGCATAGGGTTAGTGCGCTTTAGCTGACGGCGGGTGAAAGCAAGACCGCAGAGGGCAACAAGAACCAGAAGGACGCCAGCGAGCAGGTCCAAACCACTATGGGCACAGTGCTTAATGGCGTACACAAACGGGACCATAGTTGCCATGATCAGGCCGATACTGGCGAAGTCAATACTGCCAGGGTGAGGGTCCTTAGAATTAGGAATCAGCCAGGGCCCAAGGATGAGCAAGGGCAACAAGGCTGGGATAGCCAAGAGAAAGACCGAACCCCAGTAGAAGTGCTCCAGCAGAAACCCGCCCACAATAGGCCCGAGGGCGGCCCCACCGGCAAAACCTGAAGCCCAGATAGCAATAGCGGTGCGGCGCTCAGTAGCGTCGGAGAACATGTTGCGGATGATAGAGAGCGTTGCAGGCATCAGTAAGGCCCCAAAAATACCCATACCGGCGCGGGCTGTGATTAGCCAGGCGGCGCTAGGAGCCAGAGCTGCAGCCGCAGAAATAACCGTGAAGCCCAAGCCGCCCAGAAGGAGCATAGTGCGCCGGCCATAACGGTCACCCATACTCCCTGCCGGGATCAGCAGACCTGAAAGAATTAGCGGGTAGATATCGTTGATCCAGAGCAACTGGGTGCCGCTAGGAGAAAGTTGAGCTGAAATCTCGGGTAGGGCGAAGGAGAGCACAGTGTTATCAACCGAGACCAGCAGCACTGGCAGCATGAGCACTGCCAGGGCCGCCCAGCGGCGGGGGTAAGGCACGTAGATGTGGTTGCTGCTTGCGATTTCGGCTGCAACAGCTCTCATCTGACCAGTTGCGGGCTGCATATCTACTCTTTCGTTAGGACGACTACCTGCGGTAAGGTGCCCGGCATCGGGCTGGGCCGGGGGTAAAGAAAAGAAGCGCACCCCTTAATACGGGATACGCTCCTAACCTTACCTATCTCACAGGTACTTTGGTGCTTGGTGCAACCAATCTGCACCTTTAACCAGAAATCGGGATTTCCTGGCGACGGTGGGCAAAATCCAGGTATCGGAACTTATCGGCACGGTGGCGGGAGATAGTGTACTGGAAGGCGGTGCCGTCCTTAAGCACGGTAATTGAAGTAGTCACCGCAACATACTCACCAGCGTGCAGGTTCAGATACTTAGCATCGTTAGGGGTAGCCTGCTCGATAGTAATCTGCTTGGCAGAGGAAGCAAGATTAAGACCCAAATCGTTCTCAAAGTAGTAGTAGAGGGAGTCCTCTGCAGCCTCACGAGGAACCTTAGGAACCACACTTTTGACGATGTAATCATAGTCAATAATGGCCGGTGCGCCGTCCATGTGGCGCACGCGCATAACGTAAGTGACAGGAACCTGCTCAACCGAACCATTGGTCAGAGCCTGAAAAGGCACAGGGGGTAGCATGGCATCTTCGAGCTCAATCAGCTCAGTTTGAGTTTCGCCGCTTACTGACTCAGCGAATTCTTTATAGCTCACCAGTGAAGACACAGGGATAGAGTAGCGCTTATGCTCAATCACCAGAGAGCCCTTACCCATGATGCGCTGAATATAGCCGCGATCAGTGAGAATGGCTAGAGCCTTGCGGGCGGTCTCGCGAGAGACACTATACTTTTCGGTCAGCTTCTTTTCGCTGGGCAGTAAGTCGCCTACGACGTACTTACCTTCATCAATATCACGCGCAAGGTCGTGATAGATCTGTTCAAACTTTCCCATGTGGTTCCCTTAGATATACAGGCGCTCACGCGCCCTGATGTGAGGTGGAGTCAGTTTACATGTTATGTAATTATGTGCCTCTATATTTTAATGCCGAACTCCCAGATTGGCGAGGGCGCAGACCACACATAAACATTACATATTAACTATTTGAGAGTGTTTCCCCTTACCATTTTTACTCCACCTCAGCTCAAACTTGCTTACCAGGGCAGTAAACAAGCCGCGCAATCGTCCTCCCAGATAGTAAAGAACCTTAGCGAGTAGAAGATTCCTCAGCCCTCTGGGCAACCACAAAAATACGGCGGAAAGGCAGAATAGTGCCCACCGAACTAGCCGGGTAGGCCTCACGCAAAGCAGCCCGGTAACGCTGCTCAAACTCCTGACGCACACCCTCAGGCAAACTGGTCAGTACAGGGCGGGCACCTGCCCCAGCCAGCCAATCATAAACAGGGTCTTCCCCCTGCAAAACATGCTGATAGGTGGTCTCCCAGGCATCAACCTCCCAGCCCTCACCCGAAAGCACCTCAAGGTAGGTAGCAGCCGGGGTCACCGAATCAATGAGCTTAGTTGAGATAAAAGGGGCGAACTGCGACTCAGCAGCAAGCTGCCGCAAAAGAGCATGAGTGGGCTCCAAAAAATTCCCCGCCACCTGAAAAGCAAAACTGCCGCCAGGGGCCAAGGTCTGAGCAATACGAGGCATCAGCTCCACATGGTTCTCAATCCAGTGAAAGACCGCATTAGAAACAATAAGATCGGGGGCCTGGCCACCCTTCTCAGCATCAGCTAGCCACTTTTCAATAGTCTGATGCCGGTAGCCCACCAGCGGGTTACTATTAGCTGCTTGGGCCGCCGCAATCATCTCGGCACTCCCGTCCACACCCACAATGCGGGCCTGAGGCCACCGTTCATGCAAAAGAGCAGTGCTATTACCTGGCCCGCACCCCAAATCAACAATCAGAGACGGCCCCTGCTGCGGGACATGAGCTAACAAATCTATGAAAGGGCGGGTCCGCTCAGAGTTATAACGCAGATATTGGGTCGGGTTCCAGGTGGTGTTCACGGGGTCTTATTCCTTTCACGAACACAGAAAGTACAGTAGATGGACTCACGAGGTGCAGGGCCCAAGCCCTGCACCTCCTAGCGAAATCACTGTATGTCAGAGGCACTCTGACCAGGTGATTCCGCCACCCCCGCCGTCATGTGGGGTAACAGTTTTAGTCGTCCATTTTCCCTAAGGCCGCATTGATGGTGCGGGTTTCACGGAGGCTCACCCAGAAGGAGATTACCCATACCAGGGCATATATGAGCAGTGCTACCAGCAAGAAGCCCATAAAAGCACCCATGGTCAGGGGGAACCAGTGCAGGTAGGCTCCAGCCAGAAGGACGCTGGTAAGCACGATAGCTGCGTGCACCAGGGTGGCCAGAGCCAGCGGCCACCTCTCGTTCTTATAAAGGTCAGCGGCGCAGTAGTGGACTGCCCCTAGCCCCGCATAAATAAGACGTTCTACCAGAACAGCTGTGTTCTGCTGGTCAAACTGGGCTAGGTAGCTGGGCACCCCAGGCACATAGGTGCTGCCCATGAGTGCTGAAAATAGAAGTTCCATGGTGCAACCAATAGCGATTCCAATCAGGGCACCGATAAGGATTTTGCGAGTCATTATTCTTCTCCTGTCAGTTGCTAGAGGCCGAGAGCTTGCTTGACGTTCGTGAGGGAGCGCCGAGAGACGAAGCAGCGAGTGCCGTCCTTCAGCACTACCCCGATAGTGGTGGTGAGGGAGACGTCAAAGCGTTCCACCCAGTGAATGTTGATGAGCTCCCCCTGGTTTATTCTGATGAAGCTCTGGGGCAGCCTGGCTTCAAGCTCTTTCATGCGCTGCTTGACCTGCCAGGTGCCCTTGGCCGTGTGGGCGTACACATTCTTATCTGAGGTGAAAAACCGTAGAGTTTGGCTCAACGATAGGGGGATGGCACTGCCTTGGGCGTAGGCCAGAAGAGGGGTTGTGGTTTTACCTGCAAGGTAGGTTTGTAGCTCTTCTATCTCAGTCGTGAGCTCTGGGGCGGTGACATCGAGGCGGGTCTCTTTGTATTTAGGGTCAAGAGTGAGCGTGAACTTCATGGTTTCTCCTCCCAAGGGGAGTAGCTGGTGTGGACATTTCTAGTAAAGCTGCTGCCGCGGTACCTGAACAAGGGTGGGAGGATATGCGGTAGCTGCTGGCCGATAAGCGGGGAGGACGCTGGTTGGGCGTTCACTAGGAGAGTGAATGGGGTGCTTCTCTGAGCTCATCTCTTGGCAAAACGATATTGAGTTGGTATAGCTTTAAAGAGTAAGCAACACAACTATAGACACCCCTTAGGAGATGAATAATGTGGAAATTACGCCTGCACATATTAAAAAATGTGAACTGACCTGGGAACCGCCTGACTACACCAGCTCCTACCCAGACGGGTTCACCGAACAAGGCGTGGCCGTCATCGTGGTCATCATGGAGCAGGTTCGAGCTGCCGGTGACTGCCATGTGGGGCTGACGTCCTTCGCCTTCATCTCACGAGAAAACGGGGAGAGGGAAGTCATCGAGAGCGAACCGGTGGCAGAGTCGCTAACTCACAGTCTCATGGACCCCTGCGACACCGTACACACAGACATGCTGGGCCGGGCCATCCTAGCCAGCATGGACCTGATCCCAGAGGACTATAAGACCAACCTCATCACCGTCGCCGCCGACAAACACTACCTCAAACTCCTCTTCCGAAAATTTACGGCCTTCCGCGATTTTCTGGAATATCGCTCCATTGACAAGGTCATGAACCCCTACGAATCCCACTCGCTCGGGGAAATCCACGTCAAGCTCATGGGCACCCCGGCAGGTGAACTCATGCCGGACTTTATAGACCAAGCCACCAACCTAGCCCACCAGGAACTTGAACAAAATACGGCCCAGCTGCCGGTAGAACAGCTAGAAAAGTACAGTGTCTTCACTGACTGCTCCTATAGGTCAACGAATAACAAAAAGTATTTAAAAGGCGGACGCATGGGCATTGGTGGGGTGAGCGAAGACGGCTTCTTCTTTCACTCCCACTACGATGCAACCAACATTATGACCGGGGAACTCTCGGCCATGCTCGCTGCCTTTAACATCTTCTATCACGGTGGCCGCCAGCTCATTATTCACACTGACTCGCTAGGGGCCCTCACCTTTGTGCTGCGCCTGGCGCACAGCCGCTGGGTCTACAAAACCTGGGTGAATGAAGGGGTGCAAAACCAGCGGGTCTTAGAGGAGATGGAGCGGCTAACTGAGGCCATTCGGGAACGGCGGGTGCTGGTCAAACATATCCCTGGCCACAGTGGGCACGGGTTGCAGGAGTCATCAGATTCGGTGTCAAAAATGCACCGGCACTTCCCTGGGCAGGTTGTCGATAGGGGGCATGTCTCCGAGTTCAATAAGCGCTGCGAGTCGATTATTACTGCCCTATCGGGGTGTGAGAAGGCCCTGCGTCTGCCCTGTGCTGATTGGATCCAGATTCGCCCGTCGGTGGTGCACGCCCGCAACCGCCTGTGGAAGTAACGTCAGAACCACTAGCAAAAAGGCCACATAAGTAAAGGGACCGCATACGATGCGGTCCCTTTAAGATTGTATGGCCCTAGTGGAATAAGGGAATAGGGGAGTGAGGAGGCCTGCCCCTTAGGCTACGTCGTGCTTCTCCTGGCGGGCGCGGCGCAGCAGCCAGATGAAGACGGCCACCAGGGCCAGGGCTACCAGGGCGTAGACCACCTTGGAGTACTGGTCGATGACGCCTTCAACAGCAGTCCAATTCTCACCCAGAACCCAGCCACAGTAGATGAGCAGGGCGTTCCAGATAGAAGAACCAATCAGAGTGTAAAAACCAAAAGTCAGCGGGTTCATGCGGTCGATGCCGGCGGGAATCGAGATGAGTGAACGAATACCAGGGATCACACGGCCAATGAGGATGGAGGCCTTACCGTACTTGTCGAACCAGGCTAGGGCGTTGTCGACGTCCTCAACCTTGACCAGCCACATCCAGGCTGCGATCTTGCGCAGGCGGTGAGCGCCGATGGCTGCACCCAGGTAGTAGAGGAAGTAGGCGCCGGCGAGCGAGCCGACGGTCGCCCAGATAAAGGCGGCCACTACGTTGATGGAGCCCTGGGAGGCGGTGAAGCCAGCCAGCGGCAGGATAACCTCGGAGGGAATGGGTGGGAAGACGTTCTCAAGGAAAACAGCCAGGCCAACACCAGGGGAGCCGATGGCCTCCATGATAGAGATAACCCAGTCGATAATGTTCTGGAGCACAAGCGCCCTTTCTTCTATACGGAATATGGGCAACGGCCCAGTGACAAAACTTCCTCTATTCTCCCCTAGAACCCTGCATTTTCCTATGAGCCAAAGGCAAGGACGCTGGGGGGTTTTGGTCACGTTAGGGGAGGCGCATGTTCGCTTGCGCCACCGCACATAAGCAACGCCTAAATCAGAAATGATTATCTAGGTGGGAGGCCACTCTGGCTCAGGCGGTTTCCCAAGAATGGGAAGAAGAACTATAAGCTGCTACTACACCTAAGGAACCTATAGATATTCTTTTTCTAGTAGGAAATTTGAATAGGTAAAAGTGCCACCTTACATGGGTTGAGAAAACTGCTCAATCTTCACTCACCGATTTATTATCACGGAGATACCCCCGTATGTGCGGGGAAGGGTCTCAGTCTTGGGACTCTCCTAGGTAGGTCTAGGAAATACCTCCGCGAGTGCGGGGAAGAGCAGGGTGCTTTGTCTATGACTAGTTCTATCTTGGAAATACCCCCGCGAGTGCGGGGAAGAGCGGGTGCTCCGGGGGCAAGGCGCATAGCGGCGGGAAATACCCCCGCGAGTGCGGGGAAGAGCCCGTATCGGGCACAAGCTACCTTTTCTCCCCGGAAATACCCCCGCGAGTGCGGGGAAGAGAGGCTCAGCCCGAGGCAACGCCACCACCATTGGGAAATACCCCCGCGAGTGCGGGGAAGAGTTGCCTCGGCAGGTTGGTTATCGAATCTCACGGGAAATACCCCCGCGAGTGCGGGGAAGAGGGGATGCCCCCACCGTGGCAGCACTGACCACCGGAAATACCCCCGCGAGTGCGGGGAAGAGAAGATTCATTGATTTCTCCTAGAGTAGGTCTAGGAAATACCCCCGCGAGTGCGGGGAAGAGCATAGCTCTTCCTTTCTCTCCTGCGTCTTAGAGGAAATACCCCCGCGAGTGCGGGGAAGAGAATATGATTTCCTGCATAACCCGCCTGAATATGGAAATACCCCCGCGAGTGCGGGGAAGAGACAATATCGCCCAAAGTAAAACCACGGGCACCGGAAATACCCCCGCGAGTGCGGGGAAGAGAAGGGAGCTAATGACTTGCCCATCTAGGGCTTGGAAATACCCCCGCGAGTGCGGGGAAGAGGCAAGCCAACCACCTGCCTCCAGCTTTGTGTAGGAAATACCCCCGCGAGTGCGGGGAAGAGTAGCCCCCGATGCTCAGGAGAACATTCCTCTGGGAAATACCCCCGCGAGTGCGGGGAAGAGCCTTCTCCAGCCAGCGAATCAGCGCCGCCAAAGGAAATACCCCCGCGAGTGCGGGGAAGAGATAGCTTGCATGGCCTCTAGCGGGGCGCGGGCGGAAATACCCCCGCGAGTGCGGGGAAGAGTGCGGGGGTAGCCGCCCCGGTGTCCGCTTTCCGGAAATACCCCCGCGAGTGCGGGGAAGAGAGGTCGAGGCCGGGTTTCATGGCCTTGATTTTGGAAATACCCCCGCGAGTGCGGGGAAGAGCGCTGGAGCTGGTATTCGGCCTCGATGGCCTGGGAAATACCCCCGCGAGTGCGGGGAAGAGCCATCTGCGTAACGGTCATCTGCCTAGACGGAGGAAATACCCCCGCGAGTGCGGGGAAGAGAGGGAGCGGTTGAATTCTCGAACATTCGAATAGGAAATACCCCCGCGAGTGCGGGGAAGAGAGACCATTTTGCTTGGACCATAGATAAGGGTGAGAAATACCCCCGCGAGTGCGGGGAAGAGTCCCAAGTAATCGGCGCGCTCCCGGTGCGCCCGGAAATACCCCCGCGAGTGCGGGGAAGAGAGGGTCTCTATTCGGTTGTGGTGTCGGGCTTGGGAAATACCCCCGCGAGTGCGGGGAAGAGGACTGAGCAGCGGCTATCTCAGGTTTACGGTTGGAAATACCCCCGCGAGTGCGGGGAAGAGGAATCTTTATCAGCGCCACTCCTTGGCGCGCTGGAAATACCCCCGCGAGTGCGGGGAAGAGACGGGGTCTCCTCTCCTGGTGTGTTAGGCGATGGAAATACCCCCGCGAGTGCGGGGAAGAGGTCCTCTAGCCACTGCACCCGGTACTGGACTTGGAAATACCCCCGCGAGTGCGGGGAAGAGTTAGCGGCGGCCTGCTCGGCCTTGGCCCCGGCGGAAATACCCCCGCGAGTGCGGGGAAGAGTGGGCCGGGGGCGTTCTGCTATAGTGTTTCTTGGAAATACCCCCGCGAGTGCGGGGAAGAGCAGTTCCTTGGCCCAGGCGAGGTGGCGGTCGCGGAAATACCCCCGCGAGTGCGGGGAAGAGGCGCAGCGATTCTTCACCTTATAGATGTAATGGGAAATACCCCCGCGAGTGCGGGGAAGAGGAGCAGGTGGCCAAGATGGAGCGGGCTAGGTGTGAAATACCCCCGCGAGTGCGGGGAAGAGCCAAAGAAGGCGCTGGTTCAGCTGGTGCCCTCGGAAATACCCCCGCGAGTGCGGGGAAGAGGGTCATTTCTTTTCTCCTTGGTTTGCTGTTTTGGAAATACCCCCGCGAGTGCGGGGAAGAGTCGAGACAGTACCGGTTCCAAGCGGACGGTTCGGAAATACCCCCGCGAGTGCGGGGAAGAGGCTCGGCGACACATTGTCCGTCTTGAGGAGCAGGAAATACCCCCGCGAGTGCGGGGAAGAGCAGAGTATGTGCCCCGACTTTCTTATTTTCTGTGAAATACCCCCGCGAGTGCGGGGAAGAGTCACTGTGACCATGGGTGTAGCCATTTAGGCGGGAAATACCCCCGCGAGTGCGGGGAAGAGCAGGTAGCGGGGTTCATTAACCAGCTTGACCCGGAAATACCCCCGCGAGTGCGGGGAAGAGAATTTCCCACCCTGCACGACAATTGCCCTCATGGAAATACCCCCGCGAGTGCGGGGAAGAGGGTTATCCCCATCCCACCGGTAGTAAAGCCAGGGAAATACCCCCGCGAGTGCGGGGAAGAGGCAGTCACCAAGGCAGCACCAAGATTTTTCACGGAAATACCCCCGCGAGTGCGGGGAAGAGCCACCTTCCCGCATGAATCTCATCAGCAGGACGGAAATACCCCCGCGAGTGCGGGGAAGAGGAGCCACATTAATCTCATGGATAGCAACATCAGGAAATACCCCCGCGAGTGCGGGGAAGAGGAGTCGTTGAGGGTGTCGGCCTTTCGTGGCAAGGAAATACCCCCGCGAGTGCGGGGAAGAGCAGTGCCGTCCCCGGCGTCAGTCCAGCGCACAGGAAATACCCCCGCGAGTGCGGGGAAGAGTTCGAGCGAAATTTTCACTGAGTCAGCCCACTGGAAATACCCCCGCGAGTGCGGGGAAGAGATGACGGTATCGTAGACCGTGAGGAGCGAAAGGGAAATACCCCCGCGAGTGCGGGGAAGAGTAGGTCGCCATATCTATTTTGCTCCTAGCTTGGGAAATACCCCCGCGAGTGCGGGGAAGAGTCCCCAGCTGGCGCTTATCGAAGATTGCGGTTAGGAAATACCCCCGCGAGTGCGGGGAAGAGGGGGTACTGGAGCAGGGGGGTGGGTTCACCTAGGAAATACCCCCGCGAGTGCGGGGAAGAGAACCTCGGTACGCATCTCCGTGACTTCCTCTTGGAAATACCCCCGCGAGTGCGGGGAAGAGTCAAAGCCCTTGGCGCAGTGCTGGGCGTACCCGGAAATACCCCCGCGAGTGCGGGGAAGAGACCAGATTTCGTGGCAGCAGTCTTGAACCGGCGGAAATACCCCCGCGAGTGCGGGGAAGAGGCCACACCCAGTAAGGAGCCTTCTCTTGCCTAGGAAATACCCCCGCGAGTGCGGGGAAGAGGCACTGGAGCAAGGGGCCTGGTTACTTAAGAAGGAAATACCCCCGCGAGTGCGGGGAAGAGACCATCTGACTTGCGATTTTATCAGCTTAAACCTGAATTTTCGCTATTTTTGGGTACCGGAAGGTAGGCGAGAGAAAGCCCATCTAGTTCAATAACAGGGCGACTCTGGGCACCTACCGATTGAATAGTAAAACCCTGTTCCGACTGTCGGTCGCTGGTAACCATAGTGAATGATCCTTCTTTCGCGGCGAGCACACATCTTGCCCAAAGGTTTTCTCGTACTCGTTTTGACACATTACCGACGTATAGACCTGTCGATGCTTCTGACAAGAACCTGCTGAGATACCCACGCAGATGTTCAGGGATAGCAGTAGCCGAGAGAACTATAAACATACCTATTGTTCACCTCCGTACTGGGTGTGCCCTTCAACTTCTTCGCCGCGGTCGCTGATAAGCCGGTCGTCGTCTCTATTAGGTAAATGTGGGGTGAGCACTTCCATTAAAGTCTGAAGCATACCTTTGAGAACCTGCTGTTTAACAAGTTCCTTTCGAACTCCCGTCCTAACGTCTTCGGCAAGATTAATACTGCTATGACATGCGAAAGCAACGGGGATTGATAGCGAGGGCTTGTAAAGGTCAGCAAGATCAAAAAGAAGAGAGCGGGCGTCACCTCGATGAATAACTCCTAAAGCAGGGTTTACTCCGATAGCAGCACAGGCTGCTGCAGCACACCCGTAGAGGATAGAGTTAGCGATATTAAGCGCCATATTTACATTATCGTCGGCATCGACTTGCCTACGGAAGCCTATAATTTTGTGTTTTTTTGCTGTGTCGCGGTAGAGGTTTCTGATAGTCCGCCCCTCTAGTCCACGCATAGTGGCGATAGTTCCCCCGGGCATATGTTCAATACCAAGTTGCTTTTTATATAGGACGAGAGCCGCTGTGCGTTGATTCTTTTCTTGTGAAACGAGACGCGCTTGGGCGATTGCCCAACGAGCAGATGAGGTCAGCGGAGTTGCATGAGAGTAGGCTGGGACCCCACCGCCACCCGTGAACATGACTGTTGTTCCGGCACGGGTGCAAGAAATTATCGCGGGCTGGGTAATACTTGTTCCGGGACCAAGCATGAGCACTGAGAGTCCACTAACAGGTAACTGAACTCTTTTGCCAGCTATAACGCCTTTATCTGTATCTCCACCGTAAGCGATGACCCCTGTTTTATCTTGCCGGATAACGCAATATTCAAGGTAGAGGAAGGATACACGGTCTTCTAATCTGACTTGGTGGTCAGTGGGGATAGTTGAGAAGGCGAGAGCTTCTTCTGAGTAACTCATTGTTCACCGGTTCCTGTAAAGCCAAGGACAGGGTCGTAAACACTATTGTGGGGTATCTGCATGTAGTAGTAACGATTGAGAAGAGTCTTAGAGCTATCTAGCGAGGGTAGGGAATTGAGGTACTCTCGATTATCTTTTGATACAACAATGGGTAAGGACGCCCGTAGTGCCTTTTGGATTTCTGTTTGGTCATGCGCGGTGAGAGCGCACAGATCTTCTAAAGTTCCTTCCCAAGCACCGGGTATTTGCTCAGGACTTCCACCTACAATAACTTGACGGATTTCGCTATTGATAAGGCGGGTAAAGGCGCCATCATCTGAGTCGTTAAAATTTTTATCCGTCATGTCGCTAAACTCTTTGATGGTACTTAGAGGGTGCAGGGCATTGGCTAGTTTCTCAGATTTATCTTTACCTTTACGAAGGGCGGCAGAGTTTTCAGCGAACTGGTCTAGGTCTTCTGAAGTGAGAATAGAGTCAAGGGTTACAGCGGCAGCATCTACGAAGTCTTGGTTCATAGTTGGACATTCGAAGGTAGGGTTATCTTGTAGAAAACCCCAGGTACGTTGGAGCTCAGCTGGGTAGTATGGCTTAAGCATCCATGTTTCAGGCATATTGGGTTTGACAACTTGAATCGGTAGATTCGTAATTCCAGGGATTCGATTCTTTCTGTCGATATCTTCTCGTCTCCATACGCGTCCTGCTCGTTGAATCAAGGATGGTGCGGGGCAGAGATCCATAGAGAGCAAATCAAGGTCGATATCGAGAGAGGCCTCAATCGTTTGGGTACCAACAACAGTTAATGCCGTTCCTTGACCATTAGAGCCAATTGTTTGTTCAAGAAGTTCAGCATTACGTTTGCGGTGTTCAGCAGTCATGCGAGAATGCAACAGGATAACCGTTTCGCCCAGGTCTGATAGCTTCTGCGCAATGGCTTGAGCCCTTTTGACCGTATTACAGATAATGCCCAGTCTTGCTGAGGGAAATTCGTGTCGGTGCTCGATAGCCCATTGAATATGAGTTGACTCCAAATCAGGGTAGTCAGGCTCTGCGAAAGTAAAGTCAATAGTGTAAGTGGGAACGCTAAGTACGGTTTGGCTAGTCATGAAGTTTTCGACGTCAGCTGACTCGGCTGAAGGGAAAATCCCTTCCTTCTCTGGTTTGTGGCCCGTATACGCTGTGAGGAAGCGCTCGCGTTGCCATTGAGGAAAAGTCGCGGATAGAAAGGTTACCCGAGTGCGAGTGAGACCTAGCCAGGTTAATAGGGGTACTAGTAGTTCACTTTGGTAATGGTCGAGAGTATGAATCTCATCGATGACTACATGGGCGTTCGCGAGTGCTAGTAATCGTAGGTGAGTCCATTTCATGGGGATAGAGGCCATGAGTGGCTGATCGATAGTGCCAACACAAACGGGCGCAAGTA
Organism: Rothia sp. 88186D007BW; assembly: GCF_053544215.1. Taxonomy (NCBI): domain Bacteria; kingdom Bacillati; phylum Actinomycetota; class Actinomycetes; order Micrococcales; family Micrococcaceae; genus Rothia; species Rothia sp. 88186D007BW. The sequence continues at coordinate 112,787 of NZ_JBPPTR010000005.1, read as the reverse complement.
AGCGAGGAGCGCCTGATTTGACGAACTCGGTTGGATAGAGGCCCCCACTATCTTGACCATTACAGGTATCTGAGAAAACAGTGACGGGCCTGGTGTAGAAGTCTTCGATGGAAGATAGCCCATGTGCTAGAGAGGCAACGTTAGGGGTAGTGGAATATGCTTTTTGGACGCGTCGCATGAGAGCGTTAGTTGTGGCTTGGGTGGGAAGAAGGAAAATGAGCCGTTCATCTTTGAGCGAGTGCCGGAGCAGAGCTGCTTCAGTTTTTCCATTGCCAGTTGGTGCCATTGCATTCCAAATGCCTTCGCTTGCCGTGAGCGCTTCTTGTTGCAATGGTCTAGGTGCGTAGTTACCTAGGATAGAGGATTGAGCTGTTTCTGCATTTTCCCAACCGTGGTAAAGGCCTACAGTATCTTTGACGCGTTCTAGGGCACGGTCAGTACAAGCCTCAATCCAAGCTGCAGGTTCTTTAAAGGAAAGCTTCCCTTCCGCCAAAAGTTCTTGGTTCTGTGCTACCCAGTCAGTTCCCGAGGCAATACGGTCGGCAAGAATAACGAGTCCTGAAAGCAAGATGGTGACGGTCGGTGATACTTCTTCAGGAAAATCATCAGGTGAGATTCCAAGGGCTTCAGAGAGAACTTCGAGTAGGTCAGTTTGAGCGTCAGACCAGCCTGCTGCAAGTGCTTGTTGGAACCTTCGCTGGGTGACTTTGTTATTTCCCCGATCGGGGAAAGTGAAAGCGCCGTGATGCCCTAGCGCCGGAAGAGCAAACCAAAAATCTGACGTGCAATCATTACTATCAATTAGCTCTTCCTTAGCGAGGAAAAAAGCTCCAACTTGTTCATGCCGGGCAAGAAATCTATTACCACTTCGAGCTATATCAGCTAGAGTTCTCTCATCTAGGAAGAGACAGTCAGGCTCATGAACAGATATAGACTTGCGTATCTGATCCCATTCAAGGCCTTTTCGACGAGGCTGAGCCTGGAATATGGGTGAAGCCTTACCTATATCGTGAGAACCAGCAACCCACTGAACGATGCGTTCGCTTTCATCCCCTAGCTCGGAGGAGATAATATTACGTAGTCCCGGGCGAAGCCAATATCTGTAGAGTGCTTGAGCTACCGCTGCAGTATCTAGGAGATGCGCTAAGAGAGGATAAGCCTGATTAAGACCATTTTGCTTGGACCATAGATAAGGGTGAGTCTTCATTGTTTCTCCCTACTCAGCTAGTGGACGAATAGAGAGCAAACCACACCCATATGATTTTGCTCGACCGATGCCTTTCAACAGTATTTCTTCCAGATGTGCGGGATCTTCAACACGGGCAAAACCATCGACCGTATCAACTTGCACTACAAAAGGGCTCCCTTGTGCTCGTCCTGATCGGTCAGATCCCAGAACTTGTCGCTGATGGTTCATGATTGTTACATCACTAAGAGCGGGTGAGAGCTTATCAGCTAACCATTCGCTCATACGGGGAAGGGCCTTGTCGGCTTCTACGTCCCCGTCAAAGGGAATCTGAACGATTCCTTGGCCTCGTTTACCGTTGCTTCCTGGTTTGTTGCCCTTTCTCTTAACCGCGTTGAGAGCTAAGCGGAAAGATATATATGTTCCTGCAGGAGGTGAAACCAGTTCAACCTGTTTTGCTTCTACCGGGTGCCCCTCATTAGGGGCCAGACTAGACTGAATGAGGAAGTATGGGGCACTTCCTGCAATAGCATCGAGGCGAAAGAGGATGCTAGAGTCTGCGCGCGGGGTGTCGCCCATAAGTTCTGGAAAAAGGTGCATGATGGCACGATGGCGGAAAATAGGGGAGTTGACATCCCATCCACGTTGTGGTTTGTTGGGGTGATCTACCATGAGAGCTTCATGAACAGGATATTTGGTGAGGAACACTGTGCGAGACACTATTGCTTGCCTTCTTTCTGGCTGTATCAGCTGGGGTTGGTAAAGTTATTCTTGGCTCGGGTTCCTGCTACGTTTTCTGACGAGTGGCGGGGTAGTTCAATATAGTTGTAATGTCCGAGGCCTTCCCCGTAGTTACGGGGGAATCTGTTTCCAGTGTACTTACCTGGGAACAGAAGGGCAATAATTTTCTGGACATATAATTGTATTGTCTGTTCTTATGATTTACTCTGGAGATACAGATACCGAAGGAGGTAGTCGTTGCTATCTAATGCTTTGACTGACATTCCCTGGATTCGTCTTGAGACGGATAAGGGCATGTCTAGTGTCACTATAAGGGATGCGCTCTTATCTTCCCATCAAGAAGAAACAGCCCTTGATAAAAAAATCCCTGGGTACCTTTTAGGAGCCCAGAAACGGATTCTCCGAGACGTACTTGCTATAGTACTACGTCATGAAGAAGGCTATGAACCTCGAAAAGAAAAGAAACTAGCGAAAAAGATTCTTGAGCAGGGATTAAGCGAATCAGCCGTGGATCAAGGGCTTAAACAACTAGAGGACGGCGCAGATGTTTTTTCATCTACCTTCCCCTTCTTACAGCGTCCACCACTAGAGCCCGCCTCTTCCAAAGACTCCGCTCGTCTGCTCGCTCCTGGCAAGCAACCTGTCAAAAAATTGCTCCCTGCTATGCCAGCAGATCAAGGTGAGGACTTCTGGAACCTATCAGTAGCCCAGCAAACTAGCTTGAATCTTGTGGAAGCAGTGCAGAATCTTGCAGTGCATCACCATTACTCAATGGCTGGAAACAACACCTATGACGGTGAAAAGTGCGCTATGGGTTCTCCAGGGATTCGTTTTCTTGGAAAAGGGAACACCTCTACAGAAATTTTTTGGGAAGAGGATAGCCTGCTAGCAACTCTCCTGCAGTCTCTGCCCAAGACCTGGGTACAAGGAGAGGGCCTGCCAGCCTGGTGCGATAGATTGGGGACTACAGCCCTACTAGGTGATGGCACAGAACACCCCCTATGGGCAGGTACCTGGAGCTCCAATACTGCAGCCTGCCTCTGGGAAAGCGACCGCCTAGTCGGCGTGCGTATTGGCGGTATTCCTCAGGAATGGTATCTGCCTACTATGGGACAGGATAAAAATACGCGAAAGAACTGGTGGGACCAGCGCAATACCCACGATCCTTTTTATCTCTATATGGAGAACGAACAAGGCGACCCCAAGGCACAGCGACTTGATTTAGGCCGAGATGCTACAGATCTTGCTGTTGAATGGGCCGCGGCACATAAATCCGTAGCAGCTAAAAGCCAACGAGATGATTGTTTCTACTCATCCACTAAATCCAGGTTAGCTTTTATCCGACATCAGATTGAAGGAACTGCATCATCGCCCAGCATCCGTGCTTCACAGGTTTATACCCCTGACCCCGAGCGTTGGGTCTTTGGGCAAAGTGAAGACATACAAGACCTCATTAGAGAACAGGCTCGCGTCATACAACAGATGCACGCTATCGTCTGTTCACCTTTTAGGCGAAAAAATACGGGAGATGAAAAACGTGCTCAAGAAGGATACGCACCTGTCGTTCTTGATGATTTGGAGCAACTAAAGCCTGACGCTTCTGCTAACTATTGGAGAGCTATCACTCCGGTCTACATAGATTTCCTTCAACACGACTGTAAAGAACAGGGTTATCTGCCAAACTCTCTCCTCGAAGAGGCAATACATGCAGCAATAGGCGCATATGATGCGACCGTTTTGCCTTATCGCAACCAAAACGTGGCCCGCACCGAGTATGTGCGCGGACAACTTTATATGCGTCTTCGAAAAGCGATGAACATTATCAAGGAAACCCCTAACCAGGAGGAAACCGATGACAAATAATCAGCCAGAGACGTGGTATCACCTCATCAAAAAGGTGAACCGGATGGCAGCGCAAGAAAGCGGTCATGCCAAAGAAATTTCTGCCTTGCGCCGCGGAAATAGCCCCGTAACTGAACACTACGCTTACCCTTATGTTCTGCCCTACACAGCAGATTTTAAGTCTAAAGAACAGCAGACGGCTCTTTTAAGGGCTGTTGCGATGCTTGCCGAATATAAGGATATTCCAACATTCAGTAGAGACAATGGGGCGGGGTACCGCTCTTTTGGGTCCTGGTGTTATCACCTCTCCAAGCATCTAGCAGACGGAAAGCAAACGATTCTTAACCCCGATAAGCCTGATGTTGTGGGGCAGCGTCTTGCCTACCTTCATACGCAGCCACTTGAAGAGGCAGTCTTGAGCGTTAGGCGATTACTGGCTCTTGCTAATGGTTTGCAAAACCCACCGGCTCTCGATAAATACAACCTAGCAAAAACCATCATTTACTGGGGTAACGGACTCTCTCCGGCCTCGCAAGATATTCGTCGCCAGGTGCTGCGAGACTACTACTCTTCATTCAACTACACCCTTTCACAGGCCGAGGAAAACTCACCGGCCGACGACCAGTAAGGACAACTGACCATGTCAAACCATCTCACTATTAGCATCCTGACCTCCGTCCCCTACTCCAACCTCAACCGAGATGATAATGGAACACCCAAGCGTGTTACCGTTGGTGGCGCTCTACGTGCCCTCCACTCGTCCCAGTCAGTTAAGCGCGGTATTCGCGTTGCGTACGAAAAATCCTCTCTTGACCGTTCCGTGCGCTCAGGGGACCTTGCTAGTGAAGTCGTGGCTAAGGCTCTAGAAATTTCTCCCGATGCAGATGAAAAAGCTCTCTTGAAAGCGGCTAAAGGTATTGTCGGAACCCTTACTAAGGGAAGCGGTAAAGAGGAAGACAACGAAAGTGGTTCTGCACGTTCATCGTGGCTAAGCGAAGAAGAGATTACTACTGCCGCAACAACTATCCTGGATAAAACTAACTCTGATTTTATTCAGGAAGGTAAGACTGGCTCCCTCGCAATAGCCAGTTTCGGCCGCATGTTTGCCAACGCCCCACAGAAGAACACTGAGGCAGCTTTAAGCGTCTCACCTGGGGTGACAACCCATGCAGCTACTATCGAAACCGACTACTTCTCAACGGTAGACGATGTGAAAGAACGTAGGGGTGAAACTGGTGCAACCTTCCTGGGCGTGGCCCAGTACACCAATGGGATCTTCTACCGCACAATTAGCATTGATAAGGCCCAGCTCAAAGAATCCTGGACTGGCTTTGGCCAAGAGCGTTCAGAAGGTAACCTCCGCGACCTCATTACCGCAATTATTTACGGCCTGCCCCGCGGCAAGGAAAACAGCACTGCCCCCTATATCCAGCCTGCTCTCGTCCTCGCAGAGGAACAGCAGTACCGCACTGCCTATGACTTTGAAACCCCAGTGCTTAACGGCAAAGAGGGGGGCTACCTAGCTCCCAGTATTGAACGCCTTGCCAAGCAGTACCGCCAGGCCCGCAACTTTGACCCTGATAATTTCGGCCCTGTTGAAGCGCTGACTGGAACCTATGAGGGGCTCGACGGCCAGTTCGGCAACCTTAAAGCCACCTCCCTCAATGAATTCATCGATACTGTTGTTGAATGGATCCAGCAGTGAGTGATTCCATTTACATCCGGCTTGCCGGTCCCCTGCAGTCTTGGGCTGGGGCCACAGTAACCGGCAATATTGTTCATACTGAAGAAGTACCATCACCGCGGAGTCTTCGAGGTCTTCTTGCAGGGGCTATGGGATACAAGCGTGATGATGAAATGCCAATCTGGCTTGAAAGTATCCATTTCACTGTACGACAAGAACGCAGAGCGATTTTTGTAGATGACTTTCACACCATCAATCAACGTACTGGTGAAGAGAAATTTCGTCGTCGGTTGCTCTTGGCTCAGGGGATGAAAGCTAGTAGCGCTAAAAATCTAGTTTTTACTCCTGACGCTCAGGGCGGCACATCTATCGTCAACCGCACCTACCTGGCAGACGCGGAATTTATTGTCCGTATTACAGCCGAAGGTCGTACCGAAGAAATCGATCAGGCTCTGCGTAGCCCACGATTCTCCACTTATCTCGGACGAAAAGCCTTCCCTGCGGTTTTTCCCTTCTACCTGGGCGTAGGTAACTCAGAGCTGCTCTATCAGCTTCCTACAGTTGCCACGAGAAAAGGTCAGGAAAAAGCGTTGGTCACTATCCATGAGTTCGTGCAGAATCAGGCTATAGCCCCCTTCACTACGGAAGTCCCTGCGGTTTCTAATCGTGGGACTTGGCTGAAGGACGTTGGCACTCAGCTAAAGCGTCGCAAGACCGTCCTCTCTGCCTAGGGCGCTCCGCCGAACGCGACTCTTTTTCCCCACAGGACGTTAAAACAACGCCCGCTCGGGAAAAGGAGTCGCATTCGGCGTATCTGCCATCTGCCGTCCGCTTGCCCCGGCCGTCCGGTCACCCCACCCCCGTCCGCCCCGGCGTACACTAAACCTATGAAACTCATTGAGCCTCGCCCCGTGCCCCTGGGTGGGTTGCGCGCCATGACCGTCCGCCGCCTGCTGCCCTCTCGCGACCGCCGTATGGTCGGTGCCTGGTGCTTCATCGACCACTATGGCCCCGATGACGTCGCCGTCACCGGCGGTATGCGCGTCGCCCCGCACCCTCACACCGGCCTGCAAACTGCCAGCTGGATCTTCACCGGCACTATCGAACACCGCGACTCCCTTGGCACCGTCGCCGACGTCCGCCCCGGCGAGCTCAACCTCATGACCGCCGGCTACGGCATCAATCACTCCGAATACTCCACGCCAGACACCACTGTGCTGCACGGCATCCAGCTCTGGATCGCCCTGCCCCGCGACGATATGAACACCGCCCCCGCCTTCGAAAACTTCGTGCCCGAGGCCCTCACTTTCGGCGGGCAGGGGAGCGGGCAGAACGCGTCCGCCCCGGCTGGAGTGCAGGCCCGCGTCTTCCTGGGGGAGCTGGGTGTGACTGTCGATGAGGAAACCAAGACCGCCTCGTCCCCCGTCACCACCTTCTCGCCCCTGCTGGGCGCTGAAATCCTGGTGGGTGCCCCCGGCTCAGACCCTCGGGCCGACAAGAACCCGGCAGAAGATGCCCCGCGCCGAACCCTCACCCTGACCCTTAACCCCGAGTTTGAGCACGGCTTTGTGGTCGATACCGGTGCCCTCCTTATTAAGGGCCAGCGCGTTGCCGCCGACGAGATGCTCTTCATCGAGCCCGGCACCGAAGAGCTGACCATTGGGGCCATCGGGGACACCCGCCTGATCCTGCTCGGCGGCACCCCCTTTGGCGAAAAAATCACCATGTGGTGGAACTTCATCGGCCGCACCCATGAAGACATCGTTGAGGCCCGCGCCGCCTGGAACGCCCAGGCCGGCAGCTTCGAGGCCGTTACCGCACCGGCGGGTGCCTCTGGTGCTGACATCGTGACCGGTGGCGCCCTTGCCGCCGGTCAGGGCGCTACCGCCGATCACCCCCGCTTCGGCGGGGTGGTGCTACTGCCCGGTGAATACGACGAAAAGCCCCGCACCTCCGTCATTCCCGCCCCGGAGCTACCTAACGTCCGACTGAAGCTGCGCGGCGACTAGCCCCCGTGCAGGGGGCGGACGTCCGCCCTTACCCCCACCAGCAGTTAAGGTGTAGTCTGTGTCACTGTTTTGTGATGAAACCGTGACTCACCCGCTATTGTGGCGCATATTATGCCAGTTTGCTCCAACTAGGCAGGTTGCTGCCCATTAATCCGCGGTGACCAGGGTTAACGGAAAGCACCCGCCGCCTCTCACACCCCCGCAAGAGGGTGATATATGCCCGAAAAACCAACTTTCTATAACGATTCGGTATACATCGTTACCAAACCGTTATAGGCTGTTCAGAGTCCAATCAGCTTCCGAGGGAAGCATGGGAGCCCACAACCCCACGTACGGGCCACCCAGCAGTAGCAGCAACCCGGCTGCGAAATCTCAAGAAGAGACGAAAGGTACAACATTGCGTCGTTCACTCTCCGTAGGTGCGGTAGGCATCATCCTGTCCGGTGCTGTTCTAGCAGCAGCAAACGCATCAGATAATGAAGCACCGCAGACCACCGTAGACAACGGTGCAACCGTTTCAACCCCCCTACTCAAGTCATTCGCCGTTGCCGGTGAAGGCAAGGTCGTTGACTGGGGCGTACCCGAATACGTCGTGGCCCCCGAAAAGCCCGTTGAAGCAACCCCCGTCATCGAAGAAGCTCCCGCAGCTGAAGAGGCACCCGTAGAGGAAGCCCCCGCTGTTGAAGAAGCACCGGTTGTTGAAGAAGCTCCCGTTGTAGAAACCCTCGTCACTGTTCAGGCAGAAACCATCGAGGTTGTAGAAGCAGCTCCCGCTCCTGCCCCCGTTGAAGAAGTTGCAGCCCCCGCACCCGTTGAGACTGTAGCTCCCGTAGCAGCCCAGGCACCCGCCGCACCCGCTGCAACCCCCACTCTTTCCACCGCCACCAACCAGGCCAAGCGTGACGCTGTTGTAGCAGCCGCCCTCGGCGCTGCCGCAGTCAACGCACAGACCGACTGCACCATGCTGGCAACCAACTCACTGCGCGCCGCAGGCATCAACTTCCACGGCTGGCCCATGGACTACATGTCACTCGGCACCGTTACCGCCAACCCCCAGCCCGGCGACCTGGTCCTCTACCAGTCCAACGGCTTCGGTCAGCAGCACATCGCCGTTTATATCGGCAACGGCCAGGCCGTACACGGTGGCTGGAACGGCATCGGCACCACCGTATTCTCGGTCAACCTGCCCACCGCGTCCGCACCGATCTTCGTATCACCTGCTGGTTACAACAACTAAACCAGCCGCCTCGCGCGTCTTTACGTAAGAAAACCCTCGAACCCACTAGGGATCGGGGGTTTTCTGCTACCTAACTAACCTGCAACAAACATGACGAGCAGGCCTTCCTACACCCCTGGCCTGTACCCCGGTGAACACCCCAGCAGAATGTCATAAAGGCGTAACCTTAATTCCCTGCCTCGCAGATAAGAGGTATAGGCTCTATAGGTAGGATTTTTGATATTGAAGGGAATCACCGTGGCAGGCTTCACCACCCGCGCAATCCACGCCGTGCACACCAACGAAGAGCAAGCCGTGGTGCCCCCCGTCTACACAGCCACCACTTTCGGCCAACCCACAGACGGCACCGAAGGCCCCTTCGAATACCAGCGCGGTGGCAACCCCACCCGCTCCAAGACAGAAACCACCCTCGCCGCCATTGAGGGTGCCCAATACGCCTACCTCTACGCCTCCGGTATGGGTGCCACCGCCGCAGCCATGGGAATCCTCGAACACGGCCAAACCCTTATCATGGGCATGCCCGTCTACGGCGGCAACTACCGTTTTGCCACCATCGAACTGCCCAAGCGCGGCGTCAACCATGAACTAATCTACGACCCCTCCGCCCTCTGCGACGCTCACTTTGAAGGGAAAAACGTGGGCATGGTCTTCATTGAGACGCCCTCCAACCCCACCCTGCGCGTCACCGACATCAAAAAAGTGGCCGACCTAGCCCACCGCCACGGGGCCCTGCTAGTTGTCGACAACACCCTCATGACCCCTTACCTACAAAAACCCCTCGACCTGGGCGCAGACATCGTGGTGCAGTCCGCCACCAAGTACCTGGCCGGGCACGGTGACCTGCTCGCGGGCGTCGCCAGCACCAATAAGGCAGAGTTAGCTGACAAGCTTTTTAAGGCCCAGCTGATCTCTGGCGGTGTGCTCTCACCCATCGACTCCTACCGTCTGCTGCAGAACGTCAAAACCCTGGCCCTGCGCATGGAGCGCCAGCAGGCCAACGCCGCCACCCTGATTGAGGCTGTCGCTGCTCACCCCGCCGTTGACACCGTCTATTTCCCCGGCTCCTACAGCGCCGAAGAAGCTGAAATTCAGGCCGAACAGGCCACCGGCAAGGGCGCCCTCTTCTCCTTCACCCTCAAAGAAGGCCGCGACATCAAGGCCTTCCTCGATGCCCTGCAGGTCTTCACCTTCGCCGTCTCCCTCGGCGGCATTGAGTCCCTGGTCTGCCTGCCCACCACCATGACCCAGGGCGCCTACTCCCCAGAAGACCGCGACGACGCCGGCCTCACCACCCGCCTGGTGCGCGTTGCTGTTGGTATTGAAGATATCGATGACCTGCTGGAGGATATGACCTTTGCCTTGGATGCTGCCTAGGGCGGGGTAAAGATACGAAGGGTGGGCTTCTGCGGTAGAAGCCCACCCTTCTGTGTGAGGGGTCAGTTGAGCGGTTTAGCGGCGAACCCTCGAGGTATCATCTTGATTGAGGTTTTCTCAATGAGACCGTCGACTTGAACGCGGTCAAGTTCTTGACCGGTTGAGCGGTCGTAACGAATCATCTGGATTTCTTCGTCTTGGTTATAAGAGAAGACAACGATATCGTCTTCCCTGAAAACAACCTGTGAGTTGGACAGCCCTTTTTTAGTTGCGGAGATATCGAAGAGTTCTTTGGTGACGCCGGTGGCAACATCGGTCTCATAGATAGTGTTCCCCAGGTACCAGGACAGTTTGCCATCTTTGATAGCTTCATTATCTATGGCTTGAGCATGTGCTACTCCAGTGCCGTCTTCATGGGTAAGAGGTAGCGGGGCTCCTTCTTCATCCGTCACAGGGACCGCTAAGAACTCTCTTGTTTCAAGGTCGAAGGTGAGCACATCGCCGTACTGATAGCTACCGTATTCATTCTCTTCAGGCAGTGTACCCAGGGCAAATACTTTTCCGTCCCACCCTGATGGTTTCATAGGTTCCATCAGCTTTAATGAGGGCAAGATAGCTACGGTCAACGGGGGTCGAACCAACTACTGAAGGGCTGAGGTAGAGCACGTATTCAACGTCCTCTAAGTTATTCCCGGCAAGTTTTGCCTCGGGCCATCCGTCTAAAGCTGGGGGAGGGGTGCAGGCAGTAAGGAGGAAGGCGGCTGTGAGTGCGATAAGGCTTCTTTTTTTCATGGTAATCTCCTTACTTAGCTCACAGTATAGTAAATTTCGGTGTGTTCGGAGTCCTTAATGTTGTAGGGGCTCAGTTCTACAAGCTCGGCGATAGGGTCGTCGCTACTTGCTGAAGCAGCGGTGGCGGTCCCTGCATTGGTAGTGTTTTATGCCGCCTCCAAACTCTCTTGAAAAATTTTCCTCATCATCGCGTAACAATAATTCTTTGCAGGGGCTCCACCTGTTATAAGCTTGCGCCGTTACCCAAAGTGCCACCACCGAAAGGCAAACCCATGCAGAACATCACCCGCCGCACCGCACTCTCCCTCACCGGCGCGTCCGCCCTCGCCCTGGCCCTGGCCGCCTGCAGCTCATCAGACAAGACCGCAAGCACCGCAGCTGCTGACAAACTCCAAGCTATTAAGGACGCCGGAAAAATCCGCATTGGCTTCGAAGGCACCTTCGCCCCCTGGAACTACCACAACGAAACCGGCGAACTAGTCGGCATGGAAAAAGAAATCGGCGACCTCATCGCCGCCGACCTGGGCGTCACAGCCGAATACATCGAAACCCAGTGGGATTCCCTCCTAGCCGGTGTAGACGCTGACCGCTACGACATCGTCATCAACAACGTCTCACCCACCGAAGAACGCCAGAAAAAATACGACTTCTCCACCCCCTACGTCGCCTCACAAGGCAAGGTAGCCGTACTAAAAGACTCACCCCTACAGACCATCGCCGACCTCAACGGCGCCACCGCAGCATCCTCTGAAACCTCCGTCTTCCGCACCCTGCTCGAAGAAGCCGGCGCAAAAATGACCATCGTCACCGGCTTCGACGAAGCCATCGAACAGGTACTCACCGGCCGTGTGGACGCCTGCGGCAACGACGCTGTCACCTTCGCCTACTACCAGGAACAGCACCCCGACGCCCCCATCCGCCTACTCGATGGGCTACTAGGCGAACCCTCAGAATCAGCAATCCTGATGCCCAAGGGCGCCACCAGCCTACAGGCCGCCATCAACGACTCCATCGACAAGCACATAGCCAACGGCGACTTCAAAGCCATCTACGAAAAGTACGTTGGCATCGACCTGACCCCCAAGGCCTAACCGGCCCCGGCAAGCCGCCCACCGGCGTCCGAACCGAAAGTAACCCGTAGAAGACTATGGACCGCTACCTAGAACTCTGGGCACAATCCCTGCCCTCCCTGCTGCTGGCCACCGCCCAAGTGACCATCCCCCTGACCCTCATCTCCTTCGCACTGGCGCTGGTACTGGGTCTGCTGGCCACCGCCGCCCGCAACCTCAGCCGCTACAACCCGCTCAACTGGCTAGCAACAGCCTTCGTCTGGTTCTTCCGCGGCACCCCGCTTCTGGTGCAGCTCTTCCTAGTCTTCTACGGGCTACCCCGCATAGGTATCACCCTCGACACCTGGCCCGCCGCCATCATCGCCCTGAGCCTCAACACCGGCGCCTACGTGGCCGAAACCTTCCGCTCCGCCTACGCATCCATCCCCCGCGGCCAGTTCGAGGCCGCCCGCACCCTCAACTTCACTAAGATGCAAACCCTGCGCCACGTCGTCATCCCGCAGGCCACCCGCATCGCCCTACCCCCGCTAGGTAACGACCTGATCGACCTGGTCAAGGGCACCTCCCTGGTGTCGGTCATCTCCATGATTGACCTCTTCCAAGCTGGCAAGCAGGTCGCCGCCCGCACCTTCGAGCCCCTTGCCATGTACCTTGAAGTAGCCGCCATCTACCTGGTCATCTTCACCCTGCTCTCCATGGCCCAGCGCGCTCTAGAGAAGCACACCAGCCGTTACATAAGGACAGCCAATGCTTAGCCTGAAGAACCTCACCAAAAGCTTCGGCGAGAACACCATTCTGCGTGACATCTCCCTAGACCTAGAACACGGCGAAACCACCGTCATCCTCGGGCCCTCAGGCTCCGGCAAATCCACCCTGCTCCGCTGCCTAAACCTGCTAGAAACCCCCGAGGCAGGCGTCCTCACCATCGAAGGGGACTCGGTAAACTTCGCCACCGGCCTGAGCGAGGAGCAGGTGCGCACCATCCGCAAACACTCGGCCATGGTCTTCCAGAACTTCAACCTCTTCCCCCACTACACCGCCGAACAGAACGTGGCCCTGGCCCCGGTGCTCAACGGCAAGATGGGTAAGGACGCCGCCGCCCAACTCGCGCGCGAGCTACTAGAAAAAGTGGGGTTGGGGCATAAGGCAGACTCATACCCCGATAACCTCTCCGGTGGGCAGCAGCAGCGCGTCGCTATCGCCCGCGCCCTGGCAGTTGCCCCCGACTACCTACTCTTTGATGAGCCCACCAGCGCCCTGGATCCTGAGCTTGAAGCTGAGGTTATTCGCGTCTTGATTGACCTGGCACGCGAGAAACGCTCCCTGGTGGTGGTCACCCACAACATGGCTTTTGCCCGCCGGGTTGCTGACCGTATCATCTTCCTTGACGGCGGCAGCGTGCTCTACAACGGGGCCCCCGAAGCCTTCTTTGACTCCGATAATGAGCGTATTCAGCGCTTCTTGCAGATTTTTGAGATGACGGACTACCACATCTAAGGCGCTGGGGCGCTAGGGGCGGCCTGGGCGTAGAGATGCCGGCCTGAGCGCCGCAGAGCCGACTTCACCCCGTCCTTTCTCTCTTCACCCCGTCCTTTCTCTCTTCACCCCGAGATAATCACTAGGGTGAAGAGAGAACAGAGGGGGTAAAGTTTTGCTTCTCGAAGGCTGCGGTTGCGTGACTCTGGCAAAATTTATCTTTGATTAGCCCCGTCTGCTATTCAGCGAATTCCCCAGCGATAAATTCCTGCATATAGGGTAAGACAAAAGAGAGCTTGCCATGGCCTGTTGCCGCGATAACTTCCGCTTTCAAAAGACGCTGGCGGTAGACGCTGAGCTCTTGAACGGTTTTGCCGAGGCGCCCTGCAATGTCAGCAATTTTGCTTTCCCCTTCGTCATGAGCCATAGCCTTCAGAAATTCCATATCACCGTCAGAGAGTGCAGATAGGGCAGGCTCATGTACAAGATAGGTGAGCTTTGAGCGAGAAACCTGAATTGCTTCTTGCACTGTAGTTGCATCCACCTGAGAACCGTCAGCAGACAGCCGCCAGGCATGGTAGCCCAGTAACTGTATGAGATAGGGGTACCCCTGAGAGGCGATAGCTGCTTGTTCTACCGCCTCTGATTCGATGGTTTTACCGCTACTGGCAAATGCTTCTACAAAGGCGTTGTGTCTGGCTTGCGGTGAGAGAAGCCCTAGCGAATAGCGTTCTGCCCGCCTCAGAAAGGTAAGGACGTTGTCATTCAGCAAATCATGGATCGCGTGGGGTAGCCCGGCGGCAACAAACATGATGTTGCGCCCTTCACGGAAGAGATGTTGGATTGCTGTCGCAATTTCTCTGAGGTCATCTATGTTCTCGCGGTGGACTTCATCGAGGGTAATGAGTAACCTTGAGTTCCTTGGCACGGCCAAAGATATTGGGCGGGGTAGCACCGAAAGATGGGGAGAAAGGATTGCTCATACCCCTCATTTTATACTTTTTATACTTTTTTATACTTTCGTCTAAACCGCTACTCAACTTATCTGAGTACGGTCGGAGTGTGCACCACAATACCGTCACCCTCCCGCCCAAAAATAGGCTTTTTCACCATGCTCCTGCAAGGGGAAAGAAGGTCCGCTCTGCTTCTGCGATGATGAACCGCCCAACAGCGGCGCAACACGAGCAGGGGCAGAATGGTTAACGGCACCAATACCAATAATGGCTGTCCCACCTGCATAAAGGCAGGGGTGGGGGCTAAAATCTAGGCGGACGCCGCCGCACATTTTCTTGCCTGTGGGGCAGGGGAATGTGGGGTGGCGTCCTTGTTTCGGTGTGGAAAGTATGTCACCATATCAATAACGATATGCACGCTTATTATCTGAGGTAGAGGATCGTGTCAGACCCATTTCCCTATGCCCAGCAGTCACCTACTATTGCGCTCATTCTGGCCGGAGGGCAGGGGCACAGGTTATCTCCTCTCACTGATCACCGCTCCAAACCAGCTATCCCCTTTGCCGGTATTTACCGCATTATCGATGTAGCCCTATCAAACCTGGCTCATTCGGGCATCCGCCATGTGTGGGTGGTGGAGCAGTACCAGCCTTTTGCCCTCAACCAGCACCTAGCTGGGGGCCGCCCCTGCGATCTTGATGGCACCCGGGACGGCCTGCGTATTCTTCCCCCGATTGAGGGCCGCCCCGAAGATGGGTTCGCCCAGGGCAACGGCCATGCCCTTTTCCAACAGCTTCCCTTGCTGGAATCTGCCGGGGCCCAGAACGTGATAGTGATGAGCGCCGACCACCTCTACCAGCTTGATTTACGCCCGGTGCTGGCCCAGCACCAGGAACGCAGGTCAGATTTGACGGTGGTAACGACCGAGATAGATGAGGACGCCTCCCGCTACGGTGTGGTGCGCACCGGTAAGGGCGGGGCGGTCACCCACTACGATTACAAGCCTGAGCAGCCTGCCAGCCAGAAGGTTGCCACCGAGATTTTTGTTTTCTCTGTGGCAGCCCTGCGGGCGACCTTAGACAGCCTGCTTGAAGGTGTGGACCGCTCTGATACTGAGGCAGTTGGTGAGGCCCTGGGCGACTACGGGCAGACTATTATCCCGTCCCTAGTGAAGCAGCATACGGTGCACGAGTATCTGCTTGAAGGCTACTGGAAAGATATCGGCACCATTGACGCCTACTACCGCGCCCACATGGACCTCTTGGAAGGCAAGGGGCTGAACCTGGATGCTCCTGGGTGGGCTATTATCCCTCACCCTGACCCCTATGCCCCTGCCTACCTTGCACTTTCGGCGCAGGTGAACGGGTCCATGGTTGCCCACGGTGCCCGTGTGCATGGCCAGGTGGACTCTAGCGTCGTTGGCCCTGGTGTTACCGTCGAAGCTGGGGCTCGTGTGGAGCGTTCTATCCTGATGGGTAATACCGTGGTGCCTGCCGGGGCTCACCTTCAGTCTGTGATTGTTGATGTGGGTGTGAGTGTGCCTGCTGAGAAGGTAGGGCAGACTAAGCCGGGGCCGGGTAATATCACCGTTCTTGCCAGTAAGCCCACCGGCCAGGGTGATGGCCACGGGGATGAAACAGTCGCAATGGCCTAGAACCCTAGAGCCATAGATTCTAGAATCTAGAGCAGTGAGCTCCACAGGCGGCAAATGTTCTCAGCAATTTTCTGGTGGAGGGGGCGTTTGACCCAGTCATTGTACTCTAGGCGCTTGCACTGTGAGATGTAGTCCTGGGCTACATCATCAAGTTCTTGCACCATGCTCTTACTGACGACGAAGGTAGATACTTCAAAGTTCAGGGCGAAGGAGCGGGGGTCCATGTTGGAGGAGCCGATGAAGGTGATCTCTTCGTCCACAATCATGAATTTGGAGTGTAGTACGGTGGGGCCGGGGTACTCCTGAATCTTCACACCTGAACGTAGGAGCTGCTCGTAGTAGGAGCGCTGCCCCATAATGGGTAGAATCTGATCGCCCTTCTCACAGACGATGAGGGTCACGTCGATACCTGAGAGCGCCATGTTAGTCAGGGCCTGGAGCAGGGTTTCTTCGGGTAAGAAGTAGGGGGAGCAGATGATGATACGTTCTTCTGCGTTGTAAATCAGGTGGTTGATCAGGCGCAGGTTGTTTTCGGTCTCGAATCCGGGGCCAGAGGGCACAATTTGGGCGAGCGGACGCTGGCTCTCCTGCTCTGGGTCTTCATGGGCTTCCATGTTCGCGTCGATTTCATGGAGTAGGAGCTCTTTGGTCTCGGCGTACCAGTCAGAGACGAATACGGCGTTGAGTTCGTGGACTACCGGGCCGGTGCAGAAGAAGGAGAGGTCTTTCCATTCCAGGCACTTTTTGATGTTGGCTTTGAGGTTGTAGGTGCAGTCGATGGCGTTTTGGGAGCCGCTAAAGGCCAGGTCACCATCAATGACCACGATCTTGCGGTGGTTGCGTAGGTCGGGGCGCTGCCACTGGCCTTTCCAGGGTTTGAGGGGGAGCATGAGCCGCCAGGGCACACCTGCTGTGTCGAGCTTGCGCTGAAGTTTTTTCCAGCGGGGGTACTTGCGGGAGCCAATATGGTCGATGAGTACGTGAACTGCAACGCCTCGCTGGTGGGCGCGTATCAGGGAATCCCATAGGGGTTCGGTGGTGCTATCGAGGGCGGTGATGTAGAACTCGAAGTGAACGTATCTTTGTGCCTGATCGATTTTCTCCGCTAGTTCTTTGAGGGCTGCGTTGTTGTCGTGGCGTAGTTCGAACTCGTTACCGCCGACTAGCGGTAGGGCACCGAGCTTGTAGTTGAGGTGGGCAGCCACCCGCGCAGGCTCAGGTAGCACTGGGTCACCTAGTATGGCGTCGTCACCTTGGATGGATTTTTTGATGGTCTTGTTCATCTCGCTTTGGCGCTCACGGCGATGTTTGGGCACCAGGTTGGAGCCAAAGACCAGGAAGGCGATGAGGCCTACGAAGGGGAGGAAGAAGATTGCCATGAGCCAGCCCAGCGCCACCACAGGTTTGCGGTTGTAGGGCAACCAGCACAGAACGAGGATACGGATAAGAATGTCAATAGCGACGAGGGTTACCGATAGCCAGTCTGGGAGGTTGGGGATGTCAATAAAAGGCAAGCTGAAGTTCACTAACCTAAGTCTACCGGGGGCTTGGGCTTGAGCCGGGTGCCTGCCGTAACATGGGGTATTTCTGCTAGAGTTACGTTTTTCTCCGCTGTGACTCACCACATTAACCCCTAGCTGTGTGCACTTCTGCAATAAACTGGTGGTGTGAGGAAACCCGAGAAATCTGTGCGACAGCAACGCCGCGAGCGAACCCATGCAGCCATTCACGAGGCTGCTCTCACGCTTGTGCTTGAGAAGGGTCTTAAAACCACCACAACCGACGAAATCGCTGAAGTAGCAGGCGTCAGCCCCCGCACCCTCTTTAACTATTTCGCCAGCAAAGAGGACGCCGTGCTAGGTTTGCGTGCCCCCGTCATCACCGATGAGATTGTGCAGCGCGATATGCAACGGCAGGATCTTTACATTTTTGAGCGTATCGCCCACCTGATGCTTGATATTATCCTTGCCTCAGTTGATAACCCCACCTACCCGCAGGTGCGTTCTTTGGTGCAGGATTACCCGGAGCTGCACTACCGGCTCAAAACCCACCATATCGAGTGTGAGAATACCTTGGCGGGTCTGCTGCGTACCGTTGACTGGGTGGAGTTTAACGCGCGCGGACGCCGCGGGCCCTGGCCCTACCTGCCGGAGAATGAGCCCGGTGAGGGCATCCCAGAGCCTCGCCTGCGTGCAGCTCTTTATGTCACCTCAGCTCTCTTGCGTTACCTGGACTATACCCACGGTGTGCCTGAAGGAGCCGAACACGATAAGGTCATTCGTGAGGCCGTGCAGACCTTCCGTCACCTGCTGCGTGAGGACTAGCCCCTTACCTGCTCTACCTGCCCAGATTAATAAACTTCCTACCCCCCCCGCGGGTAAGAGCGCGCACTGGCGCAAGAAGATGAACTAGCTCAATCTAAATTGATAAAAAGCCGCCCCGCACCGTCTAGAAGGACGATACGGGGCGGCAGGCTCAAAAGCTAAGGTCAGATTACTTGGTAGTAACCTTCAGCAGCTCAGAACCAGGCTGAACATCACCAATAGCAGCCTCAACACCAGCGAAGCGGTTGGTGTTAGTGACCAGAATGGGGGTGACCAGTGAGTAACCGGCCTGCTTGATGACCTCAGGGTCGAAGGTCAGCAGAATATCGCCGGGGGCAACCTGCTGGCCCTTCTTAACCTTCACATCGAAGCCCTCACCGTTGAGGTTGACGGTGTCGATACCTACGTGAATCAGCAGTTCTACACCGTTATCGAGCTTCAGACCTACGGCGTGACCAGAAGGCATGGTCACAGAGACCTTACCGGCAGCAGGGGCCACAACGGTGTTACCGGTGGGTACGATAGCTGCACCCTTACCCAGCTTTTCAGCGGCAAAGATGGGGTCAGGAGTCTCAGACAGGGCGATTGCCTGGCCTTCCATGGGTGAAGCCATGGTCAGCACAGTACCTGCGGTAGGTGCTGCCTCTTCAGCTGCCCAAGGGGTAGCTGCGGTGGGGGCGGCGTCCTGTTTTTCAGCAAGAGCAACAGGGGCGGCAGCAGCAGTAGCTGCTACAGCGTCAGTGCGCTTTTCGGAGGCACCGGGGGTAACTGCTTCAGCAGCTGACTCGCCGATACCGGTCTCTGCAACGGCTGCGGCCTTAGCGGCAGCTTCAGCCTTTTGCTCCTTGGATTCGTAACCGAAAATCAGCACACCTGCCATAGCGCCGAAGTAGGCGATAGCCAGACCAATCATGTAGAGGTACCAGGGCTGCATAGCGGGGATAGAAATCAAGGAGGTGAAGGCAAAGGCGTAGGACTTAACACCCAGAGCTGAGATGGTGGCACCACCGATGATGGCAGGCACCAGAATCAGGGGGAAGACGCGCTTGTAGCGCAGAACAACACCGTAGAGGGAGGGCTCAGAGATACCACCGAGCAGACCTGAGGCGGCCGCACCAGCAGCGGTCTGGCGTAGCTCCTTGTTGCGGCGAGCTGCGATAGCAACACCGGTTACCACGCCGAAGACAGCGAAGTTGTAGGCACCCATGGGGGACTGGATGAAGTCCACACCGTCGGTCTGCAGGTTGTTAATCATGACGGCATTCAGGGGCCAGTGCAGGCCCAGGGGAACCATGAAGAGGTAAAGACCTGCGATAATACCGCCGACCAGCCAAGGAGCATCTTCGTTGACGCCACCGATAAAGTCAGAGATCGCCAGAGCGAACTTGATGCCGATGGGGCCAATCAGGAAGGCAGTCAGAGGCACCAGAATCATCACGGAGAACATGGGCACAAAGACCATGTGCAACATGGTGGGAATGATGCGCTTGAGCAAACGCTCCAGGGGGGCGAGCAGGGCTGCTGCGAAGAGGGGCGGGAAGATCTGGCCGGTGTAGTTCATGACGTACAGGGGCAGGTCAAGGCCCAGGAAGGGAACACGCACAACGCCGTCTACTGCGATATCGGCAAAACCCTGGAAGGTTCCGGTCATCAGTGCTGCGGGGATAGCTGCACCGACCCACATGTTGGCGCCCAGGCGCTTAGCGGCAGTTGCACCCAGCATGATAGGCATGAACTGCAGAACTGATAGGGCCGCAGCCAGCATCAAGAACCAGAAGGGGTAGGCTGCACGCCACTCATTGAGCATGGCCGCAGCAGCGTTTTCATCAGTCAAACGGGGGCCGTTGACGATGTCAACGTTCACAAGCTGACCGGTGAGGTCGGTGTACTGACCGAAGTAACCTAGCTGCTGCAGGAAAACAATCAGGGTCAGAATCATGGAGGTGCCCAGCAGCGCCCAAAGCAGGGGGCGGAAGGAATCTGAGAGCACATCGAAGACGCGGGTGAGAGGCCCAGCCTTCTTCTGATCGGCTGCTACGGAGCCTGCAGAAGAGCTTTCGCCCACTGAGCTCATACCCGGCAGCTTCAGCATTTCGTTGTAGACCGCCTCAACCCGGTCACCAAGGACGACCTGGGTCTGGCCGGACTGCTCAATCAAGGAGAGCACGCCGGGGGTCTTCTCAACAGCGTCCTTATCGACGGCGCTATTGGACTTAAGAGTCACGCGCAGGCGGGTGGCGCAGTGGGTTAAGTGCGAGATGTTCTCGGGGCCGCCCAGGCCTTCAAGAATCCGCTCACCAATCTGTGAATTATTCACGGGTAGAACCTTACTGGTGTGTGCGGACTGCTCACCGGTTGTTAAGACGAAAAAGACCCGAGCTGCTCATCTCACCTGCCTACCCGTGGAGAGTAAACAGGTGCTCATACAAGGGGCCTGGGTGTGGGTACACCGGTGCCGTATGAGCTGATAGCAACCCAGGTCTTGCCTGCTCAACCAGTAACAATCCTGATGATTTACTACATAAGTGTTATGGGTATGAACCCAGTCGTGCTCCAGCGTACTCCTTGAGCCTAGCCTTGTGCAAGTACCTGCGGGTGGTGATCCCGTAACCAGGCGGTGTGCAGGCGCAGGTTAATCTCAAGACCCAGGCAACCAAGAGCTGCCGAACCCACAGTGGCCAGCAGATATGCACCGCTAGGAATGGTGAACTGGTGGTACCAGAGCGAAGGAGGCAAAAGCAGAACAAGCACCAGCCCAGCGTACATGGTAGCCACAATAGCTAAACGTACACCCCGCACCGGTCGTACTACCGTGGTGATGTTATAGATACCCATGAGAGCTAGGGCTAGGAAGGTAGCAGTCTGCACCTCTGAGGTAGTGACCGCGCTAAGGCTACGCCCATAACCGTTGACGAAAACCAGTACCGCTGTGATCACAAGGGCCGCAGGCAGGGCAAAGCGCAGGGCCCTGTCTAAGAAGCCACTGACATAGCGTCGAGTATTAGGCAACATGGTAAGGAAGAAAGCAGGGCCGCCTATCATCAGCAGGTCAACAGTAGAGTACTGGCGCGGTAGGAAGGGGAACTTCCAGCAGAGCACACCCAAAGTCAGGCCCAGCAGGATAGCGAAGGCGGTCTTAGTAAGGAAGAGGTTGGTTACCCGCTCAATATTGGCGATAATCTTACGCCCCTCAGCCAGCACACCGGGTAGGCGGTCAAAGCGCCCATCCAGAAGTACCAGGCGCGACACTGCCTTAGTGGCAGGGGCAGCATTGCCCATGGCGATACCCAAATCAGCGTGCTTGAGGGCCAAAGCGTCATTAATACCGTCACCGGTCATAGCCACCACATGCCCGGACTGGCGCAGACCCAACACCATATTTTTCTTCTGCTCAGGGGAGACACGCCCAAAGACCGCGTGGGTGCGGGCAGCTTCTACCAGTTCAGGGCCAGACTCCGGGAGAGCGGAGGCGTCTATAGCACCGGCTGAGACGTCCATACCGGCGGTAGCTGCTGCGGCCGCTACCGTGCGGGGGTTATCACCAGAGAAGACCTTCAGGTCAATACCCTGACCCCTGAAGTAGGCCAGGGTTTCGGGGGCCTCTGAGCGTACCTGCTCACGGAAAATTACAAGAACCTGAGGCACCAACCCGGCAGGTATCTGGGTGGCAACCTTACCGGAAGGCTCACGCAGAAGAGCTGGGGCATGAGCCAAGACCAGCACGCGTAGCCCCTGTTCAGCCAGCCCACCGGCAAGCTCCCGGGCAGAAGAATCTTCAGGCAAAAGAGCCTCAGGTGCCCCCAGCAGCCAGGCCCCCGTACTACTGAACTCCACCCCGCTAAAACGCAGAGCAGAAGAAAAAGGTAGGACGCCAGTAGCCTCTGGAACACTGGCACCGGCCGGGGCCGCTGCGCCGGCAGCTTCAGCAAAGGGCTCCCTGAGGGCAGCAGCGGTAGAGTTAGCGTTCTGGTCAGCCCCCAACCAGCCCAGGGCAGCAGCCCAGCCGTCCTTAACCTCAGGGGCAGGGGCGCTGGCGTCCTGACCCTCAGCCTCACCACAGAGCACCTGCCCGCTCAAGGCACGAACCGACTCAAAACGCACCCCACCCTCAGTCAAGGTGCCGGTCTTATCAAAGCAGACCGTATCAACACGGGCCAGCACCTCAACGGCAGGCTGCTCCTGAATCAGCACCTCAGTGCGAGCCAGCTTAACCGAGGCAACAGCAAAAGAAATGGTAGTCATCAAAGCCAAGCCCTGAGGAATCATCGACGCCACCGACGAGACAGAAGTAATCAAAGCATCACGCCAAGCCCCTGAATCAAAGGCAAACTGCCAGCCACCAGCAGCCTGCATCTGCCCATTGAGCACCACCGCAATAATAGGAACCAGCGCCCAGGTAATCCAAGTAACCACCCGCTCCATGCCAGCGCGCAACTCAGAATGAATGGTAGTGAACTGGCGGGCCTCAGCGGTAATCTGAGCGGCACGAGACCTTTCACCTACCGCCGTCAGCCGTACCTTACCCGAGCCACCAATCACAGAGGACGCCGAAAGCACACCATCGCCCGGAACCTTACCCACAGGGTCGTTCTCACCGGTCAGCAAAGACTCATCCAAATCTAGGCCATCACTGGTGAGCACCACCGCATCAGCAGGGACCTGGTCCCCGCGCTTGAGTAGAACAACATCGTCACGAACTAGCTGGTCGAACGCGACCGGCACCAGCTCACCATTACGCACTACAGTAGCCGGGTCCCGCCGCAGCAAGGCAATACGGTCAAGCTGACGTTTGGCCGAAAACTCCTGGGTAAAACCAATCACCACATTAGCGATAGCCGCCAAAAGGAAAAGAGTATCAAACCAAGAACCCACCAGAATCACAGCCAACCCACACAAGCCCAACACCAGGTTAAACATGGTGAAAAGGTGAGTGCGGACGATAGTGGCCGTAGAACGGGACGTCGCATTATTTTGCGTGTTCACCAGCCCAGCAGCCTCACGCTCAGCCACCTGCTCGCCGCTCAGCCCAGCAGCCTCCAAAACCTGATCTGCAGGGGTGCTCACCATGACACAGGAAATAGGCGCGGTGCGAGGCATAGGGACTCCTTGGGATAAGGGCAGGTAAGGCATTACCTAGTCTAGTAGCAGAAACTGTGGCCGTGCGTCCGCCCTGAGGATGAAAAAGGGCATTAGTCGCGGGCCGGAAGCACCAGTAGACGCCCGGTTACCGGGTGGGTAAGCACCTCAATGGGATGACCGTAGACCGTGCTGAGCCGCTCGGCGGTGCAGACCTGCTGCGGGCGTCCTTGCGCCACCACCCGCCCCTTGGCAAGGAGCACCAGCCGGTCAGAGTAAGAGGCCGCCACATCAAGATCGTGGAGAACCACCACCACAGCAGCCCCCTGCCGGGCGTAGGCTCGGGCGTGGGTGAGGGTCTGCTCCTGATGAAGAATATCGAGCGCAGCGGTGGGCTCATCGAGTAGCAGCAGGGGAGTACGCTGAGCAAAAACCCGGGCCAGGTGGGTGCGGCCAGTTTCGCCGCCCGAGAGGGTACGGACGTCCCGGCCCGCCAGGCGTTCGGTATCGGTCTCGACAAGAGCGGCGGATACAATTTCGTAATTCTGGCGAGCTTGCTCGGTGCCCCGCCAGGGGGTGCGGCCCATCTGGACTACCTGCTGCACAGTATAGGAGAAGGCCACTGATGTGTGTTGCAAGAGCATGGCCCGGGTACGGGCCAACTCTACCGGTCGGTAGTCTGTCAGCGGACGCCCGCCCAGGGTAATCTGCCCCGAGCTGGGTGAGGTATCCCCTGCCAACAATGACAAGAGTGTCGATTTACCTGCCCCATTGGGGCCGATAAGAGCTAGGACCTCACCGGGAGCAACTTCGAGTGATATGTCGTGCAGAATCTGCCGACCATTCACCTGGTAGCCGACCGAGTCAGCAACGAGTAAAGGTGCGGTCATAAGGCCCCCTTGGCCAGAGTTCGGCGGAGCAAGATGAAAAAGGTAGGGCCGCCCACCAGGGCCGTAAAGATGCCGATGGGAAGGTCAGCGAAGTTCACCAAGGTGCGGGCAGCAAGGTCAGATGCCGCAATGAGTAGAGCACCACCCAGAATTGAGGCAGGCAGGAGCACCCGGTTGGAGGGGCCTATCACCATACGAAGCAGGTGGGGCACAATCAGGCCCACGAAAGCGATAATCCCCGCGTAGGCCACCGCAGCCCCGGTCAGCAAGGCGGTGCAGACGATAGCAGCCAGGCGTAGGCGCTCTACATGAATACCCGAGTGGGCAGCGGCCCGCTCGCCCAGGGCGAGCAGATTGAGCTGCCGGGCTAGAAGCAGGCAGCCAATAATACCGACGCCCACAATCGGGGCGCTGGTAGCTACCGACGCCCAGGTTGCCCCGTTCAGAGAACCCATCTGCCAGAAGATAATCTGGTCGCGGCTGGCGTCATCGGCGATGAAAACCATCAGGGCAATCAGGGCGTTAGCCACGGCGGTCACGGCAATACCGGTAAGAATCATCGATAATACCCCTGCCCGCCCGCCGGAGCGAGAGAAGACATAGACCAGAGCAGTGGTAGCTAGCGCACAGACAAAAGCGCAGAGGGGCACAGTGAACATGCCCAGAAGGTTCAGACCCAGAACGATAGCCCCGCAGGCTCCCACCGCAGCCCCGGCAGAAATACCGATGACACCCGGTTCGGCCAGCGGATTACCGAAGACCGCCTGCATTAAGGCCCCGGACGCCCCCAAGGCGGCCCCCACCAGCAGCCCTAGCAGAATACGCGGTAGGCGAATATTCCAAAGAGTAGCGTCTGCAAGTTGCATGGCAGGGTCAGCGGACGCCAGCCCCAGCTTGCGCAGAATACCCCCGGCAACCTGGGGTAGGGGAATCTCAAACTGGCCCAGACCGGCCGAAATGACTACCGCGCCGAGCAGTAGAAGGGGCAAGGCGGTAAAGACCGCTGTAAGAGTAGAAGAACGTACCTGCACGAGAACCTACTGCTGGGTATAGATAGCGGTAGCCAGCGATAGGAGTACCGCGGCACTGTTCGGCCCGAATGAGAGAACCTGGCCGTCTGCCATATCAATCACACGCTGATTGGCGCCGGCGGTAGTCTCAGCTACGCCAGGGCGGGCGAAGAAGGCCTCGATACCGCCAGTAGACTCCACCCCGCCGGTCATAGTTAAGATTAGGTCGGGGTTAGCCCGGGAGAGTGCTTCAGCGTTAGCGGGAACAGTGCCCGAAGCTCCGCCCTCACTCGCCACATCGCGCCCGCCCAGGGCCGTAATCAGCTCATCAGCCCCTGAGCCTTCACCGAGAATAAAGAAGATACCGGCGGTGCCTCGCACATAGAGGAAGGCCATGCCCACCTTCTGCGCCGGATCCTGCGGGGCTACCTCGGCAATGGTATCTAGTGCCGAATCAATCTCAGCCTGCACCCGCGCACCCAGCTGGGCACCGGCCTCCGGAACGCCCAGAGCCTGGGCAACCGCCTCAATCTGCGGAACTACCTGGTTCAGGGAACGGGAGGGGTCAAAATGAACCACGGTCACCCCTGCGGAGCGCAGCTGCTCGGTAATTTCCAGGGGGCCGTTGGTGGTATCCATGAGCACCACGGTCGGAGCGAGAGAAAGAACCGCCTCAGCAGAAATATCGTGGCCGTTCTGGGTAACCAGGGGCAGGTCTGCCAAAGTTGTCTCTGTCGAAGACGTGACCCGGCCTACCAGGTTGTCGCCCAGGCCCAGGGCCACAACGGTCTGGGCCAGGGTACCGTACATGTCCAGGGCAAGAATCCGGTCGGCGCTGGTCACTGTCACCTGGGTACCCTGAAAATCAGTGACGGTTACGGGTAGCTGCGGGGCCTGCGGGTTCTCAAGGGGCAGTACATCGGGCACAGACGCTGCCGTGGCAAGACCTGTCAGGCTCTTAGGGTTCTCTAGAGCGTGAGTTTTTAGGTAGTCCTCGGCCTGCTGTAGAGCAGTACGGTGCAGTTCTTCACTTGCGGGAGCCTCAATACCCCCGGCCGTTGCCGACGACTGCGCCTCACTCTCAACCGACGTAGAAGCTGCCTCCGCCTGCGGGCCTGTAGCGGCGGCGTCCGCACCGCTCTCTACCGACCCGGTACAGGCCGTTACCGCCAGAACCAGGGCCGCACTCAGAACAGAAAAACCCCGGCGCAGGGGCAGAGAAGAAAAAGAGCGCGTGAGCACCAGAACCTCCTGAGAGAAAGAAAGGGGGTGGGAACCGGGTACATTCCGGCTCCCACCCGGGGAAGGGAGAATTAGGACGCGCGGCGGCGGGCTACCACCACAGCACCAGCAGCCAGCAGGGCGGCACCCACAGCAACAAGGGCACCGACTGAAGCGCCAGTATTCGCCAGCTTGCCACCCTGGGCAGCTGTGCGAGCAGACTCAGCCTTCCGCTCAGCCTCAGCGTTTAGGGCATCACAGTTAGCGCCGTTCTCAGAGACATACTGAGTCTTCTCAATGGTCTGAGAAGCACCGGTGACGGTCTTTGAACCCAGGGTGCCGGTGAAGCTGATGGGGTCAAGGGCCATACCTGCTGAGTAGAAGCCAGCGAAGGCAGCAGCCCCGGCCTCGGTGAGGGTAGCTGAAGCGCCTGAGAGGGAGATGGTTGAGCCGTTAACGGTGAGAGAAGAGGTATCGACCGTGGCAAAAGCGACCTCACCGTAATTGGTGGCAACCCCATCAGTGTTGTTAGAGGTTATGGTCAGGTAGAGGGTGCCGGTAGAACCGTTGATCTCAAGGCGGGGGTTAGCCATCAGGGTGTTGAGGGCGCCCTTGTGGCCGGTGAAACGCACCGAACCGGTGAAGTTAACGGTTCCCTTTCCATCAGCAAAGCTACCGGTGCCCTGCGACCAGTTAAAGGTGCTGTTGGAGTAAGTTGTGTCGCTGAGTTCCCAACCGCCCTGGGCGATACCGCCACCGATGTAATTACGGAAAGACGAGCGCACGCCCCAGCTCAAGGTTGCTGCTGACACAGTGCCATCAGCCTGGGTGCTAGTTGCACCGGCAACTGTCTCAGTGACGGTTACCGGAACACACTGGGGGGCCGGGTCAGCAGGGTTGATGGAGGGCTGGGCAGCAGGCTCCTCAGTGGGCTGAGCAGAAGGAGCAGCCGTCGGCTCAACAGAAGGCTGGGCTGAGGGAGCGACGGTCGGCTCAGCAGTGGGCTGGGTAGTAGGTTCAGCGGACGGGCCAGGGGCGGGGGTCTCGCTGGGGGCAGGAGCCGGAGTTTCGCTGGGAGCCGGGGCAGGCACGTCCTCAACCACCGGCGCAGCCACGCGCAGGTAGAGGGGGTCAAACTCCGTACCCTCAGCGTAACGGGAGCCAAAAATGGTGGCCGCATGCCCGGTGGCATAGGTGGTTACACCGCTCAGGAGCAGATTGCCCTCGGCGTCGGTGGTTAGGGCGCTCGCGTCGAAGCTGGCGATGGGCTGATCAGTGATTTCTCCGGTGTTGGCTGAGGTGCCGGTGGCGTAGATGTAACCCTGGGCCCCATCGGTGACAACCCGGAATCTGTGCAGGTTAATGTTGAGCACCCCGCCGTGGGCTAGCAAGGAGAAACTACCCGGAACACTGATGGAATAGCCGGTGTCTGTTGTCTGCGCGGTCGCACCGGCGAAGGCAAAGTTATTGCCTTCGAGGCTGGTCTTTTCACCGGGAGTTACTGCGTTCTGCGCTAGCAGATAGTTGAGGAAGGAATCCTTAATACCCCAGGTGACGGTTCCCGCTGCATTGGTGACGCCGTCAGCGGTCGGTTCCGGGGTAGGAGCGGGGGCAGGGGTTTCTGCGGGCTTTCCGGTCAGGTCGGCTGAGAAGCTGAGGGGCGCGAGAACCTCGCCGGTCTTGTAGAAGCCGGCGAAGGCGTCCGCACCCTCGGCGGTGAGAGTAACAGGAGCGTTGGTGACTGATACGGTGCCGTTGCTGAAAGCGATGCTAGCAAGGTCTACGGTAGCGAAGCTGACGCCGGTGGCATCCACGTCGGGGGAGCCGTTGTAACCCTTGGACTTTACATCGGCTACCAGGGTGCCCTGGTTACCGTTGACTACAAGTTTGAGGTTGGCGTAGATGATATCTAGGGCGCCGTGGTGGGCGGTGAAGTGGATAGTTCCGGGGTAGTTGATGGTTCCCTGCGCACCGGTGAACTCCCCTTCAGCCCCCTCCCAAGAGAAGGTTGAACCGTTGAAGCTGGGGCCGCCGGTTACCTCTACGCTACCGCCGGCAAAAGTGCCGGTGACATAGCGGATAAAGGAATCTTTGAGTGACCAGGTGAGCTTGGCATTGCTGGCAGTGTGGGTTGCGGACGCAGCAGCGACGGTGCTGCTGGGGGTGTCTGCAGCGTCGGCGGTGGACGCGGCAACCAGGGTCATGCCTGACAGGGTGAGTGCGGCGGTGGCTAGGAGGGCGCAGGAGCGCCGGGCGCTGTGCTGAAGAGACATGGGCATCCTCGTGAAATCTATGTAGCGTAGGGTGGGCATATTTCGTAACATGCTCGGCCTTATTAAATTTAAAGGCATGCCTAAACTAACATTAAGGTGAACCTAATAAAAATAGATCACGAGGTCTTGACTTAATTATTTCCTGGTGACAATCTGTCAGTAAAGATTCCTCTGCAACCCCTCACCAAGGAGAACCCCATGACACTCACCCTTGCCGACACCGAACGTCCTACCTTCTCAGCCCGCCTTAAAACAGAAACCGCAGCCCGCCACAAGCAGGCAGAGCATTCCAGCTTCATGGCTGACCTCATGGGCGGCAAACTCACTGTGGAGGCCTACCGCATGTTGCTGACCCAGTACACCTACATCTACGAGGCCCTCGAAGAAGTGGCTGCTGGCTTCCGTGCTCAGCCCAACCCCATCACCGAACCCTTCGTGCTAAAAGGCCTTGACCGCCTTGCCTCTATTAAGGCTGATCTAGCTGAACTAGGCGGACCCATCGATGACCAGCCGTTATCGGCAACTGCTGACTATGCGGCAGCTATTCGAGCGACGGCGTCCGCCCCCGAACGTTTTCTAGCCCACCACTACCTGCGTTACTTGGGCGATTTATCGGGCGGCCAGGCTGTGGCTGCCCTAGTCGCCCGGCACTACGGGGTGCCTACTAAGGCTCTGAGCATGTACCGCTTTGAAACGCTCCCGAAGCCCAAGGTCTTCAAAGATTCCTACCGGGTTCTTCTGGACGAGGCTCCACTGACGGACGCCCAACGCGATGCCCTAATCGATGAAGCACTGACTGGCTTCGACCACAACACCCGCGTGTTTGCCCAGCTGGGTAAACGCCTAGCCCCATAAAATATCGTCAAGGGTAGCGGCCTACGCCTGATTTAGACAAAAGGACGCCTGAAACCTGTATACAGAACCCGCCAGATGCAACACCAGCGCGATGACCCGCACCACCACCGACCCTAGCCAATTGAGCATCCGATTATTTCGTTTCTGCTCCTTAGTTAGCTTCACCCCAGGCTTGCGCCTTGTCGGTGTGGCCAGCCCCCAAACCTACCTAGCCCTTATCAGCCAAATTTCGAAGAATCAAGAAACTGATCTAGCCCGTGGGCTCTGAAGGCATGGGCTGGTATGGGCGGGTGTTTCCAGTAGTTCGTGGGTTGCTCTTTTTGGCTGCGGGATACCCCTTATGAATAACCCTCCTAGTCTTGAATAAACCCATTGGGAGATAGCGTGAACCCGTGTGTGGTGTTAACGCAGTACAGAGTCTGCGCATCCGTGGGCTTGCACGAGACACCCAGTGCTGTAATTACTGTGCCTACATCAACAGGGGTTGACTGAACGGGGGCGGTAGGGCCGTCGCCAAAATCAGAGAAAGTGGGAGCCCCGGTTTTGCCCATCGTCACGTAGTTAATGCCACCCCCAGCCCGGAAAGCCCGGCAGGTGATTGTTTTGGTGTCTAGAGTGCCAATGCAATCAACGGTCTGAGCGGGAGTGGAGAAAGTGACTGCGGTGCCAGTCATGGCCCCCGGAGGGTCACCGATATGTTTGTTCATATCGACTACATAGCCGGGCAGTACTCGTTCCCCAGGGTAGCGCAGCTCAAGGTAGGCGCCGTTTGCGCTGTTTTGGCAGAGGTACACCTGGCCGCTTAACATTGCGTAGGCACCCATGTATTGCCGGTTCATCTGGCAGGTGTACCCTCCCAGTATGCCTTCAACGACCCCGTATCGGTTGTAGGCAAGATCGGGCATCTGGGGGAAGTAGGAGTTAAAAACTGAGATAGCTTCAGCGCAGCTTACGGCTCCGCCAGAGACATAGACGCTTCCCTCAGTGCTTTGGCCCTCACTATTGACCACGGGGCCGCAGTTGGTACCTGGCGCTGCAATAGCATCTGATGCGGGAGAGGCTTGTTCAGAAGGAGGTGTCTGGGCTTGTGCGGGAGTGGCTTCAGCGGTTGTTTGCTCTACCGCTGGTTCGGAGGAGGGCGTCTCTGCGGTAGGTGAGGGGCTTGATATTGTGGCCGAAGGCGACGGTGTTGCCGAGCTGCTTGATAATTCATGAACGGGGGTGGGTTTTGGAACACCGCCGGATAAGGAGCATGCCGAGAGCGCGAGAGCCGCGATTCCCAAGACGCTCATGAGTGTGGTGCGAGAAAGCATAGAGGTTCCTTTGCTGGTGCGTACAGGTTTAACTTTAGCTTTATTCAGCTGTTAAAAGCAGAAAGACGCCGCCACGCACCTTACCTGCCGTGGGGCAGGGCAGTGCGCGGCGGCGTCCTTACACACAGTAACTAGCGACTAGCTGGGGGCTACCTCGCCAAAGTGGCGGGCCAAGGTGCCCTCGTGGGCTTCGCGCAGCTCCTCCAGGCTGATAGCGACCTCACCCTGAATATCCAGGGCCTTTGAGGCGGCATCAACCACGCCAATGCGGGCGAAGGGGTAGTCGCGGGCGGTGCACATGTCCTTGAAGCGAACTTCCTCAGAGCGGGGCACGGAGACAACCACGCGGCCCAGGGACTCAGAGAAGAGCAGGGTGAACAGGTCGATCCCGTCACGCTCAGCAACCTCACCCAGGCCAATACGGGCACCTACACCAAAGCGCAGGCAACCCTCAACCAGGGCAGCAGCTAGGCCACCGGCAGAAACATCGTGGGCGGCATCAATCATGCCGTCACGGCTCATGTTCACCAGCATGTCGCCCAGTAGCTTCTCAGCAGCCAGGTCAACCTTGGGGGGCTGGCCGCCCAGGTGGCCCTTGAAGCGGGCCCACTCGGAGCCGTCAAGTTCGTCGGCGGTGGTGCCCAGCAGGTAGAGGGCCTGGCCGTCGTGCTCAGGTGCCCAGCCGGAGGGGGTGCGGCGGGTGACGTCGTCCATCACGCCCATCATCGCCACCACGGGGGTGGGGTTGATGGCCTTGCCGCCGGTCTGGTTGTAGAGGGAGACGTTACCGCCGGTCACAGGTACGCCCAGTTCCATACAGCCGTCGGCGATGCCGCGCACAGCCTCAGCGAACTGCCACATGACGTCCGGGTCCTCGGGGGAGCCGAAGTTTAGGCAGTCAGAGACAGCTACGGGGCGGGCACCTACGGTAGCGACGTTACGGTAGGCCTCAGCCAGGGAGGCCTTAGCGCCCTCGTAGGGGTCTAGCTTGGTGAAGCGAGGGTTGGCGTCGGTGGCGAGGGCAACACCCAGGCCGGTTTCTTCGTCTACGCGGATCACGCCGGAGTCATCGGGCATAGACAGGGCAGTATTGCCCTGAACGTAGCGGTCGTACTGGTTGGTGATCCAGGACTTGGAGCACATGTTGGGTGCAGCCATGAAGTCCTTGATTGCCTGGCCTAGTTCGGCGCCGGTGGGGCGGGCGTCGTCCGCGCTGGAGCCGGTGAACTTGTCTGCCTGTAGGGCGTCCTGCCAGTCGGGGCGGGCGTAAGGACGCTCGTAGGTGGGGCCGTCGTGGGCCACGGTCTTGGGGTCCACATCGACGATGACTTCACCCTGCCACTCGATGGTCAGGCGGCCGGAGCCGGTGACTTCACCGAGTACGGAGTATTCGACATCCCACTTGTCCATGATTTCTTCAAAGCGGGAGAGGTTTTCGGGGGTGACCACAGCCATCATGCGCTCCTGAGATTCTGACATGAGAATCTCGCCGGGAGTCAGGGTGGGGTCGCGCAACAGCACCTTGGTCAGGTCAACGTGCATGCCGCCGTCACCGTTAGAGGCCAGCTCGGAGGTAGCGCAGGAGATACCTGCGGCACCGAGGTCCTGGATACCTTCAACGACAGAGCCCTTGAAGAGTTCTAGGCAGCACTCGATGAGGACCTTCTCAGCGAAGGGGTCGCCCACCTGTACGGCGGGACGCTTGGAGGGCTTGGTGTCATCGAAGGACTCAGAGGCCAGCACGGAGGCACCACCGATACCGTCGCCACCGGTGCGGGCACCGAAGAGGATGACCTTGTTGCCGGTACCTGAGGCGTTAGCGGTGCGGATGTCTTCGTGGCGCATAATGCCCACAGCCAGGGCGTTGACCAGGGGGTTGGCCTGGTAGCATTCGTCAAATTCGACTTCGCCGCCGATGTTGGGCAGGCCCAGGGAGTTGCCGTAGCCGCCTACACCGGAGACAACGCCGGGTAGGACGCGGGCGGTGTCGGGGTGGTCGATGGCACCGAAACGTAGGGGGTCCATGACAGCTACGGGGCGGGCACCCATGGAGATAATGTCACGCACGATACCGCCCACACCGGTTGCTGCACCCTGGTAGGGCTCAACGTAGGAGGGGTGGTTGTGGGATTCAATCTTGAAGGTTACAGCCCAGCCGTTGCCGATATTGGTTACACCGGCGTTCTCGCCGATGCCGACCATGAGGTCCTTCTTCATTTCGTCGGTGACCTTAGCACCGAACTGCTTGAGGTGAACCTTGGATGACTTGTAGGAGCAGTGCTCTGACCACATGACCGAGTACATTGCTAGCTCGGCTGCGGTGGGGCGGCGGCCGAGGATTTTCTTGATGTCCTCGAACTCGTTTTCCTTCAGGCCAAGCTCAGCCCAGGGCAGCTCGGTCTCGGGGGTGGCAGCGGCGTGCTCAACGGTGTCGAGGTTAAACTTCTTGTCGCTCAAAATTCTTATTCCTTATGCGAGGCGTTTAGGCCGAAACCAGTTTGTTGAGTACGGAGGTGAAGACGCCTAGGCCGTCGGCGCCTTCGCGCAGACCTACGGTGCCAAAACCTGAGGAGGAGGGGCCAAAGCCGGGCTCAACGGCGTGCTCGGGGTGGGGCATGAGCCCTACGACGTTGCCGCGCTCGTTGGTGATACCGGCGATGTCGTTGCGGGAACCGTTGGGGTTGACATCTACATAGCGGAAGACGACGCGGCCTTCAGCTTCGAGGGCCTCAAGGGTCTTAGCGTCAGCGACGTACTGGCCGTCCTGGTTCTTGAGGGGCACCACAATGTTCTGGCCTGCTTCAAAGTCGCTGGTCCAGAAGGTCTCATTGTTTTCGATTCGCAGAATCTGGTCACGGCAGATGAACTTGCGGTGATCATTCTTGATCATGGAGCCAGGTAGCAGGTGGGTTTCAGTCAGAATCTGGAAACCGTTGCAGATACCTAGCACCGGCAGGGGTGCGGACCCGGAGGCGCCAGCGGCGCTAGCGGCTTCAACGACCTTGCTCATCACGGGGGCCTTGGCGGCGATGGCGCCAGCGCGCAGGTAGTCACCGTAGGAGAAACCACCGGGGACGATAACAGCGTCTACCTTGTGCAAATCTGCTTCATCGTGCCACAGGGAGACGGCGGTGCCACCTGCTAGGCGCACGGCGCGAGAGGCGTCGCGGTCATCGAGGGTGCCGGGGAAGGTGATGACGCCGACGCGCACACCTGCAAGCGCGGCGTCGGGGGTGTTTTCAGAGAAGTCGCCCACGAGGGGAACTTCGGTTGCTGCGAGGGATTCTGCCACGTCTTTTAGTCCTCCAGAGCTTCGACGTTGACGACGTCTTCAATCACGGGGTTAGACAGCAGCTCTTCGGCTGCCTGGCGGGCCTGCGCGAGCAGTTCTTCGGTGACTTCACCGTCGACAGTAAGTTCAAAGCGCTTACCCTGGCGGACATCGGTGAAATTGGTTAGACCGATGCGGGGAAGCTCGTGAGAGATAGCCTTGCCCTGGGGGTCGAGGATTTCGGGCTTGAGCATAACGTCAACAACAATACGGGCCATGAATGGGCACTCCTTGGGTGCTGGAATCTAGATAGAACCGCAACCTATTTTACCGGATGCGTCAAGTGCGCCAGACGGCCCCCCTATTGAAGGTGCAGGAACAGAAAGAGCTGGGGTGTGAGGCTCTTTCTGCTCCTGCGGTGTCTAAGGCTGGCAGGGTGCCAGGATTAGTTCTTATTCGGCGGGCAGGTAGCCCATATCGCGTGCCTTATCAGCGGTCATTTCGTTGACTTCTACGGTGCTAGCGTTGCGGTAGAAGAAGTGCTGAGGCTGGAACTGGATCATTTCCATATCGTTGGGGGCAGAGAGCTGGCTGATTCTGCCGTCCTTGTTGATGTCGATCCGCTGGGGGCGGGATTCGACTCGTCCGTCACCGTCGAAGTCTATTCCTTGGTGGGCGTTCCAGTAGCGGTTGCCGTAGCGGATGGAGAACCCGCGGCCTTGCTGGCCGATACCGCGTGTTTCGATGATGGCGGCCTCGTTCATGGTCATGCCTTCGCTGGTGGAGTAGCCGTAGTAGATTGATCCGTCGCTGCGGCGTAGGCCTTCAAGCTGGTACTTGTAGTTCATGATGCTGGTGTAGTTGGGCTTGTAGTTCACACTGTCGTCACCGCCGTGTTCTAGGCCCAGGTTGTGCCCTAGCTCGTGGATGAAAGTACCGATACGGATCGGGCTGCTAGCGTGGCCCCAGTGGGTGGGGCCAACGGTTACTGTGAAGACTCGGCCGTTGAGGTTACCTGCCCCAGATGAGCCGTTGGTGCCGTGGTAGTCGCCCCAGATCATGTAGTGGAAGGTGCGGTAGCGGGCTATATCTGAGTGGATGGCGCGCAGGTCATGCACGTCGCCTAGGTTGGTGAAGCCTTGGTGGGGCACCTGGTTGCCGCCACCTAGATCGTAGCGGGGGTAGATGCTGCCGGCGTCTAGGTGTAGGTTGATGCCGGTCCTCCCGTCGGGGTTCCACAGGGGCATCTGGGCGAAGGTGTCGACGATAGTGTCGAGTTCGGCTTCGCTGGCCATGAGGCCTGGCATGTAGTCCATCTCAACGAAGATGTCTTTGTGGTAGGGGTCTGCCCCTAGGGCGGGGAAGTCGATGTCGATGTACCCGTCACCGTTGTAGTCGTAGCCTTCAATTTCCCAGATATCTAGTAGGCGGTCGCCGTCAGAGTCGTAGGCGTAGTTGTAGGCTGAGGCTGCCGGGGCGGCTAGGCCCGTAAAAGCTAGGGCAGCGATAGCTACCGTAGCGAGTTTGCGCGAAAAACGCATGGAGGTTGTCCCTTCTTTAGCTTGGGGCCAAGGACGACGTTAGGGAATCGAGCAGACGTTGACGTAAGCGCACAGATCTTTCAGCTAGAGATCTTTGCTGCCGCACGTACTCAGCTTTGCCTTCTGCGGTCTCAATGGGGATGGGTTCGTAGCCCCATTCCTTCAGATCGTAGGGGGCAGCTTTCATGTCGAGTTCGCGTGCCTGCCAGGCCAGCTCGAAGCAGTCCATGACCAGCTCTGAGGCTATCAAAGGTAGGAGCTTATAAGCCCATTTGTAGATGTCCATATTTGAGTGGAGGCAGGCGGGTTGCTCCATGTCACGCTGGGTTTGTCGTGTGGGCCGAAATTCATTCATGGGAGCGGCTTGGGGCATGAAAAAACGGAAGGCATCGAAGTGGGAGCACCTGATTTTATGGCTTTCAACCACCCGGTCGGTGCCGTCTGCCCCTAAACGTAGCTTCAGGTAGTCGTGGCGGATATTGTTTTCAACCGACTTATAGGCCATGGCCCACTCGTGTAGGCCAAAGCACCCAAAGAACCCGGGCTTGGCCGCGGTCTTGCCCACAATAATGCGGGCAAAGTCTATGGCGGTGGCACGGTCCTGGGCGAACTTCTTGGTATCAACGAGGACGCTACTACCCTCCTGGGCGGTTGCGGCAGCTTCTGCTGGGGGCAGGCCAGCTTCTTCTAGCTCTTGTTGGGTTGCGGTCCGGTAGAATTTCCAGTTTGCTCGCTCACTAGCGTCCTGCAGAATGATTCCCGCACCGGGGTGCCAGCGCATGAATTGGCCGGGTTTGAGGGTGTAGTAGGTGAAGAGGAAGTCTTCGACGGGGTGGGCTTGGCCGCGCTTGCGCCGCTCGGCAAAGGGTAGGGCATAGCGGCCTGAGCGCTGTTCATGGGCGGACGCCTGGGCGCGCCAGGTAGCTGCGGTAAGGAGGGTGAGGGGCATGGGGTCTATTCTAGTCTTCGCTGTAATCCTGTTTTGTCTGCTTTTTGAATAACTCTTTATGTACAAAAAGCTTTTTACACTTAGCTCCCCTAGGGATTGGTGAGGGTGTTGGAGATCGGCAGGGAGTCAGGGAATATTTAAGTGCTATAGAGGGATACGACTCCAGCTTGAGAAGCACACAAACTAGATAGAATAGAGCTATACCTTCTCTGCGGCTCTCCACGAGTTACATTATTGCCGAACTGCCGTTGAGAGAGACCAAATGAGGAGGTGAGCGTATGAATAAGGGCCAAGGTATGAAAATAGCCCGCGAAGTTCGCAAGTGGTTGGCGCCGATTGCGAATCTTCTACGGGCTATTGCCGAACTCTGGAACGCTATCAATAGCTAGCAGCACGATAGACGTTTCCTACGCTAGGGGCATCCTCTCAGTATTTTCCGGTTCTGAGGGGGGTGCCCCGCTTTTATACCTTCAGTTTAGCATTGTAAACACCTGTGAACCACCGCGAAATCCCTCGCACTACCACCTACCACCAGAAAATTTGATTTATGATAATTTATCTGCTGGTGCTTCTTGGGTGGTGGCTGTCATGTCTAGCTCTTGTTCAAAAGCTGGGCCCCGGGCCAGCAGCCTTTACGCTACCGGCCCGGGGCCTGGGCGTCCTTACGGGACAAGCCTCTCTTACAACCTAGCGGCCGGTGCCACCATAGACGGTAGCTTCACCCTCAGCATCAAGGTCGAAAGCTGAGTGTACGGCGCGCACAGCCTCATCAAGCTTGGCAATGTCGGTAATGACCGAAATGCGAATCTCAGAGGTAGAAATCATCTCAATGTTCACACCGGCAGCGCTCAAAGCATCAAAGAACTTGAAAGAGACACCGGGGTTAGACTTCATGCCAGCGCCCACCAGCGACAGCTTACCGATGGACTCGTTGTACTGGACCTCCTCAAAGCCCAGTTCAGCCTTCTTAGCTTCCAAGGCAGCTAGGGCAGCGGCGCCCTGATCCTGGGGCAGGGTGAAGGAAATGTCGGTGACGTCGGGGCGGTCGGTGGAGACGTTCTGAACAATCATGTCCAGGTTCACGTTAGTCTCGTTGAGAATACCGAACACCTTGGCCGCTGAGCCGGGAACATCGGGCACACCAATAACGGTGACCTTCGCCTGGCTACGGTCGTGGGCAACACCCGAGACGAGGGGCTGTTCCAAGGGAATCTCCTTCAAATTAGTTTCCATACCCTCATTGTCAGGGATAACGAAAGTGCCTTCAAGCTGTGAAAATGACGAGCGAACATGCAGTTTGAGATTGAAACGGCGAGCGTACTCCACCGAACGCAGGTGCAGAATCTTGGCACCATTAGCGGCCATCTCAAGCATCTCTTGGCTTGTGACGGTATCAAGCTTATGGGCGGACGGCACAATGCGCGGGTCAGCGGTGAACACACCATCAACGTCTGAGTAAATCTCGCAAACATCGGCACCTAGTGCCGCCGCCAGGGCAACAGCGGTGGTGTCTGAGCCGCCACGGCCCAAGGTGGTGATGTCACGGGTCTGGCGGTTCATGCCCTGGAAACCGGCCACAATAGCGACATGGCCTTCATCAAGGGCGGTGCGGATACGCTCAGGGTTGACCTCAACCAGGCGGGCTGAACCGTGCACGCCGTCAGTAATCATGCCGGCCTGGGAGCCGGTGAAAGACTGGGCGCGGCCGCCCATGCTGTTAATGGCCAGGGCCAGTACGGCCATGGAAATACGTTCGCCAGCGGTCAGTAGCATGTCGAGTTCACGCGAGGGGCCAGCGTTGGGGGTTACTTCGGCTGCAAGGTCGAGTAGTTCATCGGTGGTGTCGCCCATTGCTGAGACCACCACGACGACCTCGTTGCCAGCCTTCTGCGTGTCCACAATGCGGCGGGCTACACGCTTAATACCCTCGGCGTCAGAAACCGAGGACCCACCGAACTTTTGGACAATCAGGCTCATTGAAACTTCTCCAGTACAAGGGTGTTGAAGGTGCCGGGCATTTACCGGCCTAAGTCTATCGTAGGGGTGAGAGCCCCAGGTGAACGATTTTTACTCCCCTAAGAGAATATAACGTGCGTTACAGTTTCTTGGTGGGGTGGGGGCACTAGGTCCATGGGTTCACATAGGTCTTGCCCGGAATCGGCGGAATCTCAGGAGCCACCGTGCGCAAAGGAGTCTTTTTCAGCTCCTCTAGCTTGGACTCATAGGCATCCCGCCGCTCCTCAGACTGAGTGGGCTCATCGGCGTCCTCAAGGTCATCAAACATAGAACCAGCCCAACGAGCCCGCGGGCCCTTAGCCGCCTGCTCCGCCGCTGCCTGCTGCTCCTTAGCCTCAGCTTCTGCCTGGGCAGCAGCCTCAAAATCTTCAGCGGGGTTAGCGGCCTCCGCACGAGTTCCCTCACTGATAATACGGCGCCCCTCAAGGGCACGGCCCAGAGTAATCTCATCAGCATACTCCAGGTCGCCACCGACCGGCAGGCCCGAAGCCAGACGTGAAACACGAATACCAATAGGCACCAGCAGACGCGAAAGATAGGTGGCAGTAGCCTCACCCTCAAGGTTGGGGTCCATAGCCAGAATCAGCTCAGTAATGCGCTCATCTGAGAGCCGGGCCACCAGCTCACGGATGCGCAGCTGCTCTGGGCCAACACCAGCCATAGGGTTAATAGACCCACCAAGCACATGGTAGCGGCCAGTAAAAGAGCGGGTGCGCTCAACAGCCACCACGTCCTTTGATTCTTCTACCACGCACAGCACCGCCGGGTCGCGCTGCTCATCACGGCAGATAGCGCAGAGCTTAGTTTCAGAGACGTTGCCGCAGATATCGCAGAAACTCACAGTCTTTTTCACCCGCGCGATAGCGTCGGTGAGTTTAGCCATCTCAGAGCTTTCTGCATTGAGAATGTAGAAGGCGATACGCTGGGCTGATTTAGGGCCCACACCGGGTAGCCTGCCGAGCTCGTCAATCAGGTTCTGGACGGCACTCTCGTACACAAAAACTCCTCGTTAGCCCTGGTGAAGGGGCTGTTCGTCAATTACTTTGCCGCCGAGAATCTTTTCCACGGCCCGCTGGCCGATCAGCACGGACGATTCGAGGGCGGCATCATCGTCGCTGGGGGTGAAGTCCTCAGGGGCTTCTGCCGGGGCAGGGGCCTGGGCTTGCTGCACGGAGCGTTGGCCTGCGGCGATCTGCGCGGCATGGCGCTCGCGGAAGGAAAGTTTCTTCCCGCCGGGCTGCCCGCCCGCTGGTTTGCTCTGTGGTGCGGACGCTTGTTGCGCGGACGCCTGTGGTTGGGCTGTGGGCGCTTGCGCGGCTTGAGCCTGAGCTGCTTGAGCCTGAGCTGCTTGAGCCTGAACTGCTTGAGTCTGCGCGGCTTGGGGCT
The DNA here is from genome assembly GCF_053544215.1 of Rothia sp. 88186D007BW. Classification (NCBI taxonomy): domain Bacteria; kingdom Bacillati; phylum Actinomycetota; class Actinomycetes; order Micrococcales; family Micrococcaceae; genus Rothia; species Rothia sp. 88186D007BW. The sequence continues at coordinate 72,644 of NZ_JBPPTR010000005.1, read as the reverse complement.
GGGTGACGTGAGCTTGGGGCGCTTGCGCCAGGGGAGCACCGGAAAGGGGCGCTACCGGGGGGGTCTCTGGCTTCAGGTAGCCGACCCCGGCCACGTACTCAGGCTCATCGACGGAGGCATCATCAAAGTAGCCACCGTCGTAGTCACCGTATTCGTAGGCTACAGGGCCCTGGGGCTTGGTTCTATCGCTCTGAGCTTCTTCTTGTAGGGCCGCGTTATCGGCGTCCTTATGCCCCTGCTCGGCCAGGCCCTCACTGGTGGGGACAGGCTCTAAGGAGACTGCGTGCGGGCTATCTTCGTGGGCTACCTCCTCTTCTGCCTGTTCAGTATCAGATGGAGGGGTGACCTCTCTGGCTAGGGCAATGTTGTGTTGCTCCTGGGAACCATTTGAGGGGTGCTGGGCCTTGGCCATCTCAACGGGGTCTGCCTCCCCGTCAATGACGCGCAGGTGCGGGGGCGAGGGCTGCTCGCTGGGTGCCTGGTCTCTTGGTATCTGCTCGCTGGGCTCTTGCCGGTTTGCTTCTTGCTGGTCAGGCGCTTGCTGATTGGCCTCCTGCTCATTCCCTGCCGGGATGGCAGAGCCCTGTTCTGTAGGTTGGGCAGGGGGTGTTTCCGCTGGGTGCCCTGCCCCTGTAGCTTCGGGGGTTTCAGGGGTATCGCCGCTGGGGATAGCTGCTACCGACCAGGAGGTGACGGGGTTATTCCAGTCATTGGGGCTCCATGAGGGAGGCTCAGGGGAGCGGGGCTGGCCGTGTGCCGCCCAGGCTTGCTCGCCCCCGCGCGGGCCCTCAGCCACATCAGGCTGATGAGGCGCTGCGGGCTGAGGTGCTGCGGGCTGAGGTGCTGCGGGCTGGGAGTTTACCGGCTGACGATTAGCGGGCTGGCGGTTAGGCGACTGGGAGTTCGCGGGGTTCGAGTTCCCACCTTCAGGAGCCGAGTTCGACCCGGTCGGGTGGGGACTACCCCCACCGGGGCTGCCTCCACCGGGGTTGTCTCCGTTGGGGCGTCCGCCCCCGTTGGGGCCGCCACCATCACCGGGTTTCTTAATTTCCCCGCGCAACTGCACTTGCAGACCTAGCACCTGGGCCAGGGCCTGTTGAAGCTGCGGGAGGTATTCTTTGACAGCTTTGAGAACAGGCAGCTCAGCCCGCAGGAAGAGGGCGCCCTTCTCAAACTTGGACGGTTCACAGAGGGCGAACTGGGCGCGGGCAAAGGCCGAGGGAACGCGCGCCACCACATCAGCCCAGGAGTTAGCCACCATATCAACGGTGTTCTCACCAGGTACGCTCTGCTGAGTTGAGTGTTGCGGCACCTGAGATGTCTCAGATGCGTGAGGACGCTGCTGGCCTTGAGACACCTGGGGCGTCTGCTGGGCCTGGGGCGCTTGCTGACCGGTCTTAGCCAGGGGTGCACTAGCTAGGGGAGCTGTGGCCAAGGGGGCACCCGCCATGGGAGCACTTCCCGCAGCCCCCAGAGGAGGCCCTGCCAAGGGCGCACCAGCAAGAGGCGCACCAGTGGGGGTAGTCCCCGTCTGGGCAGATTGCTGCTGTGCACGCGCCAGGGGGCGGGCGGCGTCCGCACCCTTTTGGGCAGAAACAGCCTGTGCCCCCTGCTGGGAGACCCCCTGCTGGGAGGCCCCCTGCTGGGAAGCTCCCTGCGCAGGGAACTGGACTGAAGCCAGCTTGCGTTCTAGCCGGTCCAGGCGGGCAGTGAGACTGCCGATCCCCTGCTCCCCAGCAGCTAAGAGAATACGGGCGCAGAGCAGCTCCAAATGAAGCTGGGGGTTCATGGCCCCACTCATCTCGTTCAGGGCCTCATTGGTGAGGTCCGCCGCCCGCGACAGCTCAGCGCCCCCCAATTTCTCAGCCTGGGCGCGCATACGTTCAAGCTGGTCAGCGGCCAGCCCACGCAGAATTGAGCCGGCCGAATTAGGCACGGCCTTCACAATAATCAGGTCGCGCAGGCGCTCCAGTAAATCTTCGACAAAACGGCGCGGATCCTGACCAGTCTGAATGACCTTATCAACAGAGGCGAAGACCTCAGCGGCAGAACCAGAAGCAAAAGCGTCCACCACCTCATCAAGCAGCTCACCGTGGGTAAAGCCCAGCAGGGCCACCGCCAAATCGTAAGAGATACCGTGCTCATCAGAAGCCCCGGCCATGAGCTGATCGAGAATGGAGAGTGAGTCACGCACCGACCCGCCGCCAGCACGAACCACCAGCGGTAGGACGCCCTCAGAAACCTTCACGCCCTCTTCGGCGCAGAGCGTGGCCAGGTAGTTCCCCAGAATCTGCGGGGGCACCAGGCGGAAGGGGTAGTGGTGGGTGCGTGAACGAATAGTGCCCAGAACCTTATTAGGCTCAGTGGTGGCAAAGATGAACTTAATGTGCGCCGGGGGTTCTTCCACGATTTTGAGCAGGGCGTTGAAGCCCTCGCGGGTGACCATGTGGGCTTCGTCGATGATGAAGATTTTGTAGCGGTCACGCACCGGCGCAAAAGTGGCGCGTTCACGCAGGTCGCGGGCGTGGTCGACACCGCCGTGGCTGGCAGCGTCCATCTCAATGACATCTAGGGATCCGCCGCCATCGCGGGAGAGCTCCTTGCAGGACTCGCACACACCGCAGGGGGTGGGGGTGGGGCCTTGGGCACAGTTGAGGCAGCGCGCCAAAATGCGGGCTGAGGTGGTCTTGCCGCACCCGCGCGGGCCTGAGAAGAGGTAGGCATGGTTCACCCGGTTCTTTTCAAGGGCCGTCATGAGAGGTTCGGTGACATGCTCCTGCCCGATGACGTCGGCAAACGACTCAGGGCGATAACGGCGATACAAGGCAGTGCTCACAATAAACCTTCGGTTGAGTGCAGAAAAACTGAGCCCGGCCCAGGGGGCACAGCAAGAGAAAGACTCAGAAGCTGCCGCCCCGGGTGTGCTGGTTAACAGTCTAGTGGGGGTGGCTGACGTTTTAAGAACCGTGCGCGGCGGGCTTAAGCTGCTCCCTGCGTCCGCACCGCTCTCTTCCGCCCCACGTCAGTAGGGACCAGATTCCTCCCGAAATCTTTGATGCCCACACATACTATTGCAACTTTTCTGGTCCCTAGCGGGGTTATAGGCAGAAAAGTGTGTCCCCAAAACCCCACATGTCTGATATGCAACCAACGAACCAGACGCAACGGCACCACCAGCGCAGGAACCACACGCTACCGCTGCACCCACTGCGGCGCCAGCAGAACCATCAAACGCCCCACCAGCACCCGCAAACACCAACTAGCAACCTTCATCACCTGACTCACCAGTAAAAACACCCAGCAACACACCACCCTAGGAGCTGGACGAACCTTCCGCGCCAATACCGCCTGGTGCTGGAACATCACCCCACCACTGAAACAAACAGGCCAAATCCACCACGAAATCCAACTCGACGGCATCTACATCAGCGGCATGGTCTGCATCATCGCCTACAACCACGCTGTCGGTGTCATCGACTACCCATGGGCTAAAAGTGAGAACACCGCAGCCTACCAAGCCTTGTTATCAAGGATTCCAGCCCCAGATATAGCCGTTGTAGATGGTGGGGCTGGCTTTGCCAGCGCCGCCACAACATACTGGCCAGAAACCCAGATTCAACGCTGCCTAGTACACGTGTACAGAAATACCAGAACCCTGCTCACTAGTGCCTCACGTACTAAAAGCAGGCAAGTCCTTACTAAAGATTTCTAGGGCTCTTCTACGAGTAACTAACGTGGATGAGGCAGCAATCTGGTCAGCTTCTTTAGCGTCCTGGCATGCGCAGTATCAAGGCTTTATCAAGGAGAGAACTTGGTTAGCTGACGGGTCCTGGCAGTACATCCATGAGCGTGTGCGTACTGCCTATAGGAGGCTTGAGCGTTTGGTGAAGCAGGGTGTTGTGTTTACTTTTCTGAATCCAGACTTGCTCAGGGAAGGTCCTATTTCTCGTACTACGAATCATATAGAAGGCTATAACGCGAAAATCCGTGCCATGCTGCGTGAGCACCGTGGAATGCCGGTGGAGCATCAGTGGCCGGCGGTGGGGTGGCTCTTGTGGGTGGATGCTGCTTGGGGTTCTAGTGTTGATGAGGTGATCTGGTTGGAGCCGGTGCCGGTGGTTGCTCTTGCTGGTCGGAGAAAGAAGGCTGCTGTGGGGCGTTCTTTGGATGAGCAGCGTGGTGTGTTTGCTGTGGGTGAGGGTGTGGTGGTGCGGGGTGGTTGGGGTGGTCGTGGTGGGTGACGTGCCCGGGGTGGGACACACTTTTCTGCCTATAACCCCAGATTCCTCCCGAAATCCTTGATGCTCACACATACTATTGCAACTTTTCTGGTCCCTGGTGGGGGAGCGGGCAGATCTGGGCAAAATAAAGACCCCTTACGCACCCGTCAGAGCCCAGATACCCTTGCTGCCTTCCGGCCCTGGGGGAGTTTTCCAAGATGACGCCACGTAAGGGGCTCCAATAACTGTACCCTAAGCCGCCCTGAAAGACAAAGGCAGGCGGTGGCGTCCTTGCCCCTGCTGTTCACCCTTGCCCAGAGGTGCCGGTGCGGATGCCCCACGCGGCTCCGCCTGCCAGATTTGCGCGGACGCGGGGAGTGGGGTATGCTCGTATCTGTTCGCTTTCGTGAAGCTATGCAAATAGCTAAGCAACAGCCTGGAGGATTCGCCTAGCGGCCTATGGCGCACGCCTGGAACGCGTGTTGGGTTCACGCCCTCGGGGGTTCAAATCCCCCATCCTCCGCCAGCCGGTTTCATCGCCCACTTGATGAAACCGGCTTTTTCTTTGCCCTCTAACGACACTGCCGCCAGCTACCCTGAGCTATGGGTGCCCATAACTACTCCGCTATCAGCGGGGACCAGTACCTTGCGCCCGGGCCACCTCATCTTTAATGATGCCAACAATCCTCTGCCTATCCTCTGCCGCCAGTGGCTCAGCCAAGGAAAAACGCAGAGCAGATAGAGCAAGATCCTCGTCAAAGCCCATAGCAGTCAGCACAGGGGAGGGCCCCTGCGAACCGGCCCGGCAGGCAGAACCAGAACTAGCCGCGTACCCGGCAGCGTCCAAAGCCACCAGCAAGGACTCCCCGCTCACACCCTCAAACACAAAGGAGGCATGCCCCGGCAACCGCTCACTAGCATGACCTGTTAACTGCGCCCCAGGAACTTCCCGCAACATAGCCTGAACCAGCTCATCCTTTGACCGAAGAAGCGCTACAGCCTTGGATCCCACACTAGCAAGATGGGCACCAACAGCCGCCGCAAACCCAGCAATACCAGCCACGTTGAGCGTCCCTGCCCGCAGCCCACCCTCTTGTGAGCCACCGTGCATGGTCGGCTCCAAAGGCACCGGGCGCGGCAATAAGAGCGCACCCACCCCCTGCGGGCCACCAAACTTATGCGAAGCGATAGCCATAGAGGTCACGCCCTCACCAGGCCAAGCACCTGCCTTCAAAGAAACCGGCAACTGGGCGGCCGCCTGAACCGCATCAAGATGCAGGCTCACCCGGTGCTCACCAGCTAACTCTAAGAGCCTGTGAGCGTCATTGACACTGCCCACCTCAGCATTAGCCAGCCCCAGGGCCATAAGATTCACCTGCCCGGTAGCCAGCTCAGCTTCTAAAGCCGCATCAAGGACGAACCTGCCGGTAGCATCCACCGGCACATAACCCACCTGCACCCCGTGAAAACGGTTCAGATAAGCGCAACTAGCTAGCACCGATGAGTGCTCCACCTGGCTTGTGAGCACCTTCTGCGCGGAGCGCATAGCTAAGACCTGGCCAATAATGCCCAGGTTGTTGGCCTCTGTGCCGCCAGAGGTAAAAATAACCCCGCCGGGATGAATACCAAAAGCTGAGGCAATTAGCTCACGGGCAGCGTCCACCTCCTGGGCAGCGCGCGCCCCGGCTGAATGCAGGCTCGAAGCATTAGCCTGCCCCTGGGACCAGACCCGCAGCATGGCCTGCTGGGCGGCAGGGTGTAAGGGAGCGGTAGCTGAAGCGTCCAGATAGGCGGCCATTATCTAGCTCTCTAAGGCGTCAAGGCCCAGGTCCAAAGACCCGGCACTATGGGTGAGCTTGCCCACCGAAATCACATCAACACCGGTAGCCGCAATCTTGGCCACGGTCTCTAGGTTCACGTTGCCGCTAGCTTCCACAATGGCTCTGCCTGCAATGAGCTGGACAGCCTGCACCAGCTCAGGCAGCGAGAAATTATCGAGCATGATCGTGTCAATCCCTGCGGCAAGAACCGGCTCTATCTGCTCGATGCGATCAACTTCCACCTCAATATGTACCGTGTGGCCCACCCGCTCACGAACCTGACGCAGGGCAGCAGTCATGCTCTCAGCGTCCGAACCCTTCAGGGCTGCCAGGTGGTTATCTTTGACCATGACAGCATCAGAAAGACCAAAACGGTGGTTGTGGCCCCCACCCATGCGCACTGCATGTTTCTCAAAGGCCCGCAAACCGGGGGTGGTCTTGCGCGTATCAACAATGCGCACATCCCAGCCCTCAACAGCCTGAACATACCGGCTGGTTAGGGTAGCGATGGCGCTCATGTGCTGAGAAAAATTGAGGGCGATACGCTCCGCGGTCAGAATACCCCGGGCTGGGCCTTCAATGATGGCAAGCTGATCCCCAGCGGCCATAGGGGTGCCATCTGCCACCAGGGAAGTGACAGTGATAGCCGGGTCAGTCAGGGCGAAGGCTTCACGCACGATATCCCCACCAGCAAAAATTCCTGCCTCTCGTGCTACCAGGGCGGTGCGTAGCTGGGCATCAGCTGCCACCGCTGCCTGGGCGGTGATGTCGCCCCAGGGGGCGTCCTCGGCTAAGGCCGCGCGCACGGTGGAGGTAATAATCTGAGGAGTGAGCATAGTATTCTTTCCAAAAATAAGAGGGGGGTATAAGGGCGCTAGAAGGTCACCCGAATCAGGCGCGGGGCAGCCTGGGCAGGGTCGGTGAGCGGAAAGTCCTGACGTCGGTGCGCCCCACGAGATTCTTCACGCGCTAAGGCCGCGGCCGCAATAATCTGGCCCAGGGCTGATAGGGCACCCGGTAGCTTCTGAAGTTTCTGGTAGGTGGCAGTGATGCTGGTTGCTGACCGTTCAATCCCTAGGCCACGGTCCAGGGCAGCCCGCACAGCGGCGTCGATATCAGGGTTAGGCTCAGTAGCGCAGACCGCCCCAATACCGTCAAAAAGCTGGGCAGCAGAGACATCCACCTCAAGGGTGGGGGAGCCTGCCCCCTGGGTGCCCTTGGTAGCCGGGAACCAGCTGGCCTGGGGGGTGCTTTCAGCGCGGACGGCATCTGCCCCGGCCGCCTGCCCATAAACGATAGCTTCAAGCAGCGAATTAGAAGCTAGACGGTTCGCCCCGTGCACCCCGGTGCGGGCCACCTCACCCACCGCGTAGAGCCCAGGGACGGTGGTACGCCCTGCCTGATGTGTGTAAATACCACCCATGCAGTAGTGAGCTGCTGGGGCCACAGGAACGAGCTGGTTCTCCCAATCAATCCCCTGTGAGCGCAGCTTGGCAGTAATACCGGGAAACTCCTGGGTGAGCCCGCTAATCCCGCGGGCATCTAACCAGACCTGGCCGGTTTCTTCCAGGGCCCGGTGAACCCCCTGCGCTACCACATGGCGCGGAGCAAGCTCCCCGCGCGGGTCAATAGCTGAGAGAAAACGCTGGCCCTGGGCGTCCACCAACACAGCCCCTGCCCCGCGGACGGCCTCAGAAATCAGGCAACCAGTACCGGCAAGGACGGTGGGGTGAAACTGCACAAACTCCATATCGGCAAGTAGCGCCCCGGCCTGGGCGGCAGCTAAAGCCCCTTGACCGGTTGCCTGACGGGCCCCGGTTGAACGGCCGTAGACACCGCAGTAACCGCCGGTCGCTAAAATCACCGCATCGGCCTGGTAGGTAAATTCTTCACCTTCACCGGCAGGGGCAGTAGCATCTACGGTTACTAGGCCGCAGACCGCACCCTCCTTGGTCAGTAGGCGGTGTAGCTTCTGGCCGGGCACCTGCTGGATGCGGGGGTTAGCCTCTACCTGCTGGGCTAGGAACTGGTGCATCACAGCGCCGGTGCGGTCGCCCCCAGCGTGCACAACTCGTGGCAGGCTGTGGGCTGCCTCTAGGGCGAAATCGACGCTACCGTCTACCTGCCTATCGACCGGCAGACCCTGGTCAAGGAGCTGGTTGATAGCCTGCCGCCCGGCCTCTGTGAGGTAGCGGGCTGCCTGTGGGTCTACCATGCCCGCCCCGGCTTTGACGGTGTCCTCCGCGTGCGCTGAGGGGCTATCATCTGCCCCAATGGCTGCTGCAACGCCGCCCTGGGCCAGCTGGGAAGACCCGGCGCTGAGCACCATAGATTCTCCCGGGTAGATCAGGGTGACCTGCCCACCTTGGCGTGCGGCCGTGAGCGCCGCAGACTGACCGGCCAGACCAGCGCCGACCACAATGATATGGACCATAATCTTTACTTTGGTTTTGCAGCTAGCATACGCTCAAGGGCGACCTTAGCGTCACTAGCAATCTCGTCTGCCACCACAATCTGGTTGGGGGTGCGCCCCTCAACCAGTTCTTCCAGAACCCAAGCCAGGTAGGCCGGGTGAATACGGTACATGGTTGAGCAGGGGCAGACCACCGGGTCAAGACAGAAAATAGTGCGGTCAGGGTACTGCTGGGCCAAGCGATTGACCATGTTAATTTCGGTGCCGATAGCAATAACATCTCCCGGCTGTGAAGCCTCCACCTCTTTGCGAATGACCTCAGTGGAACCAGAAACATCTGCCGCATCGACAACCGGGGCAGGGCACTCAGGATGCACCACAACGCGCACACCGGGGTATTCGGCGCGGGCACGCTCAATCTGGGCGACGGTAAAACGCTTGTGAACTGAGCAGAAGCCATTCCACAAAATGACCTTAGCTGCCTGCAGCTGCTCCAGGGTGTTACCACCTAAGGGCTGGCCGGGGCGCCAGAGAATAATCTGCTCATCAGCAACACCCATAGCGCGGGCAGTATTGCGGCCCAGATGCTGGTCGGGCAAGAAGACCACACGCTCACCGCGTTCAAAGGCCCATTCGAGCACGGTACGGGCGTTCGATGAGGTGCAGACAATACCGCCGTTACGGCCACAGAAAGCCTTGATATCTGCAGCAGAGTTCATGTAAGTAACCGGCACCAGGGGAGCTTTCTCACCCTGGGCAGTCAGCGCTGCCATCATGTCGTCCCAGGCAACTTCTACCTGGGGCAAGGTGGCCATATCTGCCATGGAGCACCCGGCAGCCAGGTTAGGCAGAATAACTGCCTGATCGGGGCCTGAGAGAATATCTGCGGTTTCTGCCATGAAATGCACACCACAGAAAACAAAGGCTTCTGCCTCAGGGTGAGTGGTAGCGGCCTGGGCCAGGTTGAAGGAGTCGCCCACAAAATCTGCGAACTGGATGATTTCATCGCGCTGGTAGAAATGCCCCAGGATCTTGATGCGCTCGCCCAGCTTCTGGCGGGCGGCGGTAATCATAGCCTCAAGTTCAGGGGTGCTGGCCTGGGTGTAGCGCTGCGGCAGTTCTGCCTGGCGGGGTGCTGTGGTCGGGAAGGTATCAGCGATAGATGCGCCGGGGCCGTAGGAATGGTCCTGGTCTACCTGCCAGGGCTGGGCAGGGAGGTTGGCATCGCAGGTGGATTCTTCGCGCGCTGCTTGAAGGATAAGGTTAGTGACAGAAGACATTGTGGTCCTTGTGCTAGTTTGCGTATCGATGCAACGCTGTCGCACCAGCGAACGGTGTTGCGCAGGTTGGTTTCCCGCTAGAGGCCAGACTGATAGGAGCCTGGGTCTTTGAGGGTTTGGGCATGATTAAACACTGATTTGGCCCACACCTCAAATAAGGTCAAAGTGACTTGAAGAAATATTCTGTCATGAATATGACTCTCCTCATAAACAGGCCTTCTTCGGCCACTCCCACACCCCCTAAGAAGCCACCAACAAGTGCACCTTAGGGGAACCATCTAACCGCTGCGGGCGTCCGCTCTCATCAAAACGGGCACCCAACCCCATCTGAATAAAACGAATCGTATTCTCAATGTGGCGCTCGCGGGCAGCCTTATCACTTGCCTCATCGGTGCGATCAGCGCTCGACGATAAGGAACCGTGAACCAACTGCGCCAGCTCACGAATATCATTCTTGGGTAGATAACCGCGCTCAATGGCAGCAGAAAGAATACCGGCTAACACCATCTGCAACTCACGCACATGATCCCCCAACTTGGCAAAAGCCTCAGGGGAAAGCACCGACCGCATAGCAGGGCCAGGGGGCATATGACGGCGGGAAAGATCCTCAATCTGCAGGCGCACATAAATAGCTAGCTGATCAATAGGGTTCTCAATCCCGGCCAAGGCCTCCTGTAGTTCGGTCAGAAAGCGCTCTGTCTCATCCAGAGCGTAGGCAATGAGAAGCTCACCCATGTCAGCAAAATAGTTGTAGACCGCAGTGCGGCCAACGCCAGCATTCTTGGCGATGTGGGTCATGGTAAGACCGGGCAGGCCGCGCTCGTAGAGCAGGCGGCCGAAAGAATCAAGAATGGCGCGTTTGGTGTTCTCGCGCTGGGCGGCGTTGGTGGCGGCAGTAATTCGAGGCATAATGACACTCTACCGCCATCTGTCACTAAAAACTATTGTTCGCCACAGAACCTAGAAAACTGTCAGCAAAACCTGCCAAAAGTTCACCCCAGCGGACGCCAATGCGCCCCACTGCACACCCAGCAAGCAGTGCGACACCACCCAAAAATCGGTAAGCTAGTGGGCGCCCAGGTGGCAGGTGGGCACTTTTCAAACTCATCACTCAAACCCAGGGGATAACTGTGTCTACACCCTCCGCCAGCTCACCGGCGTCCGCCCAGGGGCACCTGGCCGATACCGGCTTTGCCCGCCCAGCCCGCACCTACTACGACCTGCTCCTTGTTGCTACCTGCGTGGTCTTTATCCTCTCCAACATTGGGGCAACCAAGGGCGTAACCTTCGGCTCTATCATCACCGACGGCGGATTCTTCCTCTTCCCCCTGGCCTACGTACTAGGTGATGTCATCAGTGAAATCTACGGCTTTAAGCTAGCCCGTCGCGCCATTATTACCAGCTTCGTCGCTGCCGCCGCTGCCGCCGCCAGCTTCTGGGTGCTCATCGCCCTACCTGCCGCTGACTTCTATGAAGGCCAGAGAGCCCTTGAAACCGTACTGGGGCCCGTGCCTCAAATTCTGGCAGGCTCCCTGCTGGGCTTTTTGGCAGGCCAGCTGCTCAACTCCTGGGTGCTCGTCAAGCTCAAAGCCGCAACCCGCGGCCGCCACCTCTGGGGCCGTCTATTGGGCTCAACCCTGGTCGGTGAACTAGCTGACACCATCATCTTCTGCTCCATTGCCGCCCCCATTATTGGAATTACAAGTTTCGGTGACTTCCTCAACTACGTCATCGTCGGCTACATCTACAAGTGCCTGGTAGAGCTACTACTGCTGCCTGTCACCTACCTGGTCATTGGCTGGTTCAAGCGCCACGAACCCACCTACGGCCCCGCGAGATAGAGCGAGAGCCCACCAGACTCGCGCTGTGCCCACTGGTGTCGTAGACACTGCGAGAGTCTCGTGGGCACTCACGTGGGCAGGTGCCCGCCTCTGCGGACGTCCGCCCGCCGCGTTCTGTCTGCTAAGGGTCCCGCACCCGACGCCAATAAGGTGATGTGCCTCTCACTGCCAAAGGGTGGGTGCTGAAGACCGGTTTTCCCTCAGAAAACCTGTGTAGACTTTCGGTTCATCACGTACACCACATCACCCCTTTGAAAGTGAGGGCACCTGTGGCATCAACCACCACCAGCCAGCAAGAGGGCGGCAAACTCAGCCGCGCCCTCTCCCACGGCCAACTCACCATGATCGCCCTCGGCCTAGCTGTGGGCACCGGCCTCTTCCTCGGCTCCGGCGCAGCTATCTCCATCGCAGGCCCGGCCGTCATCATCTCTTACGCCATCGGCTCACTTGTTGCCGCCATCATCGGCGCCTGCGCTGGCGAAATGGCCGTGCGCTACCCAGTCCGTGGTGGCTTCGGCACCATCGCCGGTAAATTCCTCAGCCCCTACGCCGGTTACCTCACCCGCTGGGCCTACTGGATGACCACCGTAACCTTAGCCGGGGCCGAGGTCGTAGCCGTCGGTGCCTACATGTCCTACTGGTACCCCCAGGTCCCCCTCTGGGTCTGGGTACTTATCGCCGGCGGCGCAATCTTCGTGCTCAACTACACCAGCGTCAAATCTTTCGGTGTTGTCGAATTCTTCCTCTCCTCCATCAAGGTTAGCGCGGTCATCCTCTTCATCATCTTCGGTCTGGCCCTGGTCTTCTTCGGCCTCCCTGACCGTGAACCTACTGGTATCGCCAACCTCACCGCCCACGGCGGGTTCATGCCCAACGGCTTCTCCTCCATCTGGATTGCCCTGGGCGTGGTTATGTTCTCCTTTGGTGGTGTCGAACTCATCTCTATCTCCGCTGCAGAAGCCAAAGACCCAGTACGCTCCGTGCGCTCATCTGCCAAGGCCATGATGTGGCGCCTAGCCACCTTCTATGTGCTCTCCCTCTTCATCGTGGTAGCCATTATTCCCTGGACTACCGCTGCCACCTTGGGTAAAGAGATTGAAGGTTCCCCCTTCGTTACGGTCTTCACCGAACTGGGGATCCCCTACATTGGCGGTATCACCAACTTCATCCTCATGACCGCAGCCCTCTCAGGTGCTAACGCTGCCCTCTACGCAGCTACCCGCCTGCTGCACGCCCTGGGCCACGAGAACATGGCCCCCAAGGTCCTTTCCCGTACCAGCCCCTCAGGCATCCCGGCCCTGGCGCTCACCATCTCATCTTTGGGTGCTGTAGTGGCCATGATCATGGCTATCTCGGGCGTGGGCGGAATCTTCGTCTACATGATGGCTCTCGTCACCGTTTGCATGCTGATGGTCTGGTCCATGATTCTGCTCTCCTACATGGCCTACAAAAAGGCCGAAGGTGATGCCTCCCCTTTCCGTGTCTTCGGCGGCTCAGCTACCGCAGCACTTGGTCTGGCCGGTGTGGTTGCAACCTTCATTGCCATGTTTTTCGCTGGCGGCTCTATGCTCCCCTCCATCCTGGTGGGTCTAGGCTTCTTTAGCCTCATCACCATCATCTACTTCGCCGGAGTCAATAAGAACATCAGCACCTCCGATGATGCCTTTGAAGAGGTCCGCGCTATCACCACTCAGGTGTCCGTGGCTCAGACCCCTCCGCAGCGCTAAAATCAGTAGCAGATCTACATCAGGACGCCGGTAGCCGCCCCCCTGCCCTAGAGCAGGGCAGGGGTGCACCGGCGTCCGCACATTAACACTCCTATCGCACACCACCTTTTCTCACAGTAAGGTTTACCGTGGCACACACACCTTCGCAGGGGCAGGCCAAAGCGCCCACCCTTAAACGCTCACTCACCCATGGGCAAATGACCATGATTGTGTTGGGTTCGGCCCTGGGTACCGGGCTTTTCTTAGGCTCATCTGGTGCTATTGCCCTAGCTGGCCCGGCCGTCATTCTCTCGTACGCTATTGGCTCCCTGGTAGCTGCCGTTATTGCCGCCTCTACCGGTGAAATGGCCGTGCGCTACCCGGTGCGCGGTGGCTTCGGGTCTATCGCCGGGCGCTACCTGGGCCCTTACGCTGGCTACCTGACCCGCTGGGCCTACTGGACTGTCACCGCCGTCATCACCGGTATTGAGCTGGTAGCTGTAGGAACCTACCTGCAGTACTGGTGGCCTGATCTGCCCCTGTGGGTGGGGATTGTGCTGTTTGGCGCGGTGATTGTGGTGCTCAATATCCGCAGTGTTAACTACTTCGGCACCATGGAGTTCTTCTTGTCCTCCATTAAAGTCATTGCCCTGCTGCTCTTTGTGGTCGTTGGCCTGGCCTTGGTCTTTGTGGGCCTGCCCGGCCATGAAGCCAGCGGTGTTGCTAACCTGACCCAGGGCGGTGGGTTTATGCCCGCCGGTTTCCACGGGGTTTGGCTTTCTTTGGCTGTGGTCATGTTCTCCTTTGGTGGTATTGAGATGCTCTCCATTTCTGCTGCTGAGGCTAAGGATCCCGTGCGTTCTGTCCGTGCCTCAACCAAGGCCAATATGTGGCGTCTGGCAACTATCTATGTGGTTGCTCTTTTCATTGTTGTATCGATTATTCCCTGGCAGTCAGCGGCCCAGCTAGACGGTTCTGTGGAGGCCTCACCCTTCGTCCTGGTCTTTTCAGAAATTGGTGTTCCGTCTATCGCCTCGATGACTAACTTCATTATTCTGGTTGCCGCTCTTTCTGCAGCTAACGCTAACCTTTATGCGGGCACCCGCCTGCTGCACTCTTTGGCGAGTGAGAAGATGGCCCCTGCGCCTTTGGCTCGTGTGAGCGAGGGCGGTATTCCTGTGCTGGCCCTGTGGGCTTCAACCTCTGGTGTGGTGCTGGCGATTCTGCTGGCTCTCTTCTTGCCTGGCCAGGCTTTTGGTCTGATGATGACCTTGACCATGGTTTGTGCTTTGACGGTCTGGGTGCTGATTCTGCTGGCCTATATTGCCTTCAAGGGGGTTGAGGGTGATTCTTCAGCTTTCCGTATGTGGGGCGGACGGGGTACCGCGGGCCTGGGTATTTTCTTGCTGCTGGCTATTTGGGCGGCTCTTTTTGCCCGTAGCGGTAATGCTGCCCCTGCCACCATGGGTATTGCTTACTTCCTGATTTTGAGCATGATTTACTTCGGCGTGGTCAAGCGTGTGCATACTGGGCATGAAGACGCTTTTGCTGAAGCGGATGCTGCCGTGGAGTCGTCTATGCGACGCTAGGTACTTCTCGTAGGGCGCTTTTGGGGTGCGTGAGGAGGGGCACCACTATATTGCGTATGAGAATCGTTCTCATATATTATGGCTGGTATGCCCCTCCTCGTCCTATCTTCTGCCAGCCTGCTGGCCCGGAGCGTTGCCGCCGATGCCCTGCGCGCCAACTACCCCACGGCCCCCTACATCCAGCTAGACGCCCACGTCGAAAATGGGGCAGGCACCACCATCACCACCCGCACCTACGCACCTGCCCAGACAGAAGCCACCCAAGAAACCGCTGTCTACCGCAAAACCCAGTGCACCAGCTGCGCAACCCGAACCCACCTAAGCCACCTGCCTGATAGTGGCGAACTGGTCCTTATCGCCCTACCCATTGGTGTCTCCCAGGCGAGTGTTGTGCACCCAGACGACGAAACCACCGGCCACCCCATCACCAGCTGCACCCTAGCTCTCATTGCAGATGACCTAGAAGATGACCTCTGGGACGGCAACTCCCTCACCGACCGCGGCCTCACCGGCTCCTGCAGCGACGATCGCACCCCCGGCGAATTCCTCATCTCAGAACTAGCCTACGCAGACACCGTCATCAGCGTCAGCAACTCCCTACTAAGCACACAAACCGCTCAGGAAACACAAGAGAGAACTGCCGACCTGCTCAGCCACCTGGCCCCCCACGCCCACCTGATCACCGACCCCTCCCAGCCCTTCACCTGCGCTGCTTACCGGGCCGGGGCCGTCACCTCCCGCCTAGTTCCCGGGCACTTAGCAACCTGTCACCCCCAAGCCCAAGAAGCCGCCCAAGGGGCAGAAACCTGCGGGCATCTACACGGGCCCAACTTCACCTCAGCAGTGCTCACCGCAGACTCAATCCTCGATACCCAAGCCTTAGCCCAGCACCTACCCCACATCGTTGAAGGTGCCTGCCGGGTGCGTGGCCACGTCTGGCTCACCGACCACCCGCAAGAACGCGTAGCAGTTGAAGGTATCGGCCCCACCGTCTGGCTTCAAACCTGCGGCGAATGGGGGCCAGATATACCACCGCGCAGCATCATCGTGGTCACCGGCGACGACCTGGACCCCGACCACCTCCAAGACATGCTCAATCAGTGCACCATCGATACCGACGCACTGAGCCGCCAGCTTCTCCACTAGCCACCCCATAAAACCGTGCCCACCAGGGCACCCCACCAGAAAGAAGAAGACCATGAAGGTTCGTAACTCTATCCGCTCTCTCAAGAAGATGCCCGGCGCCCAGGTTGTACGCCGCCGCGGCCGCGTCTACGTCATCAACAAAAAGAACCCCCGCTTCAAGGCCCGCCAGGGTTAAAGCAAGCCAGCAGAGGGAAGAGTAGAGTAGCAGCTATGCACAGCTTTACTTTTCATATTCCTCTGCGCTGGGGCGATATGGACGCCTACGGCCACGTCAATAACGTGACCATGATGCAGATCCTCGAAGAGGCCCGCGTGGCCCTCTTTGGCCCGCCACCCTCGTCCGGTGACCCTGCCCTACATGTGGGGGAGGGAACTGACGGCCAGGCGGGGCGGGCATCCGCGCCACTACCCCTGTTTGATACCCTGCCTACCGGCACTCAGGCCCTGGTTGCTGAGAACTACGTCAAATACCGTAGCCCTCTAGCCTACCGGGGCCTGCCTGCACGGGTAGAGATGCAGGTCAGTAAGGTAACAGCCGCATCCCTGGTTATTACCTACGAGCTCTTTGACTCGGTGACTGGCGTCCACTGCGTCTCAGCGAGCACCACCTTGGCCTTTTTCAACACCGAAACCGGCTCCTTGGTGCGTCTGAGCGCCGAACAGCGCAAGCGACTAGCCGCCTAGGCTGCTAAATCCCTTTTTTGGGGGTGCTTCTATAGTTTTCGTCAAGCCCCCACCGACACACGAGACTCATAAAAACACCCATCCCTAAGCATCGCAAACAAAACATTCAACCGCTTACGAGCCAACGCCATCACGCACCTATTATGCCGCTTACCCTCATCTCGTTTCCGGTCATAATAAAGCCGCGATGAAGGATCACCTTTAATCGAAGCAAAAGCAGATAAGAAAAGCACTCTCTTAAGGGCTCAGTAGATTAAAAACTTACTAAGAGGGATATCTTAATAATTCTTAACTCATGCACTGTTAGAATTTATAAGCTGCTACAATACATGTTGGCGCTAGCATGGTGCTACTTATTATTTATTGAGAAATTACAAAGGAGTTAATTTAGATGAGGAATAAAGTTCTAAAAGTAGTAGCAGGAGTTTCTTTAGCACTTGCAGCCACTTCAGGTATCGGAACGGCTGCTGAAGCCGCAACTGTATATTATAAGGGCAGTGCAGTGAGCTGGGATTATGGGCGCAGCTATGGTGTCAACAGCTACTCTAGCGTCCAAAGCGGTGCATATGAACACTCCGCAACTGCAAATACCACCTTTTCGGGATGGAAGCGGCCAGGTGTTCAGGCAACAGCTGTTCAATATGTTGGTTGGAATCTGGCAACCGCCTACTGGAACTGCCGCGGTTAATTAAACAAAACAAAAGGAAACAAGTAGTACCATGCCCCATGCTCTTAAATATTGTGTCAGCGCCTTACTGCTGTTGCTAGCTATTGTGAATGTAGCTCTTTTCTCCGTCATACGAGCAGACGGTTATGAGAAAGCAATCACCAACTATCTGGATCAGGGGAGGAGCTTTACAATCTCAGATTTAAGCTCCGACCAAGTTGCTCAGGTTGAGAGGTATTTAAACGAAAAAATTCTTCAAGAGCAGGCAGCTCTCATAAGAGCAGATAAAAAACTATCCGCTGCCGATGGGTCAGCTGACGGAACCCATCTCGGCCTACTCGCCGACCCCAACAATCTTAGTAAGTTGCCAGAGCTAAACTATTTGGGTGTAAGTATTCTGAATACTGAAAATATGGCGTCTCTCCTAGTATCTAATCAAGGGAAAACTCTTGGACTCTACACAGTAGAAGAAAATACCCTGCAGGAACTACCTGAGGTTATCTTCGGGCCAAATCTGAGCGTAGGAAAACTTTCAGACATGGTGGAGGAAACGGATACAATTAATGGGCAATACTTCCTGTACGGTTTTAGTGAAGATGATTTTCATGTTTTCCTTCAAGAACTCTCAGCGATAAGTGGCATCAGCCAAGATAAACTTTTAAATCCCCTCTCCGGGAGCAATCAGAGTACTAGCTTATTGCCTATATTTATTCTCATCTCGCTACTTTCAGTATCCGCCCTATTTACTTTAGTTCTCTTTGTCTATATTACTCAGGGTACAAAAGAGCTTGGAGCCTATCTCATTTTAGGCTGGTCAAAAACTAACTACTTAATTAACCTCGCCAAGCCTATAGTCTACACTTTTATACCAGCCTCACTGCTAACGGCTCTCGGCAACTGGTTTACCGTAAAAGATTTCGGAGTAAATCTTGCGATGCTTCCCGGCATGATTTACCCTCTCATGCTTACTATTGGTATTACTATTACTAGTTTTTTTCTGTCATCGCTGCCTGTATTAGGCGTAAAGCCTATTCATGCGGTTCGCGGTTATAAGCCACAAAAGGTCTTTGCAGTTCTCTTAGCCTTAGGGTTTATGACAACCACAGTAGGGCTTTACGCTACCGCATCATTTCTTGATGCTCCGCTCAAAGAAGTAAATAAAATAGCTACAGTGCAAAAAGAATGGGACAGCGTTGCCGACCAATATATTCTTTACTCTCAAGCTACCGGTTCAGATAGCGTGAGTTTCACTGGCCAATCCACAGATTTAGCTGAAGATTTCTACGAGTGGTATACCTCAATTGAGAAAGAAAACGGTGTGTCGCTGGTCAATACCTATTACATAGACCAGGAACTCCTACAACAATGGAAGGCCCTCGGTGAAGAAACCCCGAATCGGGAGTTCTGGTATATGGCAGCTTCTCCTAGCTACCTGTACAAAATTGGTATAGAAATTCCACCAGCTACTCTTCAGCGGGCTGAAACCGGGGAACAAGTATTCTTGCTACCCAAACATTTTAGCTCTCAGGATAAGTCCTCATTGACTAACTGGCTGGAACAAGAAGCCCAGCGGAAGGGGAATGCAGAGCAAAATATAACCACAGCTTTTACACAGAATCCGAGGACCTATGTTGAAGACTATTCTCTCGATAGTGAGATTTTTACTTGGAGTACTGACCCAGAAAAAGAGTTCCTTAGCTCTGATGTAGTTATTTACGTTGCAACAGCTGCTAACATGACCTACTTTGAGACAGAGAGCTTAGTTGCCTCTGGACTAGCAGATAGTTATATAAAACTTTCAGACGAAGCAGTTCAGAAATATACTTCTCAGTCTTATTTGGAGCGTTTCGACCTAGATGATAACCAGCCTATCTTCATTTCGTCTAAAAGCTTTGTGGCTGGTCTGCAGAAGAGCATATACCAGTACCTCCAATTTTTCGGTACAATAACGTTGCTCCTTGGGCTTATCGTCATTTTTGCACTAATAGCATTTGCTATGCTTTATTCACTTATTTTTCGAAATTATATAGCCGTTTCCAGGTTGTTAGGCCACTCCCTTTGGTCTTCTTTCAGATTGACTTTCTTACTCGTTATTTTGATAAATATGCTTGGTCTGGTGGCTATGATTGTTATCGGATCGCGAGTAGGATCGCTCGTTTCTCTTTTGATGCTAGCTGGGCAGCCCGCGCTACTGTACATGCTTTCTAGGAAATTTGCTTACTCACATATGGTGAGTCTTATCAAGGAATCGTAGGTAGATAATATGAAAAATTTTCTTGAATTTTCGAATATTTCAAAAAGTTTTGCTGGAAGGACAGTACTTAATAAAATTTCATTGCAGGTTCCAGAAGGTGGCTCTTTAGCAATCATCGGTAAGTCTGGGTCAGGAAAATCAACGTTGCTTAACATTATCGGCCTACTCGAGTCAGCAGATTCAGGTACCTTGCATCTGGGAGGCGAAGCAGCACCTGGAGTCCATTCTCGCAAAGCAATGCTACTCCGCCGCAACACTATCAACTATCTTTTTCAGAGCTTTGCTCTTATTCCTTCTCAGACTGTAATGCAAAATATTTTGATGGGTATGAATTATGTAAACCAATCGAAAATTTGGAAAAATAATCGAATCATGGAAGTGCTTCAACAGCTTTCTATAGAACATCTTGTTCATCAAAAGGTAGCTACTTTATCAGGTGGAGAACAACAGCGAGTAGCTATGGCTAGGTGCCTTCTAAAGCCTGGAAAATTGATACTGGCTGATGAACCAACCGGCTCTCTAGATAAGGAACTTGCTATGGTAGCTATGAATGAGATGCTTCACCTCCATCGTGCATATGGTAAAACTCTTGTAATCGTTACCCATGACCCCGAGGTAGCGCACATGTGCGATCGAGTTTTTGAGCTTAAGGCCTCATAACCTGAGGCCCCTAGTAAAAGTGCACGTGCCCTGCTATCAGCGGAGGGCACGTGCACTTTTAAATGTAAGCGTGAGAAGGTATCTAGGCTGAAAGCAACTTGGCCAGCTTACCGAAGGAGCCCTGCCAGGAGGCCAGGGTCTGCTCGTGCACACCGGCAGGTAGGGGCCCCTGGGTGAGCTTGAGAATTGTACCCTCGCCGACGCCGTCCTCGGTTACGGCGGTACCTGCCTCCAGCTCAAGGCGCAAACCAATCAGAGTATCTGAGGGCTGGCCGGACGGGGTAGGCAAAGCCTCCCGGTACTCGATAGTGTGGGGCTCAGCTAAGGTCACAAACCGCATGTACATGGGGGCCTGGAACTTAGCCTGATCCTTATGACGCATGACGAACTGCTTGCGGCCACCAATCACCGGCTCCAGGGTCAGGGTGTTGGGAATGATCTTCCAATCAGCAGGCCCAAACCACTTAATAAAAAGTGCCGGGTTAGTAAAAGCCTCAAAGACCTGCTGCGGGGTAGCAGCGAACTCGTGGCGGTAGGTGATGGTCTCCTCAGGTGTGAGGTCTTCAATCTTAAAGTCGTTCATACTCTACTTTTCCTTGCTGGTGCTCTTGGTCGTATCGGCCTGGTCGGTTTCATGTGGGTCGTTCTTAGCCTGCGCGGACGCGTCCGCCCCAGCATCCTGCTCCTGGGCTGCCCTCTCAGCTGCCCGGCGGGCCTCAGCCTCAGCCTTGGCCTTCATGTTAGCCTCCCAGCGGGCCTGGGCAGCGGCAGCCCGCTCAGCCTCCTTAGCGGCCTTACGGGCAACTGCCTCCTCCTGGGCCTTAACCTGGGCGGCCTTCTTAGCGTAATACTTACCTAAGAACTCATCGCGGTAGTCAAAATATTCCCCCGAATCAATGGCTGCGCGGGCATCATCGACCATCTTCACAATAAACCGCTCATTATGAATCGAGGCCAAAGTAGCGGAGAGACGCTCGTCGGCCTTAAAGAGGTGGTGCAGGTAGGCGCGGGTGTAATGAGTGCAGGTGTAGCAGTCACAGCCCTCAAAAATGGGGGAGAAATCAGTGCGGTAGCGGGCATTCGTCAGGTTGACCCGCCCGCCAAGGGTATAGACAGCCGCGTTACG
This sequence comes from Rothia sp. 88186D007BW, assembly GCF_053544215.1. Lineage (NCBI taxonomy): Bacteria > Bacillati > Actinomycetota > Actinomycetes > Micrococcales > Micrococcaceae > Rothia > Rothia sp. 88186D007BW. The sequence goes on along the minus strand of NZ_JBPPTR010000005.1, from coordinate 51,238 downwards.
GGCCACACGGGTGGGAGAGACACAGTCGAACGTATCCACACCGTTTTCAATGCCGGTGAAGATATCGTCAGGTTCCGAAATGCCCAGCAGGTGGCGGGGCTTGTTCTCAGGTAGCTCCTCGTTGCACCAGCGCACAATGGTGCCCAGGTTTTCTTTCTCTAGCGCCCCGCCCAGGCCAAAGCCGTCAAAAGGCATGGCACCCAGATCACGGCAGGCCTTACGGCGTAAATCTTCGTACTGGGCACCTTGAATCACACCAAAGAGAGCCTGGTAGGGTTTCCCCACTCGCTCCGCGGTCAGGCGCTGATGCTCAGCAATACAGCGCAGGGCCCACAGGCGGGTACGTTCCAGGGCCTCTTCCTGGTAAGGGCGGGAATTATAGAGAGTGGTCAGCTCATCAAAAGCAAACATAATGTCAGCACCAATCTGGTGCTGAACCTGCATGGACACCTCAGGGGTGAAGCGGTGAATATCGCCGTTAATATGGGACTTAAAGTTCACCCCATCATCATCCACATGGGCCATGCGCTCTTTACCCGCCGCCACATCATCATCACCGATGGGGCGGCCGTCCGCGCCGGTAGCACCGGCCACGGTACCCATATCAATCACCTTTTTGAAACCAGAGCCCAGGCTCATGACCTGAAAACCCCCAGAGTCGGTGAAGGTAGGCCCATCCCAGTTCATGAACTTACCCAGGCCCCCTGCAGCATCAAGGACGTCCGTGCCCGGCTGCAGGTAAAGATGATAGGCGTTAGCCAAGAGGGCTTGGGCACCTAAATCTTTCATGGCCTCAGGCAGCACAGCCTTGACTGTTGCCTTAGTGCCGACCGGGGTGAAGGCAGGGGTGGCAATATCGCCGTGCGGGGTGTGAATGAGACCGGTGCGGCCCAGAAAAGCTCCACCGTTAGCGTCAATCTGTTGGCCGGTGGGCTGGGCTGTATCAGCCAGACGGTTGCCTAGTTCAAAAGAAAAAGTGGGGTCAGAAAATTCGGTATTGAGCACGGGCACAAGTCTACCGGGTGAGTGCGGAAGGAGGCTGTGGTCCCGCTTCTTGAGGGTAAGCGAAAGCTTCATAGGTATGCAGGAAGAACATACCTATGAAGCTTTTGGAGACATTCGGTGGTGTGGGGTGCGAGCTTAGCGTCAGGGATTGTGGGTATCTTAATGGTGCAGAGGTGCAACAGGTAAGGCAGGCCTTGATTGCCCCTGCTTCGCTTCTGGTTACATCATCCTAAAAATTTTCATATCATATTAAAAAATGTTTGAGGAAGATAATTTTAGGATGATGTTATGTCGGTCAACACTGCGGCAATAATCCAAGGCCTACGTGCTCGAAGGTATGAAGGTCCAAAAATTGAGGTCAAAGAGGCTGTAGGTGGGGCCCCTAAGTCTATTCTTGAGACGCTCTCTGCCTTTGCAAATGATTCCGGAGGGACCGTTCTTCTAGGTCTTACTGACCCAGAGAAAGGGGTTCTTCCTGCCCCTAATTTTTCACCTGAGAGAGTCATGAGTCAGGTGGAAGACATGGTCAGAAGTGGTATAACCCCTCCTGTTAGCGCGGAAATTACCGTTGAGACCCTGCAAGACGGAGAGAGAATCGTTCGTATTGATGTTGAGGAAGGTAATTTAGCTGAGAAGCCTTATTACATTACAACAAAAGGCAGGTATGCGGGCTCGTATACCCGTCCAGGTGAGGGCGACCGAAAGCTTACCTCATACGAAATAGACAGATTGCTTGAGAACCGGCGTCAACCTTTACATGACCGTGAGCCAGTACTTGGGGCTAGCATCGAAGACCTTGATCCGGATTTAGTGAAAGGCTATCTTAGGGTAATTCGTGAGCGTGAGATGAGAGCCTTTGAGGGGCTGACCGATGAAGAAGCCTTGTTGAGGTCAAACGTTCTCGTTCGTTGCGGAGAATCCAAGAGAGTCGTTCCTACTCTTGCTGGTCTTTTAGCTCTAGGTTCATATCCACAAAGCTTCTTTCCGCAGCTGGATCTAACTGTAGTTGTACTTCCTACTCCCAATATTGGTGAAACAGCTCAGGACGGTTCGCGCTTTCTAGATAACCAACAGTGCTCAGGCGCCATTCCCTATATGGTAAGTGATGCAATCCGTGTACTAATTCGCAATATGAGGAGTAGATCTGTTATCAGTTCTGATGGAATTGGACGAGAAAACAGATATGAATATCCGATTGAGGTAATTAGAGAGCTTTTAGCAAATGCTCTGATGCATCGAGACTATTCTGAGCAGGCCAGGGGTGCGCAGGTTCAAGTTGAACTCTACCCTGACAGATTGGTTGTTCGTAATGCGGGCGGTATCTATGGCGCTGTGAATCCTGCTGACTTTGGAGAGTATGGGGTTTCATCCTCAAGAAATTCTGTACTAACCCGGATTTTATCGACAACGCCCTTACCAGACGCTGGGTATATGGTCGCTGAAAACCGAGGGTCTGGAATACCTAGTATTTTCCACTCCCTTAAGAACGCTGGAATGCAGATGCCTGCTTTTCGCGTGACTTTGAACGAAGTTGAGGTTACCGTCCCTCACTCTGCTTTGATGGGAGATGAAATCAAACAGTGGCTAAAACGCTTTGATGTATATAACCTTTCAGCAAATCAGACTCAGGTATTGGCTCTGATGCATTCGGGGCGGTCTGTCAGTAACCAGAACTTACAGGCATGGGGGATACATCCTGCTGATGCGACGAAAGAGCTATCTGATTTGGTAGATAAGGGGCTAATCGTAAAACACAGTGATCGGCGTTGGTCTACCTATTCGCTTCTGCCTGAGTATGAGCCTTCTTCATCGCCTGTTGATATCTCTCAAGAGAGAGACAAAACAGTTATTGAGCAACCAAAATCCGGTAAATCCAGCAGTATTGTGGCTCGTAGAACCGTTATCCTGGGTTTAGTTCTAAACAGTGAAGATGGCTTGTCGTCACAAGAAATTGTAGAAGGTCTCTCTGCCCAAAATATTAGTGTTTCTAGAGCTACTATCAATAACGATATTAACTACCTTATCAAAGCTGGCAATTTAGCCCCTACAGCGGCTGTACGAAGCAAGAATCGGAAATATACTGTGGGAGAAAGAATTACCGTAGCTGACTAAAACCTAAGATCTTGTCTATTCTAGAAAACCCGTGCCGCCGCTTCTAGCGCCATCCAGGCCTGCAACTGGGTTGATAAATCCACCGGCTGGGCAGGCTTGAGCACCTGAGAAATATGCCGGGTCACATCGGGTGAAAAGAGAGCCACTGCCTCCCCACGAATCTCAGTGGGATCAATACCCGGCTCATTCAAGGGCAGGTCGGGGTCGAACTCACGCCGACCATCCCAGAAAAGCTCGGCGGTGGCAAGGACGAGATCTCGCGCCTGATCACGCACACTCTGCGGCAAGGCGGGGTGGGTGGCAACCTCCGCAAGGTAACGCACCAGAATACCGGTAAAGAGCCCACCGTCCCCGGCACCCTGGGTTGCTAGAACCCGCAGAGTCTCTGCCTCAGAAATCTCAAAGTCACGGCCAAACTCCCGGTCAATGCCGGCAAGAACCTCAGCGATATGCTCAACCGGGTCAACCGCCAGCAGCTCAGCCCGCCCAGCATCAAGCACCGCCAGATAAGCCCCCAGCACCGGCCCCTGGTTATAGGTGTACAAGGCACCCTCTACCGAGGTGATCTCAGCCTGCTCACCCCGCCCAGTAACCCTAACCCCATCGAGGTAGAGCTTACGCTCTGCATCAAAGAGAGTGGCGTGCAACCAATTCAATAGGGCAGCTGCCTGCTCATACCGGTGAGCCCGCGCCAGAGCCAGAGCAATCGGGGCAGTAGCCGGGGTGTTCTTAAAATCGTGATCCTTGGACCAGAAAGCACCTCCACCCACCTCAGGGGTGCAGGCGGCTGCCAGCTCCCGGTAGAGCCGGGTAGCGGCGTCCTGAGCAGCAGAATCACCATCACCTTCTACCGCCAGTGCCAGCCGGTTGAGGCGCTCGCAGGCCAGGGTCAGCCAGGCCATGTCGTCGTAGTAGTGGTTGGGGTAGGAACCGAAGTTGCGGACCTGAATACCGCGTAGCACTGACCGGGCTTCTTGTAAGGAGGCCTGCGCCTGCTGCTGCCCGCCGGGGGCCCTGAGCTGGCGGAAACCAGCGTCAAGGAGGTTATCTAGCAGGTGAGCCTGCCACCAGTAGTGCCATTCGCTGTTGAGCCGGGTGCGGCGGTTGGTGCTGGGGTGGCTAGTGCGCCCCAAGAGGGTGCCAGGTAGCCCTGCGACCCGGTGGCCGAAGAGGCGGGTGACGGAGTGGGCTGCGGTGTGTGCCCGTTGCCCCAGGGCCTGACGGTGCTCGGCGGTTAGTGCTGCGAGCTGGTCGGGTGCGTGCTGCAGGTGCTTGGGGTGCATGGCGTCTCTTTCTGTGGCGCGTCGGCGGGCCGGGGCATGGTTGGTTTTAGTCTACCGTCTAGGGTGCCTAGTTGTGTCTGATGCGGGAGCGGGTGGTGAGGTGCTAGAGTATGGTGAATGCGCACCTCTTCTACTGGGCAGGTTTCTGCCGTCTGGATTTACCTCTCGTCTGCTGCCCTGTCTATGTTGGGCAACTCTATTGCCGGTATCGTCTGGCCTTGGCTGGTGCTGGAGCGCACCGGCAACCCGGCTGCTGCGGGTATCGTGGCTGCTGCGATTGCGGTGCCGTCGCTGGTTTTTGCCTATTTTGGTGGCAACCTGGTCGATAGCCTGGGCCGTAAGCCGGTGTCGGTGATTTCGGATATCATTTCGGGCCTGTCGGTGATGGCCGTGATTGCGGTTGATATGGTTTTTGGGCTGACGCTGAGCTGGTTCATCATCATCGGTATTTTGGGTGCGGTGGGTGATATCCCGGGTATGAGTGCCCGCGCTGCCCTGATGGGTGATGTGGCTGCGACCTCGCGTAAGAAGGTTGCCCAGATTTCTGGCTGGAACCAGGCTTTGAGCGGGGTCAGCTTCCTGGTGGGCCCGGCTGTAGCCGGTGTGCTGATGACGGCCCTGCCCATTGAGCAGGTCCTGTGGATTACGGCCGGTTGCTCCCTGCTTGCTGCTGCCCTGACCGCCTGCTTGCGCCTGCAGAAGGCGGGGGCAGGCGTCCTTACTGAGGGGCAGGACGCCCCCGCCCAACCGGGTGCGGACGGGCAGGTGCCAGCGTCCTCCCCTGAAGCCCCTACCGAAGACCCCCTCAAGGGGCTGGCGGGCTGGAAGAAAGCCCTGGGCTACCCGGTGATTCGTCTGCTGGCTCTGGATTCTTTGCTATCGATGGCCCTGGTGATGCCCTATCTGATGGTGCTTCTGCCCGCCCACTTCCAGGGGATTGACCAGCCGGGGCTGTACGGGGCATCCATGTCTGCCTTTGCCGTGGGCATGATGGTGACCAGTATGGTGGCGGGTAAGATTGTGCCTTTCCCCCGCCGGGCCTGGGTGGTGGGTATGGTCTTCTATACCCTGGCCTTCTTTGGCATGGCCTTGCTCGAAACTTCCTGGCTGGCCATCGTGGGCATGGGGATTTCCGGCTTGGGCGGGGGTATTATGAACCCCCTGCAGACCCTGCTGGTGATCGAGGGTGTACCCGAGCAGATTCGCGGCCGGTCATTCTCAATCTTTATGGCTATTAGCCAGGTGGCCGGGCCCATTGGTCTGGTAGCAACCGCAGCAATCCTGCCCTTTGTGACCATTTATCAGGTGGCCTGGGCCCTGGCGGCATTATGGCTACTGGTAGCTATCTACCTGGTTATTCGTGGGTTGCAGCTGCTCCCGGCTAGGAGCACTGAGCAGATAGTAGAGGCCGAACCTACAAGTCACTAGGAACCTGTAGGCCGCTATGATGCAGGCCCCACCGCTAGGGTGCGCCTGCTTCTGACCGTCACCACCTCACCAGTAAAAGGGTGGGGGAAAGTCAGCGACCTGGCCAGAAGCTGTAGGGGCAGGGCCGGCTCGTCCTCAGCAATGGGCAAAACGGACGGGTAGACTACATCCCCCAGGATGGGGGCCCCAGCCGCCGCCAGGTGCACCCGCAACTGGTGGGTCTTACCGGTATGCGGTTCCAAAAGATAGTGGGCCAAGGCAGTACCCGCCGCCGGAAGATCCAGGGCCGGGTTAGCCTCAGACACCGCAGGCAAGGTACCCTCAGCCACCTCAAAAACCTTCAGACAGGTAATACGAGACTGGGCGTTCAAGCCCTCAAAGGGGGCCCCCGATCTGCGGCGCTCACGCCTCTGAGCCTTAGTTTCTACCGGCAGGTGGGCTGTGTCACCGGGCAGAAGCTCAATACCGGTATGAGCTACCTGGAGGGCCCCATGCCGGTTATCAATACGCGAGCGCACCGTCAGGCTCTCACCCACCCCCAGACCGGGGATAGGGGCTGCAACCGCCTCATAGGTTTTGGTGGGTTCGCGGCGCTGGAACATGGTTTGAAAGGGGGCGCGGGCCTCAGGTGTCTTGGCGAAAAGTACCACCCCGGCTGTTGCCCTATCTAGGCGGTGAATGGGGATCAGGTCGGGGTTGTTCTCTCGTACCCGCAACTGGGTGAGGGCCGTGTGGGCTACAAAGGATCCGTTGGGGGTGGTGGGTAGGAAGTGGGGCTTGTCAATGGCTAGGACCCATTCATCCTCATAGAGCACCGGCATGTCAAAGGGTACGGGTTTCTCTACACCCAGTTCCCGGTAGTACCAGATCTTTTGCCCCGCCAAGGGGGCATTGGGGGCAACTGACTGCCCGTCGGCGTCCTTGACTTCTTTGCGGTCGAAGCGGGAGGTGAAAAGGGCTCGTTCGTGGGGGTAGAAGCGGGCCACCAGGTAGTCCAGTACTGTGCTTGCCCCTAGGGTGTTGTCTTGGGGGTTGGTTGCGTCGGGTAGCACGAATGAGACGGCGTCAATTCCCTGACGTTGGGGTAGGGGTTTGGGGGTGAGGTGGCGGTTGATTCGGCGCATGGGCTCTATTATCTCAGAGCCCTAGCAGCCCAGAGCCCTAGCAGCCCAGAAGCCTAGTGTCTTAGAGCCCCAGTAGCTCCTGGCAGCCGGGGCAGCGGAAGCTGATACGGTCGGTGTCTTCCTCACGGGCATAGAGGTGGCCTGCTGCGTAGCGGTTGGCCCCGGTGCCGGTGTCTGAAAGGTCCTCTTTGATGATGCTCTGCCCGCAACGGTAGCAGGGTTGGCCTGCGCGCCCGTAGCACCAGAGCGGTTGGGCGCTGGTGCGGGTCACCCGGTGCGGACGCCCGCGGTTAGCATCCAGTAGCAGGCGGGCGATAGAGACCACGGCGGCCACATCGGGTACTGCCCCTACGGGGGTGCGCGGGTCTATGCCGGCCAGGAAGCAGGTTTCTGCCCGGTAGATGGTGCCGATACCGGCTAGGTTTTTTTGATCGAGCAGGGCTATACCTAGGGGCCGTTGCGGTTGGGCGGTTAGGTTGGCTACCGCCTGTTCGAGTGACCAGTCGGGGCCCAGCAGGTCAGGGCCTAGGTAGGCTAGCCGGTCAGTTTCTTGGCTGGTGGGGAAGACTTCTAGCAGCCCCAGGGTAAAGCCCACAGCTTCTACCGGGTGGCTGCCTGGGATTACCTGGCCCTTGTTGTCGAGTCGGGCGTTGGCCTGGATGAGGGCTCGCACCTGGTCGGCAGGGCGCCGCCATTTCTCTGGTGCGCCGGTTTCGGTCAGCCCGTAGAGGTGCCAGATGCCGTCCATTTTCAGGTGGGAGTGTACGGTCATCTCACCGATTCTGAGCAGGATATGTTTGCCCCGGGCTAGGGCCCCGTGGATGGGCTGGCCTGCTAGGTTAATGTCGGCGACCTGGGGGTAGCGTAGGTCGGTGCTGTGGGCAGTTCTACCGGCTAGGGCGCGGTGGAGAGAGCGGGCTTGCCGCCATACGGTATCGCCTTCAGGCATGGTGAGCGCCCCTCCTTAGGTAGCAAGAAATGACCCGTCTGCTAAAGAATGTAGGGGGGCGCTTGGGTGTGCCCCCGTTGCTCACAGTGTAGACCAAACTCGGGGTTAAAGGTGTTTGCCCTCTCTGGGAGAAACCCTGGGGTTTTAAGCGTAATCCTTCCTCATGCGCAGGCCACGCGGGGTAGCGTAGAAGCCTGCGGCCAGTAGGGCCCGGCGCAGGGTGAGCACCGGGTGCTCACCAGTGTCTGCTGGTGCCTGCGGCTTGTCAGGTTCAGGGGGCAGGGGGGCAGGAGAGCTGAGCACATCTACTCCGCCTGCGGTTTCAATGACGATTTTGTCGGCTACCCCGGCGCGTACTAGCTGGCCGATCAGGGGCGCGGACGCCTCCACCTGCTCCGGCTGGTCAGTGAAAGGTAGCAGGGTTTTACCGCCGCGTTCTAGGTAGAGGGTTAGTTGCCCATCGACCAGGATGACGACGGCCCCTGCCTTACGCCCGGGCTTGTGTTTGATGGGGGTGCGGTGCTCATCCCAGGAGACAGGGGCAGGCCAGGGCAGGGCGGCCCCGTAGGGGTTGGCTGGGTCGGTGGCTGCTAGCAGGAGTACGGTGTGGTGGGTAGATCGGACCGGGGCGTAACTGCCGGAGACAGGAGAGCTGAGAGAAGTAGCCGAGTCGGGGGCAGCGTCCTGCCCTTCACCCTCAGCGGTGCTCTCTGCCGCGCGGAGCCTATCGACGGTGGCAGAAGTGGAGAACTGGGCAGCACCTAGACCCTCAATGAAGTAGCCGCGGCGGGCCAGCCCCTTCTCCTCAGCAGCAGAGAGCACCCGGTAGATGCCGGCAAAACCCCCAGGGGTATCTTCTACGGCTACAGCCCCACGGGTGAGCACCCCGTAGCGGTCCATGAGCAATTCGGCGCGGGCAGCTGCTGCCACAGTGCTATCGAGTGGTTCAGCGTCAATACGCGCCCACCGGCCACTATCGATAGGGGCCACCTGGGCGGATACTACCGGGGCCCGGCCCACACCCACACCCAGGCGGGAGGCTGAAAGGCGGGAGGCTCCGCGGCGCATACCCACTGACCGGGCCCGCGGGGTGGGGGCGGCAACCTTGTGGGCAGAAGCCCCACCTGAGATAAGGGCCCGAACTGGGGCGAAAGTATCACCGGTGACAAGCCCTGCCCACACCAGGTTCCACAGGGCGAGGGAAATCTCCTGGGCAGTCGGTGGCCTATTGCCGTGCGAGGTGGCAAGAGCTGAGAGCTGGGTTTGAATCTGGGCGAAAAAGAGACCACCGGTGAGCAAGTCATAGAGGGTGTTTTCTAGGGCGCCCAGAGCGGCCAGCGCCTCAGCCCGCTCCACTTCATCAGGCAGGGTAAGGGCGGCGGTTTCACCCAGATGCAGGGCCACCCAGCCGTCGTCCCCGGCTAGCTGCCCGACGCCCGTCCAGATAATGTCACCGGCGCTCATGGCCGAATCAAGAAGGGCAGGGGTGTAGTCGCTGATGCGGGCCTTGAGAATAAGAGGTTCCAGGGCAGAAGCTGGCACCCTCACCCCGGCCAGCTGGTCAACAACGGTCAGCAGGCCATCGTAGCCGGTGAGCATAGTGCTCTCATCCCGGCGGACGGTCACCGGCTGGGCTGGTGCCCCAAAAGTGCCGGGTGCGGCGGTGGTTTCGGTTACCTGCCAGGAGCCTACATGCTGCCAGGGCGGTAAGAAGCGGGCATAAGTGTGCGGGGCGACCGGCTCAACGTCCGCGCGGAGGGCCGCCAAGGAGCGGGAGCGCAGGGTACGCAGGACCGAGGCGTCCACCCATTCAGTCCCAGCCAGGTAGGCGGGGTCAGTGGACCCGGTGCGGGCGGCAGCTAGCTCGGCCCGTAGCTCTTCGGGCAGGAATTCGCCGGAGATAACGCGCCGGTCGGTTGCTAGAGTGCGCAGGGCCGTATCAACCACCGAAACTCCCAGCCCGAGGGTCTCAGCGGCTTGGGCTGCAGTGAAGGGGGCGTGGGTGCGAGCATAGCGGGCCACCAGGTCAACCAGGGGAGCCTCAACCGGTTCAAGGAAGGCCAGGGGAACCCCCATGGGCAGGGGCACGCCTAGAGCATCGCGCAGGCGGGCGGCGTCCTCAATGGCGGCGTAGAGTTCCCGCCCGTGCAGGCGGAAGCGCAGGGCACGCCCAGCCTGAACCAGGGCTTCGAGGTGTTCGGCGGCTTCGGTTTCTGTCAGGACGCGCTCGCCCGGCTTTTCTGCTGCTGCGTCGGGGCCGGGGGCGTTGGTGTTTGTCTCTGTGCCCTGATTTAGAACTACCCGCAGACGCTGGGCGGCCTCGGCAGCGGTGAGGGGGCCCAGCAGGCGCAGTAGGTCTGCTGCCCCTTCGGTTCCGCGTAGGCGGTAGCCCTCTGCGGTGCGCTGTAGGCGGGCCTCAGCGGTGCGAATGACATCTACATCTAGCAGTTCGCGTAGCTCGTCCTTCCCCAGAAGTTCAGCCAGGAGGGCCGGGTCTAGGGCCAGGGCTGCGGCGCGGCGCTCAGCGAGGGGGGAGTCCCCGTCGTAGAGGAATTGGGCTACATAGCCAAAGAGTAGGGTGCGGGCAAAGGGGGAGGGGTTTTCGGTTTCTACCTCGCTGATGCGCACCTTTTTGGTGTCAAGGTCTTTATGTAAGGCTGTGAGAGCTGGCAGGTCGTAGACGTCCTGCAAACATTCGCGGGCAGTTTCTAGCAGCAGGGGGAAGGTGGGGTACTTGCGGGCCACATCGAGAAGCTGGGCTGAGCGCTGACGCTGCTGCCACAGGGGAGTGCGGCGGCCAGGGTCTTTGCGGGGCAGGAGCAGGGCTCGGGCGGCGTTCTCCCGGAAGCGGGAGGCAAAGAGGGCAGAATTACCGACCCGTTCGGTCACGATGTCCTCAAGTTCGGTCGGGTCAAAGATGAAGAGGTCCGCCCCGGGTGGTTCAGCTTCCATGGCGGGAATACGCAGCACAATGCCGTCATCGGCGGCCATGGCAGAGGCATTGACCCCGTAGCGTTCTTCTGCCCGGGCGCCGACGGCCAGGGCCCAGGGGGAGTGCACGGGTATACCCAGGGGGGAGTGCAGAATCAGCCGCCAGTCGCCCAGTTCGTCACGGAAACGCTCCACCAGCAGGTGCTTCTCACTGGGCACCTGGCCGGTAGCGGCCACCTGCTCACCCACATAGGCTAAGAGGTTATCGGCAGCCCACTCATCTAACCCAATTGCGCGTAGACGGGTATGGGCTGCACCGGCGTCCTTACTGTTCTCCAGGGCTAGCTCTCGGGTAAAGGCACCCAGGGCCCGCCCCAGATCTACTGGGCGGCCTGGTGAGTCCCCATGCCAGAAGGGCAGCCGCCCGGGTATTCCGGGGGCGGGGGTGACGGTGACCCGGTCGTGGGAGATATCTTCAATGCGCCAGGAGGAGGCCCCCAGGGCGATGACGTCCCCGGCCCGGGATTCATAGACCATCTCTTCATCTAGCTCACCGACCCGCTTAGGGGCCTTGGAATCTTCAGCTCCTGCGATAAAGACGGGGAAGAGCCCCCGGTCAGGAATCGTGCCGCCGGAGGTCACCGCTAGACGTTGGGCACCAGGGCGTCCTTCAATGGTTCCGGCGTCCCGGTCCCAGATAATGCGGGGGCGCAGCTCAGCGAACTCATCGGAGGGGTACTTGCCGGCCAGTAGGTCGAGGGTCGCTTCGAAAGCTGCCCGGGGCAGGGTAGCAAAAGGGGCTGTTGCCCTCAGAGCCTCAAACCAGGCTTCTACACTAATTGGCCCCAGGGCGCAGGCTGCTACAGTTTGCTGGGCCAAAATATCTAGGGGGTTAGCGGGGATGGCCAGGGGCTCAATCTTCCCGGCTAGCATACGCTGGACGGTCACTGTAGCGTTGAGCAAATCGCCCCGGTGCTTGGGGTAGAGGTAGCCGCGGGAGACTTCCCCTACCTGGTGCCCGGCTCGGCCTACTCGCTGTAGACCAGAGGCAACCGAGTGGGGGGCCTCGACCTGAATGACCAGGTCAACATGGCCCATGTCGATACCTAGTTCTAGGGAGCTGGTGGCCACTACGCACCGCAGTTGGCCCGATTTGAGGGCTTCTTCAATGAGAGTGCGCTGATCTTTGGAGACTGACCCGTGGTGGGCGCGTGCCAGTACCGGTGGTGCCCCTGGCGACACCGTACCGTCTATCGGCTGTGCAGGTGGCTGTTGTGAAGGCAGGCGGCTGTCATCGGCTTCTAGCCGGGCGGGGGCGTCCTTGGCTAGGGCTTGAGCGAGCACATCAGCGAGAGCTTGGGGCTGGGCGCCGCCGGTGCTGGTGTAGCTACGCGCCCCTGTGGCGGTGCTTGCGGTTACTTCCCCTAGCTGCCCGCGGGCCTCAAGACGGCTCAGGTAAATTTCGTTGAGCCGGGCAGTGAGTTTCTCAGCTAATCCGCGCGAGTTAGCAAAGACAATGGTTGATCGGTTGGCCTCCACCAGATCAACAATGCGCTCTTCCACATGCGGCCAGATGGAGGCCTGGTAGCCGTTGAGACTTGCTGTCTTCTCCTTGGCCTGCCCTGGGGCCTGATCTTCTGGGGCGGGCGCAGTTACCTGTATTTCTTCAATGGTCAGCCTGTTCTGGGCAGGCTCCGGGGGTCTAGCTGCCGTCTCTTCACCAGGGAAGATACCCACAGCATCCCACAGGGGCTGGTCCTTGTTACCCCGCGCAGGGCCAGCTACCGGCCAGATACCCAGGGCATCTGCCAAGGTCACCCCCTGCGGTAGGGATTCTGCTAGTTGCACGGACGCCTCCGGCCGGGTGCCAGCGTCCGCTAGGGTATCGGTGGGCACCGCCCCATCATCGAAGGAACGGTACTCGAAGTCGGCGGCATCCAGGGAGCGAATCTGGGTGCGGGTGCGCTCGGTGAGCTTATCGAGGTAGGCACTTGAGATGCTGCTCTTGCTCACCGGTGCTGGTGGGGTCTTGCCCCCAAAATTATTATCGCCCTCACCGTAGGCGTTGGGGCCGCCCAGGGCCGTCATATCGGGCACCGGCACTGAGAGGGTTAGTTCCCATTCCTTAGCCGATGGTGGCCGCACAATCTGCACTGGAACACTACCGCCCAAAAAGCGGGCTACGGTTTCGACCGGCTCTACGGTTGCTGAGAGCCCCACCCGCTGGGCTGGGGTCTCAAGGATCTGGTCTAGGCGCTCAAGCGTCACTGCCAGATGGGCGCCACGTTTAGTACCGGCAACTGCGTGCACCTCATCAATAATGACCGTGTGCACCTTAGTGAGGGTGGAGCGGGCCTTTGAGGTTAGCATCAGAAAGAGAGATTCAGGGGTGGTGATGAGAATATCTGGCGGGTTAGAAATGAGTTGGCGGCGTTCCTTAGCTGGGGTGTCACCGCTACGCACACCCACTCGCACCTGCGGGGGTTCTACTCCCAGCTGCCGGGCCGTCTGGGCGATACCAATCAGGGGCGCACGCAGGTTGCGTTCAACGTCCACACCTAGGGCTTTGAGGGGAGAAATATAGAGCACCCGGGTGCCGCTATTTCTTGCCTGCTGCCCTTGGTTCCCCTTGGTGCCATCGTCTGCTTCTGCGCCGAGCCCTTCTGTCTTGTGGTTTTCAAAATGTAGGCGGTCAAGGGCCCAAAGAAAAGCTGAGAGGGTTTTACCCGATCCGGTAGGTGCCACAATCAGGGCGTGATGGCCTGCCGAGATGGCCTCCCAAGCCCCTGCCTGGGCTGCGGTGGGCGCAGAAAAAGCCCCCTCAAACCAGCGGCGGGTGGGGGCTGAGAAGAAGCTCAGGGCACGGGAGGTATCGGGTTTTACCATAGCCCCATTATCTCTTTAAAACGAGCAGGCCGGGCGCACCGGGCAACCCTTGGGAGATTACCTGGTACACCCGGCCTGATACAGGGCGGAAGCCCGCCACTTACGCTAGGGGGTGGCGCCCACAGCGCCTACCGAGAGCTGGCCTACTGAGGGGTTGGAGCAGGCTTCTGCAGCGAAGTTCAAGACGAGAGCCTGGGAGGCGCCGGGGGCCTGTATGGAGTAGCCGGCTGCTGAGACGCTCTGGCAGGTTTCCCCGTAGAGCTGGGCGCGGGTTTCACGCAGGGTAGCGGTGAGTGATTCGCCGGGGGCGATCACCCCTCCGGAGGCTGACCATTCGGTGGCGTTGGCGGCTGCTGCCCCTACCTGGTGGCCAGCGGCGTCAACATAGTGCACAGCGGGGTAGCCGCTCATGGTGCAGTTAGCATCACCGGTGTTCGTAAAGGTCAGGGTGATGTAGCGCGATCCAGCAGCTCCTGCCCCTTCAGCGGCAGCAGCTTGAATGTAAAGCTGGTCGTAGTCGCAGACGGCAACGCCAGCAGCGGAGCTGGCAAAGTGGCTCCCGGTGACGGTGGGAGCCTGGGCGCTTGCCGTAGGTTCTACAGTGATGACGGTACCGGTGGGTACCGGTTCAGGGGCAGCAGAGACGCTGGGTTCTGGAGCGACTTCTTGCACGGTGGGTTGCCGCGTGGGTGCAACCGGTAAGGGGGTCTTGCTGGAGGCCGAGCTTGTGCTGGTGGGTGCAGGGGAGGTTGAGGGCGCAGGGGAGGCTGTTATAGCTGGTGCGCTGACGGTGCTTTCTGGGGCAGTGGTGTTGCTTGCTGTACTTCCGCAGGCTGTGAGCGCGGTGAGTAAGCCTAGGGTGAGGAGGGGGAGGAAGGGGGTACGTGCTTTCATGCAGCCTACATTCCTGGCTGTAGAGTGATGCTTGCTCCGTCCATTCCTTCGCTGTATTCGGTCTGGCAGCTCAGGCGGGAGCATTCGTTAGCGACGTCGTCGATCATATCGAGTAGGTCTTCTTCTGCTTCTTCGCGGGGCAAGGTGGCCTCGATGTGGTCGGGGTCGATGAAAGCGTGGCAGGTGGCGCAGGAGGCGTTGCCACCGCAGGTTGCCAGCACGGGGAAGCCAGCGGCAATGACGGCCTCAAGTAGGGTCTGGTGGGATTCCCAGGTGACGTCCTTGGTGGTGCCGTTTTCGTCAGTGACCTTGATGTTTACGCTCATGTGTTCTCCTGTGCTGGGGCAGTCTTTAGGCTGCCGTTCTCTTGGTCTTGTCCCTATTTTATGGGGGCAGGTGCGCCTATCCCTGCTTTTTGTGGTGAAAACTACGGTTGGCTGATGCTCTTGGCATGGTTTCGCGAGGGGGTAGGTGCGCTGTGCTGGAGCTTAGGCAAACAAAAAACCGACCTCCCGAAGGAGGCCGGTTTTGTTTAGTGCGCCCGAAGGGATTCGAACCCCCAACCTTCTGATCCGTAGTCAGATGCTCTATCCGTTGAGCTACAGGCGCATTATGCTTTGACCGGCTCTGTCAGCCCGTCGCGGCAACAGGTAATACATTACGCAGGTTTTGGCAGGTGTGCAAATCGAAAATGCGTGACCCTGCTCTCATGTGGCTCTTTGTGGGTCTAAAAACCGCGAAAACTCGCGGAAAACTAGGGGTAAAAGAAGGGTAAAACTTTTTATTTCAGACCGTAGGGGAGGTTCTGTGGCTCTAAGCTAACTCAGCTGTGACGTAATAAATATTCCTCTATGAGGACAAACCGGAATAAGGTCTGTACTCTGGTGGTACACAATGATGTGACAGTGCACGACACGAAACGCGTTTATTCATTGCTATGGGTGGCGCGTTTTTCTGTTTTCTATATTCCTAGAGATGTCGCAGGTGCCATTTTGTCCCTGCGGCATAGTCAAAGTGCTGTAGCGATCAAACCAAGCTAATAAGGGGAAGCGTCAGATGACTGACATTTCGATTGACAACATAACTGCCCAGGCGCCTACTACTCACGCAGAACTGTTGCAGTGGGTTGCCGAGATTGCTCAGATGACTCAGCCTGAGCGTATCCACTGGGCCGATGGTTCACAGGAAGAATACGACCGCCTGGCCGGGAAACTCGTTGAAGCTGGTACTTTCTGTAAGCTCAGCGACCACGAATTCCCTAACTCTTATGTTGCCTTCTCTGACCCTGATGACGTAGCCCGCGTTGAAGAGCGCACTTTCATCTGCTCCGAGACCCAAGAAGGCGCTGGCCCCACCAACAACTGGCGTGACCCCGCCGAGATGAAGGCTACCCTCACCGAGCTCTTCACCGGTTCTATGCGTGGGCGCACCATGTACGTCATTCCTTTCGTCATGGGCTCACTCGATGCCACCAACCCCAAGTTCGGTGTTGAAATCACCGACTCTGCCTACGTGGTTGTCTCCATGCGCATTATGGCAACTATCGGCACCGATGTGCTCAAGAAGATGACCGAAACCAACGCCTTCTTCGTGAAGGCTCTGCACTCTGTTGGCGCGCCCCTGGCCCCTGGTGACAAGGACGTCCCCTGGCCCTGCAACCCTGAAAAGTACATTGTGCAGTTCCCCGAGAACCGTGAAATCTGGTCTTACGGTTCTGGCTACGGCGGTAACGCCCTGCTGGGTAAGAAATGCTACGCCCTGCGTATCGCCTCTGCTATTGGCCACGATGAAGGCTGGATGGCTGAGCACATGCTGGTGCTGAAGATGACCAACCCCGAAGGTGAGAGCAAGTACATCTCCGCTGCTTTCCCCTCTGCCTGTGGTAAGACCAACTTCGCCATGATGGATCCCACCATTGACGGTTGGAAGGCCGAGATGATCGGTGACGACATCTCCTGGATTGAGTTCCGCGATGGCAAACCTTACGTTGTGAACCCTGAAGCTGGTCTGTTCGGTGTTGCACCTGGCACCGGCTGGTCTACCAACCCCAACGCCATGCGCGCCATTGCTAAGGGCAACACCATCTTCACTAACGTAGCTCTTACCGATGACAACTCTGTGTGGTGGGAAGGCAAGACCGATGAGGTTCCTGAGCACCTGATTGACTGGCAGGGTAATGACTGGACCCCTGAGTCTGGCCGCCCGGCAGCTCACCCCAACTCACGTTTCTGCACCCCCATCTCTCAGGCAGATATGCTGGCTGAAGAATACTACGCTCCTGATGGTGTGCCCCTGTCAGCCATCATCTTCGGTGGCCGCCGTAAGACCACTGTTCCCCTCGTCGCTGAGGCATCTAGCTGGGAGCAGGGCGTTTTCCGTGGTGTAACCCTCTCCTCTGAGACTACCGCCGCAGCTAAGGGCACCGTAGGCGTTATTCGCCGCGACCCCATGGCTATGTTGCCCTTCATCGGCTACAACGCTGGTGACTACATCCAGCACTGGATTGACCTGGGCAAGAAGCACGGTGAAGAGAACATGCCCAAGGTCTACTACGTCAACTGGTTCCGCCGCACCCCCGATGGCAGCTTCGCCTGGCCTGGCTTCGGTGAGAACTCCCGCGTCGTCAAGTGGATCTTTGACCGTATCGACGGCAAGGCTGAGGGCCAGCAGACCTTCTTGGGCGTTGTACCCACTAAGGACGACCTGGATACTACCGGCCTGGACATCACCGATGAAGAGCTCACCGCAGCTTTGTCTGTGAAGAAGGACGAATGGGCAGAAGAACTGCCCGGTATCGACGAATGGCTAGCATTCTTGGGCGATAAGGTACCTGCTGAGATTCACGCCCAGCGTGATGCTCTGGCTGCTGAGCTGAGCTAGGGCGGTTAGCCCTGAGGGTTGCAACTACGTCTTGACCAAAGAATGTAAAAGCGGCCTGATTTAGGAGGTGCCCTGCGTGAAAATTGTTTCACACAGGGCACCTCCTTCTTGCCCGGATAGAATAGGGCGATTGCTCTAAAGAGTGGATGTAAAGCTGGCTTTATATTCTGTAGAATGCTTAAGAATGGCTGAATTTTATGGAGCCCTGCTGTGCTTCCCCCACAAAGCTCATCGACTGGCCACCGACCTACTACAGAGCTTTGTGCACGGCATCATGGGTATATCATTACTCGCATGTTGGAAGGAAAGAACAGAGTGGGAAATTTGCTGAGCGTTAAGAACCTCACCAAGAACCACGACCACCTTCGCGCGCTCAAAGGCGTTAATTTGGAGGTCGCTGCCGGTGAGATTATAGGTCTTCTGGGCGAAAATGGTGCAGGAAAATCAACCTTCCTGTCGATTCTGGGCGGCTGGGACCGCCCCGGTGGGGGAACTATCACCCTAGATGGTGAAAAGTACGCCCCCCACACTCCCGAAGAGGCTCTTGAAGCTGGTGTCGGTTCTATCCGGCAGAAGTTCAAGGTAGACCCCGAACTTACCGTTGCTCAGTCGATTTTTCGTTCTACCGAGCATGCAGGTGAAGATGAAGAGGCCTTGGTTGCCCGGGCCCAGGAGCTCATTTCAGATATTGGCTTGGCCGTAGACCCTCGCGCAAAGATGGGCGATTTGGTTCGTGCTGAGCAGGCCCTGGTTGAGGTTGCGCGTATGCAGGCTGAGAACACCCGCCTGGTGCTCATGGACGAAGTTGCTGCTACCTTCAATGACTATGAGATTTACCAGCTTCATGAGGTGACTCGTAAGCTGGCCGCTGAGGGCCGTGCGGTCATCTACATCACCCACCGTATTGATGAGATCCGCTCACTGGCTAACCGTGCGGTCATTCTTTCTGATGGCACTATCAGCACTGAGATTACTCCCGGTACCATGAGTGCAGAAGAAATCGCTTTTAAGATGTTCAACCGCGAAATTGAGATGGGCGGGCGCCCCCAGGAATTCGCCGGTGAGAGCACTAAGCTGGTCGTTGAGAATCTCACCAGCGCCCAGGGTTCTCTCAATAACGTCACTTTTTCAGTCGATCGCGGTGAAATTTTTGGTCTGACTGGTTTGCGCCGTTCAGGTATTAACGAGGTTGCAGCTGCCCTGGTGGGTGTAGACCCCACGGCTCAGTTTGGCGCCCTCAAGATTAATGGTGAGGACGTCACCATTAGCTCCCCTGAGGACTCTGTCGGTTACGGTATCGGCTACCTATCAGATAATGACGATGAGCTTGGCCTGGCCAATGAGCGTTCTATCGCTAAGACCCTCATGGAGAGCGCTGGCCTTAAGGAGCGCCCTCAGGGTTTCTTGCACGAAGTCTCTGCCTTGCGTGAGGTGGCTGAGCAGATTCAGAAGCTGCGTATCAAGACCACGAACATTCAGGGCGAAGTGGGCAAGCTATCTGGTGGTGATCAGCAGAAGGTTGCTTTGGCTCGCTGGATGACGACCGACTGTGAGATTTTGATTCTCAATCACCCCACCCGTGGTATCGATGTGGGCGCTAAGAGCGAGATTTACAAGATGCTGACGGAACTGACCGATAAGGGTACCTCTATTCTCCTGATTGGTTCAGATATGTCTGAGCTTATTGGTATCTGTAACCGTATTGCTGTGATGCGTTCTGGTGAGCTGGTGTCGATTCAGCAGAATAAGGTTGCGACTGAAGATAGCTTGATGGGTGAGGCTCTAGGCGAAGAAGTGGTCTAGCCGCCCCCCTAGCGGGGCGCTTGTTGTAAGAGGCTCATGCAGAGAACCCCCGGTAGCCCATAGGCTACCGGGGGTTCTTTGGCTATTTCTAGGTTTTAGGCGCTGCCTGTAGCAGTGTTTTACAGGGTGATGCGGCTTGAGATAGCGTTCAGCTTGTGACGGGCCAGGGCCAGGTTAGCAGTGTTGCGGTCCAGTACCAGGTACACGAAGAGGCCGGTGGTGTCTGAAGCGTTCAGAACGTTGATGAGGTGGTACTGGGAAGAGAGGGTAATCATGACGTCTTCGATGTTGCCGGTAAGGCCCAGGTCGTTCATGGTCTTGAGCTTGGCGCGCACTACGTTGGAGTTACCTGCTGCGGCAACGGTTAGGTCGAAGCCGGGGGTACCGCCGGAGGCTAGGGCCATGCCTGAGGAGATGTCAACGAGAGCTGCACCGGTTGCGCCTTCAATGGACAGGAGTTCCTGGATGGAGTTATCAAGCTGTGACAAGATAGTTCCTTATGTCTAGTTCTACACCGGCGCACTAGAGGAAGGCCGGTGAAGAGACGGTGAGTGCGGTCAGTGTGCCCCTTGTCGTCAGATCGTGTGTGATGACTGGGTGTGTGCCCGCGTGTGTTTACAGTATTAATACTACTCGTACCTAACCCCTAACTGCTACAAGTGAGCGGGCAGGTGTGCCGTATGGAACTAGGTGCTCGGTGGTTCATTCTGCCTGTCATTATGGTAAAGACGATGCAACATTACGCCCCTCAAGCGAACAAAAGTTGAATCGTGAACCTTTTTGGCTGTACCGTGAGAAGGAAGAAGCTTCACTCGTTCTCACACTAATCAAGGAGTTGGCCCGTGCGTCTTACCGCATTCTCTGACGTGTCGTTACGCGTCCTGATGCTGTTATCGGGTCTCAAGGGTGAGCAGATTTCTACCCAGAAAATTGCTGAGGGGGTAGGTACCCCCTATAACCATGTGGCTAAGTCTGTGGCTTTCTTAGCTAATTTGGGGCTGGTGGAGTCTACTCGCGGCCGTACCGGTGGTGTGCGCCTTTCAGAGGCTGGTGCCCGTGCTACTGTGGGGCAGGTTCTGCGCGCTTCTGAGGGCGTTATCCCCATGGTGGAATGTGAGGAAGGGGAAAATAAATGCCCCATGAGCCATAGTTGTTCCTTGAAAAAGATTCTGGCTAATGCCCGTGAAGAATTCTTTAAAATCCTTGACCCTGTGGTGATTTCTAAGCTGCCGAGTGAGCCGCAGATGGGGCCGGTTTTTCTAGAACTGGGGCTGGGCCCTTTGGCTCAGACCAAGAAACTGCCCCAGGCATCCTTCCGCTAATGGGTTTTGCTGTCCCGTCCCTGTGCGAAAGGTCGGGAACGAGGCTTTCCACAAAACCAGCATTTTGCATGCTAAATTGATGGTGGTTTGACAACTATTTTGGCCAATCCCGATAAGTATCCCGATGAGGTACTCTCCCGCGACGCCCACAAGCACGCCTCACTGGGCCTGCGCGAAGAAGAATACCCCACCGTCTACAAGTACCTCTTCGAGGCTATCGCCGCTAACCTGGGTGATATTCTGACTCCTGAAATCGCAGAAGCCTGGACCGAGGTCTACTGGCTTATGGCCGACGCCCTTATCAAACTCGAAAAGGGCCTCTACGCCTCCCAGGCCAACGACCTTATGTTCGCCCCCTTCCGCCTGGTCGAGCGCAAGGAAACGGGCGAAAACGTGCTCGACCTTACCTTTGAGCCCGCCAACGCCGTTGCCATGACCGACGCCATTGCCGGCCAGTACGTTTCTATCGTCACCAAGGCTAAGGACGGCCTGCGTCAGGCCCGCCAGTTCACCCTGCTACCTGCCGAGAAGAACCAGCGCCGCGTTGCCATTAAGCTCGACACCGCCGGTGAAATGACTCCCATCCTGCATGAGCTCGAGATCGGCGCTATCGTTGAGGTCTCCAACCCCTACGGCGACGTTACTCTGGGTAGTTTCGGCGACGACGAGTCCCAGCCCCTTTACCTCTTCTCCGCCGGTATCGGCGTCACTCCTATGATTGCCTTCCTGTCCGAACTGGCAGCAACCGGCTCCAATCGTGAGGTCGTTGTTGTACACGCCGACCGTTCCTTTACTACCTGGCCCTTGCGCGATGAGATGACCGCTTACGTTGAGATGCTCGAAAACGGCCGCCTAGTCTCCTTCATCGAGGCCGCTGGCGAGGGCAACTTCGAGGGCCGCGTTAACGTGGCTGAACTGAACGTGCCCGCTAACGCTTCTGTCTACCTGTGCGGCCCCCTGGGCTTCATGCAGGGCGTCCGCTCCCAGCTGATCGAAGCTGGCCTGCCCGGTACTAACATTCGGTACGAGATCTTCGGCCCCGACCAGTGGATGCTGCACGACCAGGCCCGTGCCTCCTAAGCTGACCTAAGGGCAGGTAGAAAAGGACGCCCGCCCCACTTTTCTTGCTCAGAGGCAAGAAGGTGGGGCGGGCGTCCTGTGCCTTAGTAGCTGGCGGTTAGCTCTAGGCCTCACGCACAATCTTGAGGATCTGATCGCGCACACGCTCCATGGTGGCCTGGTCGGGGGCCTCAAGGTTCAGGCGCAGGAAGGGCTCAGTGTTGGAGGGGCGCAGGTTGGCCCACCAGCCCTCGGTCTTGTGCTCGAAGGTGGTGCCGTCCATGGTAGAGACCTCAACGGTGTCGCCGAAGTACTCGGCAACGCGGGCGATAGCACCGGCCTTGTCTTCTAGCTCAGAGTTAATCTCGCCTGAAGGGACGTAGGGGGAGTAGACGGCAGCCAGCTCAGAGAGGGGCTGCTCGCCCTCACCTAAGGCAGCCAGCACGTGCATAGCGGCCAGCATACCGGTGTCTGCGTTGAAGAAGTCCTTGAAGTAGTAGTGAGCTGAATGCTCACCACCGAAGACACCGGACTCTTCAGCCATCACAGCCTTAATGAAGGAGTGGCCCACGCGGGTCTTAATGGCGCGGCCGCCCAGCTTCTCAACCAGCTCAGGCACAGCCTTAGAGGTAATCAGGTTGTAGATGATAACGGGCTGATCGTTACCCTCAGCCTTGGCGCGGGCAATCTCACGCTCAGCTACCAGGGCGGTAATAGCGGAGGGAGTAACCGGTTCGCCCTTCTCGTCGATAACGAAGCAGCGGTCAGCATCACCGTCAAAAGCCAGGCCAATATCTGCGCCGTGCTCAAGAACAGCCTTCTGCAAATCAACCAGGTTAGCCGGTTCTAGGGGGTTAGCCGGGTGGTTGGGGAAGGTGCCGTCCAGTTCGAAGTAGAGGGGAATAATCTCCAGGGGCAGGCCGGGCAGAATAGCATCGCCTAGCACTGCGGGGGTGGTCATGCCGCCCATGCCGTTACCGGCGTCCACCACGACCTTCAGGGGGCGGATGCCAGAGAGATCAACCAGGTTGCGCAGGTACTGGGCGTAGTCCTTGAGCACATCCTTTTCAGAAGCAGTGCCGGTGTTTTCAAGGGCGGGGATTTCGCCCTCGTTCAGGTACTTCTGGGCTAGGTCGCGAATATCGAACAGGCCGGACTCTGAGGACAGGGGAACAGCCCCTGCCTTAGACATCTTCATGCCGTTGTACTCGGCAGGGTTGTGAGAAGCGGTGAAGGTGACACCGGCAGCGTTCTCAACACCACAAGCGAAGTAAAGCTCG
This sequence comes from Rothia sp. 88186D007BW, assembly GCF_053544215.1. NCBI lineage: Bacteria > Bacillati > Actinomycetota > Actinomycetes > Micrococcales > Micrococcaceae > Rothia > Rothia sp. 88186D007BW. The sequence goes on along the minus strand of NZ_JBPPTR010000005.1, from coordinate 28,282 downwards.
TCAGTAGAGATCAGACCGATATTGATGACGTTAGCGCCACGGGCGGTAGCACCCTCAGCGAAAGCTTCCATGAAATCGGGGCCTGAGGGACGCATGTCAGCGCCGACCAGCACGTCCTGACCAGCTAGGTTAAGGACGTCCACGAAAGCTGCGCCGGTGGCGCGGACGGTCTCAGCGGTGATGGTTTCGCCCACAATGCCGCGAACATCGTAAGCCTTAAAAGATGCGGTTAAATCAATAGTATTCACGAAAAATAAGTCTAGTTGCCCTCTGACATGTTTAGACAGTACTCAGACAGATTCCTTATGTGATTTATGGCGATAAACACCAGGTTTTAATGCCACAATCTAGGCGCTGACGGGGAAAGAACATGGTTTGATGGTGCTTATGGGTGAACTTTTTTCTTTAGATAATCCAATCCAGAATTATGCTTGGGGTTCTTATGAGACGCTTGCGCGTATGCGCGGTGTAGTTGCCCCCACCGAGCAACCTGAGGCTGAACTATGGGTGGGTGCACATTCATCTGCCCCTTCTGTGGCGCGTGTAGATGGCGGAGCTTTCCCCCTGGATTTCCTGGTTAAGGAGCAGCCCTCCCGCTTCCTTAACCCGCAGCGTAGCAGCGATATCTTCCCCTTCCTTTTTAAGATTCTTGCCATTGAATCGCCCCTGTCCATTCAGGTGCACCCCACCGATGAGCAGGCCCAGGCAGGTTTTGAGGCTGAAAATTCTCGCGGTATCGCCCTGGATGACCCGGCCCGTAATTACAAGGACCGGTTCTCTAAACCCGAAACCGTTATCGCCCTTTCTGAGATGCGTATTCTGACCGGTGTGCGTGATTTTGCAGAACTACGCGCTATTGCCGAGCACTTCTCTCTACCCTGGCTGGCCGGTGCCCTAGACTCAGCTGCAACAGCCAAGGAACTGCTGACCCTTATTATCCGTATGCCCCAGGATGCCGCCGCCGCGGCTGTAGAGCAGACTGTTGCGTCCGCGCGGGCCTGGGCTGCTAAGAACGGGGACGTTCCCGGTAGCGAATCAACCGCAGCTGGTGTTGCCGAGCTGGTCACCCTGATTGACAGCAAGTACCCCGGCGACCGTGGCCTGCTAGTTGCCCTGGTCATGAACCTCATCTACCTGGCCCCTGGCGATTCTGCTTACACCCCTGATGGGCAGGTGCACGCCTACGTTTCGGGTACTGCCATCGAGCTGATGAACCCCTCAGATAACGTCATGCGTGCCGGGCTGACTCCCAAGCACATCGATGAGGAAGAGCTCATCAAGATCCTGGGGGAGAGCCAAGCTGCCCCCACTATTCAGCGTCCTACTCCCACCAGTGATAAAGCCCTGGAATATTCCATGTGGGATGAGCGCCTATCTGTGACCCGCCTGATGGTTGAAGAAGGCGAGCGCATCGCCCTGCCTCTTTCTGGTGTGGCAACGGCCCTGTGCACTGGCGGTACTGTGGTGGTCAGTGATGAGGTCAAGACTTTTACCCTCACTGGCACTCAGTCGGTTATGTATGTAGGTGAGCCTACTGAGGTAGCTGTTACCGGTGCCGGTGAACTTTATATCGCCTCCCAGCGTTAGTGCCTCGTTCAGGTCACCTTAACGGCTAGAACTGAGTAAAGTAGATAGGGACGAACAAGAGTGCTCTGCCCCGTCTAGGAAGAGCCAACAATATCCCACAAGGAAGCCCATGAAAATTATTCTGACCGTCACCGGCCTTGACCACGAAGGCATTATTGCTGGTGTGACCGCTAAACTTGCTGAGCGCAAGGTCAATATCGAGAACCTTTCACAGACCCTCATGCAGGGCTATTTCACCATGATTTTGCAGGGTAGCTTCGATGATTCTGCCCAGTCCATCACTGACCTGCAAGAGGCTATGAAGCCTGTTGAAGAAGAGCAGCGTGTACAGATTCGTATCCAATCTGACGCTATCTTCCAGGCCATGCACACCCTCTAGGAGTTACCGACTATGTTTAGCGACCGTTCAGGGAACGTCCTTGAGACCCTGCAAATGATCGATGAGGATAAGCTCGATATCCGCACGGTCACTATGGGTATTTCTCTGCTGGACTGCGCCGATTCTGATGGCGCAGTAGCCCGTCAGAAGATTTACGACAAGATTACCTCCCGCGCCGCCCGCCTGGTTGAGGTGGCTGAAGGTATCGAGGCTGAGCTCGGTATCCCCATTATTCATAAGCGTATTTCGGTCACTCCGATTGCCCTGGTAGCAGGTGCGTCTTCTGATGAAGATTACGTAGAATTCGCTAAGACCTTGGATGCTGCCGCTAAGGCTGTGGGTGTCAACTTCATTGGTGGCTTCACCGCCCTGGTTGATAAGGGCATCACCCCCGCTGATGAGAAGTTGATGCGCTCTATCCCGCGCGCCCTCAACACCACTGATGTGGTCTGTGGGTCGGTTAATATTGGTTCTTCCCGTGCCGGTATCAACATGACCGCTGTGCGTACCATGGGCGAGGTTATCCGCGAAACCGCTGAAGGTTCTGCTGAGGCTCACGGCTTTGGCTGCTCCAAGCTGGTGGTCTTTGCTAACGCTGTATCGGATAACCCCTTCATGGCTGGTGCCTTCCATGGGGTGCAAGAGGCAGATACCGTGATCTCGGTGGGTGTCTCTGGCCCTGGAGTGGTCAAGCGTGCCCTGGAGAAGGTTCGCGGTGAATCTTTTGACGCTTGTGCTGAGGCTATTAAGAAGGCAGCCTTCAAGATTACCCGTATGGGTCAGCTGGTAGGTGCCCTAGCTGCTGAGCGCCTGGGTGTAGAGTTCGGCATTGTTGACCTCTCTCTGGCCCCTACCGCTGAGGTGGGTGACTCTGTAGCTCACGTACTAGAAGAGATGGGCCTGGAGTCCGTTGGTACTCACGGCACTGTGGCTGCGCTTGCTCTGCTCAATGACGCAGTGAAGAAGGGTGGGCTCATGGCCTGCTCGCATGTGGGTGGTCTCTCTGGTTCCTTTATCCCGATTTCTGAGGATATCGGCATGATTGAGGCTGCTGCTGCTGGCAAGATTACTCTCGATAAGCTGGAAGCTATGACCGCTATCTGCTCTGTGGGTCTAGATATGGTTGCTGTTCCCGGTGATACATCGGCTGCTACTCTTGCGGCCATGATTGCCGATGAGGCCGCTATTGGCGTGATGAACCATAAGACCACTGCTGTGCGTGTGATTCCGGCTATTGGCTTGGAAGTTGGCGAGATGGTGGAGTTCGGTGGCCTGCTGGGTCGTGCCCCCGTCATGCCTGCTCACCCTGAATCAGCTGAGGTGTTTGTGGCCCGTGGCGGGCGTATCCCCTCCCCGGTGCACGGTTTCCGTAACTAGTGTTGTAGCTAGTTTCACCTCGCCTTGTCTGTGTGATGATGCCCGTCTGCTTCTCTGTGAGAGGTAGGCGGGCATTTTGGTGCAGGGGGTAGGTAGGTGCTGGTGGGATTAGTCAGCTTCGCCAGCTCGCCGTGTTCTGCCATTGTATTGGGTCTCACAGCTAGGGGTTTTAGGGGGCTGTTTCCCCTGTATTTAAGGGCTGGGTGGTGTGTGGTCCTGCCTCTGGTAGACACTGTGTGCCTAAAACCGGGCACCATAGGCCAACTACTATATCTTGTGTCCCTAGAAGAATAGACCACAAGATGTTGTTGATTGATATGAGCCTTGCCCCCGCTGAAGCTAGCCCCACACAGCACCCTAAGCACCAGCGTCCTGCGGTTGCACCCTCCGCTCTGACCGCCCTACAAGAAGGCGCACCAGAAGCCCTCCACGAGAACGCCAACAAGGACGCCACCGTCTTTAACACCCAGCGCGACCTCACCGCCGGGGCCGTGGCCAAGGACTTCGCCCTTGAACACCTTCTGCCTGCCCAGGTGGCAGAAGCCCACCGCAAGGGGGACATCCACTTCCATGATTTGGACTACTCACCCTACACACCCATGACTAACTGCTGTCTCATCGATATTGAGGGCATGCTCGCAGGCGGCTTCACCATCGGCAACGCCCAGGTGGAGTCCCCCAAATCTATTCAGACAGCCACCGCCCAAATCTCACAGATTATCGCCAATGTAGCCAGCTCCCAGTACGGGGGCTGCTCCGTTGACCGCACCGACCAGGTACTGGCACCCTACGCCGCCCTCAACTACGAAAAACACCTGGCGGACGCCCGCCGCTGGGTTGCCCCTGACCTGCACGCAGACTACGCCAGCGCAAAAACTATCAAAGACATCTACGACGCTATGCAGTCCCTGGAGTACGAGGTCAATACCCTCTACTCCTCAAACGGGCAGACCCCCTTTGTCACTTTAGGTTTTGGGCTGGGCACTGGCCGCTGGGAGCGAGAGATTCAGCAGGCCATTTTGAAGGTACGCCTTGCCGGTATTGGCTCTGAGGGGCGCACCGCTATCTTCCCCAAGCTTGTTTTTGGGTTGCGCCGCGGGGTCAATCTAGAGCCCAGCGACCCTAACTATGACATCAAACAGTTAGCCCTTGAATGCTCAACCCGGCGCATGTACCCCGATGTTATTAACTACGAGAAACTGGTAGAGATTACCGGCTCCTACAAGGTGCCCATGGGCTGCCGCTCCTTCTTGCAAGACTGGCAGAACCCCACCGCAGAAGACCAGGATAGTAGCACCTCACCTGCTGGCCGCATGAACCTAGGGGTCGTGACCCTCAACCTGCCCCGCATCGCCCTAGAAACCTACCAGCAGGGGCAGGACGCCTTCTGGCAGCTCTTTGAGCAACGGCTAGAACTAGCCCATCAAGCCCTGGCCTACCGGGTAGCCCGCTGCTACGAGGCCCTACCTGAGAACGCCCCTATCCTGTACCAGCACGGTGCCTTTGGGTTGCGGGCAGAACGCGGGCAATCTGTTGCCCCCTTCTTTGATTCTGGCCGGGCAACAGTCTCCTTGGGGTACATTGGCCTCTATGAGGTGGCGGCCCTCTTCTACGGGGGGCAGTGGGAGAACCAGCCTGAGGCTAAGAGCTTTACCCTAGATATTGTGCGCCGTCTCAAAGAGGCCTGCACGAGCTGGAACCAGTCCCAGGGCCCCTGGTACTCGGTCTACTCCACCCCTTCTGAGTCTCTGACTGACCGTTTCGCTCGCCTAGATGCGCAGCGTTTTGGGCTGATAGATGATGTGACAGATAAGGGCTACTACACTAACTCTTTCCACTACGATGTGCGCAAAAAAATTAGTCCCTTCGCCAAACTGGACTTTGAAAAGGACTACCCCCTCTACGCCTCTGGCGGGTTCATTCACTACTGTGAGTACCCCAAACTGAGCCATAACCTCCAAGCCCTAGAAGCTGTCTGGGACTATGCGTACGAGCGGGTAGGCTACCTGGGAACTAACACCCCCATCGACCGCTGCTACGAGTGCAACTTTGAGGGGGACTTTGACCCCACTGCCCAGGGCTTTACCTGCCCCCAGTGCGGCAACACCAACCCAGAAACCTGCGATGTGGTCAAGAGAACCTGCGGCTACCTGGGTAACCCTGTTAAACGTCCTATGGTGCGCGGGCGACACGAAGAAATCATTTCTCGAGTCAAGCACATGAGCACCCCGTCCGCCTCATGACGACTTCTCACCACCAGCAAGCAGATGGCCCTGCCCACCTACCACCGACCCCTGGCGCCTGGAATGCCGCTAAATTTAGCCGCAAATATATAGCGGACTACAAGCCAGACGGGTTTACGGACGGGCCGGGAGTGCGCTGCTCCCTCTACGTCTCAGGCTGCCCTTTTGTCTGTACCGGCTGCTATAACAAGGCCGCCCAGTCTTTCGCCTACGGCCAACCGTATACAGCAGAGCTAGAGGAGAGAATCCTAGCTGATCTGAGCAAGAGCTATATTGCTGGTCTGTCCCTGCTGGGGGGTGAACCCTTCTTGAATACCGGGGTCTGCCTGCCTCTAGCTCAGCGTGTGCGCAAAGAACTTACCGGTAAAACTATCTGGGTGTGGAGCGGCTTCACCTGGGAGCAGCTCATCGCCTCTATTGAGGCTGGCAATAAGGATCAGGGGGAACTCCTGGCCCTGTGCGATGTGCTGGTCGATGGGCCCTTTATCCAGTCACAATTTTGCTCTTCGCTGGCTTTTCGAGGCTCAGGCAACCAGCGGGTCATTGATGTTCCGGCATCTTCAGCCGCTGGCCAACCTGTGCTGTGGGAAGAGCCCACAGCACAGGGCTAGGCTGCGAATCTTAGGCCACGAAACTGGTCATCATGGCTTCAAAGGCCAGACGGGCACCGGCGTTGGTGCGCATACGGCGCCGGGTAGTTGCCACCGTATCAAGGCGCGCTAGGGTGCCTTCTGGTCTGGTGCGCTCAGCATAGGCATAAATATCGTCTGCTAGGTGTGCGTTGATGATGTCTGCCCCGGTAGAGAGCTGCACGGTCAGCACATCACGGAAGATGGTTTGGATATCCGCTAAGAACCGGTCCAGGGTGTCGGTCTGAATACGCTTGGCCCGGCGCTTCTGGTCCTCCTCGAGCTGGCGTATCTGTGCCCGGTGGGTGGGGGAGAGCTTCTCGCCATCCTCATACCCTAGGGCTGTGAGCAGGGTGGCGCGTTCTGCCTCGTTGCGGGCCTCTGCGTCAGCTTCAGCTTCTGCCTCAGCAATGGTGATGAGACCGTCGGCTGCTTCCATCGCTGCGGCGATAGAGCGCAGGGTAATGGGCATTTGTACCACGGTGCTGCGGCGTTTGCGAGCTTGAGCATCGGTAGCTAGCTTATGGGCTACCTCCAGGTTGCCCTGGGCTAGGCGGGCGACGAACTCTGCCTGCTGGGGCTCTAGGTGGGTGCCGGTGGCTTGTGCCTCCGCTAGTAGCCGGGCGGCGACGTCCGTAACTGAGGGTAGGCGGAGCTTAACCGGGCGGCAGCGGGAGCGGATAGTGACCAGGACGTCGGCAGGTGAGGGGGCGGTCAGTAGCCAGATGGTGTAGGGCGGGGGTTCTTCAATGGCTTTGAGGAGCACATTGGAGGTTCGTTCTGGCATGCGGTCAGCGTCCTCAATGAGCATGACGCGCCAGCGCCCAACAGAGGGGCGGTCTTGGGCTTTGACCACGAAGTCGCGGGCTTCTTCGATGGTGATGGTGGTTTTTTCGGTGGTGAAGTGTAGAAAATCAGCGTGGGAGCCGCTGAGCACTGTCTGGCAGGAGCGGCAGTTCCCGCAGCCGCGGGCTGCTGGGTCTGGCTGGTCGCAGAGTAGGGCTGCGGCGAAGGCTAGGGCTGCTTGGGTTTTGCCTGCCCCCGGTGGGCCGGTGAAGAGCCAGGCGTGGGTGGGTTTTTCTTCGGCGGCGGCGCGGGTGAGCTGGGCGCGCACCTCGAGCTGGCCGGTGAGGGTGTCAAAGACGCTCATGAGATGCTCTCTAGGGCTGTTGCTAGTACGTCCTGGTGTACCTCGTTGATGGGGCGGGCACCGTTGATGAGGGTGTACCGTTGGGGGGCTTCTTGGGCTAGCTGTAGGAAGGTGGCTTGCAAGGTGCGGTGGAAGGTGTCGTCTGCTGATTCCATGCGGTCGGCTGTGCCTCGGGCACCTGTGCGGGAGCGTCCTTCGGCCAGGGGCACGTCGAGCAGAATGGTGGTGTCAGGTAGCAGGTTGCAGGTAGCCCAGCGGCTGAGGTTTACGACGTTTTCAATGCCTAGGCCTCGCCCAGCTCCTTGGTAGGCGGCTGATGAGTCGATGTAGCGGTCGCAGAGCACTATCTGCCCTGCTTGGAGGGCGGGCCGTATTTTTTGGTGGGCGTGGGCGGCGCGGGAGGCTGCAAAGATGAGGGCTTCGGTGTGTGGGTCTATCTCTCCGTTGCCCTGTTCTAGTACGAGGGCGCGGAGTTTTTCGCCGATCTCGGTGCCGCCGGGTTCGCGGGTGACCAACACCGAGTAGCCACGTTCGGTTAGGGCCTCGGCCAGGAGGGCGATTTGGGTGGTTTTGCCTGAGCCGTCCCCGCCTTCAAAGGCGATGAAGGTGCCGGGGTAGGGGCGCTGGGTCTTGTCTGCCTCTGCTAAGGGTGCGCGGACGCCAGGGTCGGCTTCTGGGGTGTAAGAAAGTGCGTGGGTCACGGGTATAAGCCTATCAAGCTTGTGAGTTTGGTCCTGGCTAGCTGCCGCACGGTTCTTATGTATTCGAAGTCTCCGTATCCGGTATCAGCGGTACGTTGAAAATATTTACGTATATAGATTTCTCTATAAAAATCTCTTGGCACAGCTTTTCTATTGTTGCTCTTAGCCCGGCTGTCTTTGTAGGAGCTACTTCTGTTTGAAGGTGAGGGTGAATCTCAGTTCTATCGACTTAGGCCTTTGGGATAAAATGGGGCTATTCCCAGATTATAGATCTGGGGGGATTAATCAGAAGTGTGGAACATACGATTTTGGCCGTATGACGAGGCCTAATGAATATTATTTCAAGGTTGAACGGTTGAATAATCAGTATGTTAGTAATCACTACCTCGATGTTTCTTATGTGAAGCAGACCTACTAGAAGGTTCTATGATTTTTGTAGAAAATCTTAGTTATATACGGCAACGGCGCCGGGTGCTTTATAACCTCAGCTTTAGTCTGGCACCCGGCGCTACAGCCCTGCTTGGCCATAATGGGGTAGGAAAAAGTACGCTCTTTTCGCTCCTTGCAACAGCGCTCAAGCCTACCCAAGGCACAATAGGTCTACAGGTAGAGTCTCATCGACTCGATAGCCGTCAGCAGGTTAAGCAGTATCGAAAACATATAGGTTTGGTACCTCAACATTACAAGCCGATTCCCGGACTCAGCGTAGAGCAACACATTCAATATGTCAGTTGGTTAGCTTCAAACTCAAGTTCAACGGCGAACCGTCTTACCCAAGAGGCTATAGAAGCAACTTCCCTCCAGGAGCTAGCAGAGCGTAAAGCCACGGAACTCTCAGGTGGCGAAACACAACGTCTGGCTATCGCAGGTGCTCTTGCGACAGGTGCTAGAACTTTGCTCCTGGACGAACCTACCGCGGGTCTTGATCCCTCACATAAGAACGTCATTAACCAACTGATTCAAACTGTCGGGCAAGAGCGGGTTGTACTTGTCGCCACTCACGATCTTTACCAGCTCGATGAGATTTATCAGTATGTTCTTGCTTTGAACCAGGGGCACCTGACGTTTTCTGGGCATACCTGTGACTTCCTCGCCCCCTTCAGTGGAACATCACAACAGCAAGCCCTAGCAGCCTTTGACCACTTCATGGAGCAATAGACCATGCGGCCTGTATATCTAGACGTATTCACACATCATCTAGCCTTCAAGTTGCTTCCTGCCGCCCTAATCCTGAACCTTCTTTACATCCTGGTATACAGCAACTCAGCAACCATCGTAGGCAATGCTGAATCTGCTGCCGGTCAGGCTTCGCTTTTACTTATATTTTCGGCAGGTTTGGCTTCTCTCGCTTCTTGCTGGGCAGGGGTGCAACTTTGCCGTACTAGGTTAATGCACACTGCAGCGGCAAGACCGAGCTGGCAAATAATAGGGTTATGGATTTTTCCTGCCTTTCTCGGCGGAGCAGCGGTACAGATAGCTGGAGCGATTGGATTGCTTGCGTTATCAGAAGCTTTGCCCAATTCTCGGTTTGCACTGATTCTTGTAGCTCAAATTTCAGCCTTGATGGTTCATACCGCCCTCGGTTACTGGTGTGGTAGATTCTTATGTCCTTTTCTTGCCTACCCCCTTGCCCTGCTGACGAGCTACTTATGGCTAGCCTTTACTTGGACGCTACCTATCACCTTTATACGGTATCTGGCTGGTCCCGCTATGGTTATGTGCTGCTCGCCGGTAGAACGTATAGATCCTGCCGCCCCTGCGGCTCTTCTTATCTTTTCTGTGATAGTGGGCTGTGGTCTTCTTGGCCTAGCTACATGGCGGGGTGGCCATAAGCTGGTCAAAATAGGAGTTGCTACACTTTGCTTAACCCTGGGTGGTGGCGCAGGATATCTTGTGGCAGGTCACTTGGGCCCAGTTGCAACCTCTTATCTTGCTGACCAGGATCTTGTTTGTGCAGGTAGCGCACCGCAGGTCTGTGTGGGAGAAGTATCTTTGGCGAGGAATGACCTGCGGGAGCAGATATCGTTTGACTTCAAGAAAATGCAGAATATAGGGCTACCCCCTGTAGAACAAGCCCTGATTTACAGGGGTGAAAATCTCCCTGCCCTGCATGAAGGAACAGCCTATATTGCTTACCCTCCGACGATGACAGGAGAAGAAGCTCATCGCATGGTGGCCTCGATTTATACTGCCCCGTTAGAGCAGTGCTTCGATGTCTTTTTGACTCAAAATGATATGCAAGCTTTCAGCGCCTATAGTGCTTCTACCGACCTGCTTATGAATCAGCTCACCGACTATCTGGCAGACTCTGCAGATGTAGACTCTACGCGAGAACAAGCGATTCGAGAGCTCTACACAACTCTGAGTGGCTGTTCTCTTCCTCCAGGAGTTTAAGTGCGCTATTTTCTCAAGTCACGTAATCTCATGCGACCCACTTTGGTGCTTTTGCTGAGTTCGGGTTTGCTTGCCCTCTGGAAGGGGACTTCACTTTATCTCCCCCTGCCTGATTTTATCCCTACCCTGGCGCGGTCTGTGCCTGTTGATGCTGTACTGATTGTTTGCTCCGTTACTGCAATTGCTCTTGCAGCTTACCCAGGCGCTCAATTGTGGGAAAGAGTGGCTCCGCGTAGTATCCAGATGTATTCCTATTTTCTAGCAACCGGTCTCGGTCTTTTTACGTGTTTTACTTTTGGCATAGCCTGCCTGGGAGATTCTACTGTCTGGCTTGTACTTATGAAGCTACTGGGACTGTTGGGTGTCGTCTCGGTGCTCTATCGCTGCCTCGGTGCCTACGTCAGTTTAATTCCCTCCATTCTTCTTGTGCTGAGTACAATTTTTGCCCGCCGCTCAGGGGGAGGGCTTGCTCCCTGGGCTTGGTTGGTTAATAATGACCCGCAACTGTATCAGGTTATTTTGACTCTTGTTGCTGCTGGAATGGGTGTAGTTCTGGCAGAACGTTTTCATCTTGTTATCGACAGTAGCCGCTAATTCGCTTCCGCGCGCTACCTAGTTAATACAGCCACACTGCCCCTTGTATGACCATTGATGAACAGCTGGTAGCGCCCTCCCTGCTCAGTGCGTATCGTTGAATTTATGACTGAACAGAATCTTGCTCCCGAAACCCGCCTGGTCGCTGGTGGCCGCCCCGCCCATGATGATCTGGCTCCTGTGAACCCGCCCATTGCCATGTCTTCTACCTTCCGGCAGACAGGCCCCTCAGATGTTAACACCTATGCTCGTTTCACTAACCAGAGCTGGGATGGCATTGAAGAGGTTGTAGCTGATCTTGAGGGGGCAGAACTACCTGGTTTGGTCTTTGCATCCGGTATGGCCGCTGTTGCTGCTGTGCAGGATCTAGTGCCTGTTGGCTCCATTATTTTGCAGCCTGAGCACACCTACATGGCTTCAGTTTCTATGGCTAAGCGTCTTGAAGCTCGCGGTATTGCCACTCTGGTGCGTCTTGATATTGAGAACACTGAGTCCGTTATCGCTGAAATGGAAAAGGCTGCCGCCACCGCTGGCGTCACCCCTGAGAACATCAACTATGCAGCCCCTAAGGTGCTGCTGTGGGTAGAGTCACCCACCAACCCCATGATGGAGGTCGCGGATCTGCCCGCTATCCTCGATGCTGCTCAGCGCCTGGGCATTGTTTCTGCGGTTGATAACACCTTCGCCACCCCGCTGGGGCAGAACCCGCTAGCGCTGGGTGCGGACGTCGTCGTCCACTCTGCTACTAAGTCCATCGCCGGACACTCCGATGTGATATTGGGTCTTACCGTTACCTCTAACCCCGTACTGCGTGATGCTATGGTCGCCCACCGCACCACCAATGGCGCCATTGCTGGGCCTTTTGAAGCTTGGCTGGGTCTGCGCGGTATCCGTACTTTGGGTGTGCGTTTGGAACGTGCAGCCGCTAACGCCTTAGAGCTAGCTGAGCGTCTGCAAGCTCACCCTGCTGTCAAGGCTGTGCGCTACCCTGGCCTGCCGACTGATCCCGGCTTTGAGCGGGCGTCCGCACAGATGCGTACCTTCGGCTCAATTCTTTCCATCACCCTAGATGCCACTGCCGAAGAAACTGACCGCGTGGTTCAGGCCCTGAACATTTGGACGCCTGCAACCAGCCTCGGTGGCGTAGAATCTCTGATTGAACGCCGCCGCCGTCACGGTTCAGAGCCGCACTCAATTCCTGAGTCGCTGCTGCGTATGTCGGTAGGTATCGAGAACGTTGATGATCTCTACAACGATCTGGCCGCGGCCCTAGAAAACCTCAAGTAGCGAACGGACGCCATGACACCCATTGCCCTCATTATTCTGGTTACCCACTATGTGGGCCTTGCCCTGGCCCTGGTAGTTGCCGCCCTGGCGGTCTTTGCCTTGATTGAGGCGGCCCGCGCCTCAAGTCACGCCTATCAGAGCGCTTTTAGGCGCACTAAGGGCTTCTGGGTGGGGGTGACCGGTGCGGCAGCAGCCTTCTCTGTTGTGACGCTCTGGCAGACCTGGACTTTTGGTGGGGGCTCTATTTTTCTGCAGCTCATTGCTGCTACGGCGGTGGGCGTATTCCTGGCGGACGTCCGCCCTGCTGTGGCGGTGCGTCGCCGCTAACAGCAACTTGCGTTCTGCCTGAAAAACCCACACATAATCATAATTATTCCGTATTTTGCCGGTCATATTATGAATATGTGTGGGTTTTTCTAGGGTTTGGCGTAGCGAAGTGGGATAATGGGGGCTATGACTTATAAATTGGTACTGCTCCGTCACGGGCAATCAGAATGGAACGAGAAGAACCTCTTCACCGGTTGGGTCGATGTTGCCCTGACCGAGAAGGGCCGCGCCGAAGCTACCCGTGGTGGTGAACTACTCAAGGAGCGCGGCATCCTCCCCGATGTTGTGCACACCTCCTTACAGCGTCGCGCCATTAACACCGCTAACCTGGCTCTTGATGCGGCTGACCGCCACTGGATTCCCGTTAAGCGCACCTGGCGCCTGAATGAGCGCCATTACGGTGCGCTCCAGGGCAAAGATAAGACTCAGACCCTGGAAACCTACGGCGAAGAGCAGTTCATGACCTGGCGCCGTTCCTACGATGTTCCCCCGCCGGCACTGGATGATAACGACGAGTTCTCCCAGGCCAATGACCCCCGCTACGCAGATATTGAGAACGCTCCGCGCACCGAGTGCCTCAAAGATGTTCTTGAGCGTATGCTGCCTTACTGGGAATCAGAGATTAAGGAAGATTTGAAGGCCGGTAAGACCGTTCTGGTGGCAGCTCACGGTAACTCCCTGCGCGCTGTGGTGAAGAACCTTGAAGGTATCTCAGATGAGGATATTGCCGGGTTGAACATCCCTACCGGCATCCCCCTCTACTACGAGCTGGATGAAAACTTTAAGCCCCTGGGTGCCGGCGAGTACCTGGACCCCGATGCCGCCAAGGACGCTATTAAGGCTGTTGCTAACCAGGGTAAGAAGTAGCTTCTTTCCTGTCATTTAAGCTTTATCGCAGTAGATACCGGGCGCTAGCACCTCTAGAGGTGCTAGCGCCCGGTATGTGTTTTACTTCTGGCTGGTGGGGTTGCGCCGAGTGAGGGCGACTCCAGCTAGTGCGATAGCGGCGGCTAAGGCGGTCAGAACCAGCAGGGGCGCACCGGTGCGGGCCAAGCTGGCAGGTTCCTGCTTCTGGTGAGCTTCTTGGGCTCCCTTATGCGCTAGGGGCGCGGTGCCGGTCTGATGTGCGTTAGATTCTGCGCTGGGTTCTACCTTGGGCTCTGCGGGGTTTCCATTGCCCTGCGCGGACGGCTGCGCGCTGGGGCTTGCTACAGGGGTGGTTTCGCTGGGCTTGGGTGAGCTGGTGGGTTCTGCCGAGGCGCTCGGTTCAGAGCTGGCTTCAGGCTGGTTGGGGGCTGGGAGCGCAGGTGCTGTGCTGGGGGTGGGCTCTGCACTGGGTGCAGGTTCTGGGGCTTCTGTAGGTACTGGGGTTTCTGTAGGTGCTGGGGCATCTACCGGTTCCTGGGGGGCATCAGGTTCAGGAGTAAGGGTGGGCAGGTTACTTGGTGCTGGGCTGGCCTCTGGTGCTGGGCTGGCCTCTGGTGCTGGGCTTGTTTCAGGTTCAGGGCTTGTTTCAGGTTCAGGGCTAGCTACACCGGTCATGGGTTGTGCCTGGATGCCTGCGGTTTTTTCTATCCAGGAAACGAAGGGGCGCAGTTCCAGGGCGCCAGAAACTTCACCGATCCAGTAGTCGTTAGCTACGTGAGAGCCCATGACGTTAATGCCAACGAGCTTGTTATCGACCATAAAGGGCCCACCGGAGTCGCCATGGTTGGAGGTCCCGTCAATACCTTCAAGTCGGTAGACCTCGTTCCAATAGGCATCTCGGCTTTGGAAAGATTGTTTGACTGTTGCTGTGCGGAGCCAGGGCATAGTTTCGCCCTCTATTCCTCGCCCGTAGCCGTAGATGTACCCTTCTTGATTCATAGTGAAGCTGTGATCTGAGGCTAGGGTCGCGTAGCTGCTGAGCTCTTGGGGCGTGGAGAGCTGGATGAGGGCTATATCAGCCTGGGAGGATTCGATAATGTTGGCGGAGCTGATGGGGGTGCCGGGGTTCAGCTTGTCGTTGGAGAAGTAGATGTCGGCGGAGGTGGGGGTGGCGGCATCTTCGGTGCAGTGGGCTGCGGTGATGACCCAGGTGGGGCTGAGGGCTGTACCGGTGCAGCGGTCGTAGGTTTGGTCTTCTTTTTGGATAGCGAGTTGGACGATGAACTCGGAGTTGGTTTCTTGACCTCCTGAGATGGCTTGGGCGGAGGTGAAGGGGGAGAGGGCTGCTCCTATAGCTAGGGCAGCTAGTAAGGGGTGCTTGCGCATGGGGGCTCCTTATCAGGTTTATGAGAATCATTCTCATTTACGATTATCTATCATAAACCCAAACTCAGGCAGCAAGAAGACTCTGTGAGCGGCGTCCACACCCCATAAAAAACCTGGTGCCCCACCCCTCATACAAGGAGTACAGCACCAGGTGCATCAAGCTCCTACTCCTAGAGCAGGCAAGAATAAAAACTAGATGCTAGGTACAGCATTCCAGTCACCGGTCACCAGGTAGGTGACCTTACGAGCTACCGAGACGCCATGGTCACCAAAACGCTCCAAATAGCGGGATGTGAGAGTGACGTCCACGGTCACCTGGGCGCTCTGATTCCAGTCAGGAGCCGCCATGCGGTTAAAGACCTCAACGTGAAGTTCGTTGATACGCATCTTGTTCTTGATGATGTTCTGGGTGTGAGAGAGATCGCGGGTCTCCAGCAGGCTGATGACGCTGGCGATAATTTTCTGGTCCAACTCAATAATCTCGCGGAAGACCGGCACGATGGACTCAGGCAGAACATGCTCAGGGTAGCGCATACGGGCAACCTGAGCTACGTGACGGGCAAGGTCACCCATGCGCTCAAGGGAAGAGCTCATGCGCAGGGCACCTACAATCATGCGCAAATCAGAGGCTACCGGGCCCTGCAGGGCTAGGATGTCGATGGCGCGTTCATCGAGCTCATTTTGCATGAAGTCGATGCGGGCATCATTGCTGATGACTTCTTCAGCTTCTTGCACGTCAGCCTGCAAGAAGGAGTCCGAAGCACGGTTAAGGGCTTCCTGGACTAGGGTGGCGATATGAATCAGCTCTTCACCGACGTGCTGTAGTTCGGCTTGGAAGACTTTGCGCACGTGCGCGTCCTTTCCATCTGGGGAAGTGTGGGGTGCCGGGCAGACTCCTGCCTACGGCTACCTCTATAGAGTGCCAAGGCCACATGAACACAAACACATGGTTGGGTAAACGTTAGTTGAACCCCCAAATATTTAGGGCTTTAAGGGACTCAGGGCGGGGTGCAGGCCCTAAGCTGGTAGATGTGAACCCTACTGTGATTGCTTTATCTGCCGCTGTGTTGGGGCTCCTCATTGGCGTGGTGAGCATGCTCGCTGTGCAACGTAGTGAGCGTCAGCGCGCTCGCTGGGCTGATGTTGAGGAGCCAACCATTAGCGACGGCGCCGCTGAGGTGCTGGCGGTCATTGGCCGTGCCTACCTGGTGGTAGATGCTGTGGATGGGGTAGTGCAAGCATCCCCCGGTGCCTATGCCCTGGGGCTGGTGCGCGGGCATACAGTGGTCTTCGATGAACTCTTAGAGATGATTGATGCGGTACGTTCTAAGAGCGTCATTGTTGAGAGAGAGATTATTTTAACCCGCGGTTTTTATGACCAGAGCCGCCTGGTGCTTGATGTGCGGGTAGCGCCCCTGGGCGATGAATATATTTTGGTGTTAGCTGATGACCGCACCGAAATCGTCCGCGCGCAGACTGTGCGTACCGACTTTGTGGCCAATGTTTCGCACGAACTAAAAACCCCGGTGGGTGCGGTGGGGCTCATGGCTGAGGCGATTGAGTCCTCAGCCGATGACCCTGAGTCAGTGCGCTATTTTTCGGGCAAGCTGAAGAAAGAGTCCCAGCGGCTTGCAGCTCTGGTGCAAGATGTCATTGAGCTTTCCCGTCTCCAGTCAGCTGATATGGTACTGAACTCCACCCTGGTCGATGTTGAGCAGATAGTAGCTGAATCAGTAGACCGTAACCGCCTCACCGCTGAGGGCAAAAATATTGAGCTTCTGGTGGGAGGTAAGGCACCCTACCCGGTGCATGGGGACCCGGAGCTACTGGGCACTGCCTTACGCAATCTCATCGAGAACGCTATCCGCTATTCACCTGAGAACACGAAGGTGGGTATCGGCATGGCGGTGAAAGGTGACGCTGTTAGAATTTCTGTGAAAGACCAGGGCCCCGGCATCCCAGAGGATGAACAAGACCGCATCTTTGAGCGTTTTTACCGGGTAGACCCAGCCCGTTCACGTCAGACCGGAGGCACAGGCCTGGGGTTGAGCATTGTGAAACATATTATCGGGCAGCACGGCGGCGAAGTGACCCTCTGGTCCCAGCCTGGTTCCGGCTCAACCTTCACGATTTCTCTACCCCTTGTTGACGAAGAGACCAAACAAGACCTGCTGGGAGAGCACCCACTGACCGGGCCTCTCACCCAGGTAACAGATCACAACACCCACACAGCGCCGCGCCCCATAGGGTCGGCTCAAACTGCGAAGGAAACAAAGTAAGTGACCCGTATTTTAGTGGTTGAGGACGAAGAGGCGCTGAGCGAGCCCCTGGCCTTTTTGCTGGGTCGTGAGGGCTTTGAGGTGCAGGTCGTTGATAATGGCCTGGACGCTGTCGTCGAGTTTGAGCGTAACGGAGCAGATTTGGTATTGCTCGACATCATGCTTCCGGGCCAATCGGGCACCGAGGTCTGCAAGCAGATTCGTGCTACCAGCGCGGTCCCGATTATCATGCTCACTGCCAAAGACTCAGAAATTGATAAGGTGCTTGGCCTAGAACTCGGTGCTGATGACTACGTCACTAAGCCCTATTCCTCCCGTGAGCTCATAGCCCGTATCCGCGCAGTGCTACGACGCCAGGGCGAATCTGAAGAGCATGATGCGGGAGCTATCGAGGGCGGGCCAGTGCGTATGGACGTTGAACGCCACGTGGTTACTGTTTCTGGTGAAACTGTGGCCATGCCTCTCAAGGAGTTCGAGCTGCTAGAGATGCTTTTGCGTAACGCTGGTCGCGTGATGACGCGCGCTCAGCTCATTGACCGGGTCTGGGGTGCTGACTATGTAGGTGATACCAAGACCTTAGATGTGCATATTAAGCGTCTGCGTTCCAAGGTGGAGCCTGACCCCTCGTCCCCGCGTTATGTGGTGACGGTGCGTGGTCTGGGCTATAAGTTTGAGCCTTAAACCGCTCTTATACGCCGGGTAAAGCAAAGGGGGCTGGTAGTTCGATGATGTGAACTACCAGCCCCCTTGGGTGTGAAGGAGAAAGTTTTTAGCGGTTGTTGCTAGCTGCTGTGGTAGGCAGGTAGGGAGCATATTCTTCCAGGGTGCCATCAAGTACCGGCACGTTGAAGGTTTCAGTGCCCGGGGTAACGGTGGAGGATACTTCGACGTCCTTCAGGAGCAGGCCGGGGGCAACGCCAGCTTTGTCGAGCAGAAGCTGGTTCTTATCGTCTTCTAGGCGGACTTCTTGGCCTGCGGGGATCTTAAGGGTGAGAGTTTCGGTGGGGAAGGCCAGAGTGACGGTGGCGTCTTCTTCAGTCTGGTTTAAGATGGTGCCCAGGAGGCGGCCCTGTGAGGTTTCATCTGCTGCGATGACCATGATGTTGCGCAACTGGATATCTTGCTGGCCGTTTTCGCCGATGAGGTTGACCATCTGGCCGTCTGATGCTGAGTAGACGATGGTGGTGGCGGGCTGGTTGGTGTAGGTGCAACCGGTGGTAGCTAGCATTGCACCAGCAATAGCGGCGAGGGCGCTGACGCGCTTGAGGGTCATAGAAGCGGTGTTCTTCACAGCTCTAGCTCCTTGTGTAGGGTCGTAATCTGCTGCTGGGCAGAGAAAGTGTGTGCTCCGCGCCGAGGTACGGATTTTTATTTCGTTCAGGTCACATTCTATCTGCTTTATCGACGATACGTCTGTATCAAGGTGGTAAAAGGCCCTAAATGAAGTGCCTAGGTTCGCTCAGAGCGCCGGGCCTATTCTTGAGACTTTTAAGGGTGCTGTCTTTCGTCGCATGGTAGAATAGGTAGGCTGAAAGGGGTTTATCCATATGGTTTTTGAGGTTGGCGAAACAGTCGTTTACCCTCACCACGGTGCCGCAACGATTGAAGAAATCAAGATGCGCAAGATTCGTGGCGAAGAGAAGATGTACCTGAAACTCAAGGTTGCTAACGGTGACCTGGTGATTGAGGTGCCCGCTGAGAACGTCGATATGGTGGGCGTGCGCGATGTTGTTGACGAGCGCGGTCTGCAGGAAGTCATCGATGTACTCCAGGCAACCGATACCGAAGAAGCAGCGAACTGGTCACGCCGTTACAAGGCTAATGTTGAGAAGCTGGCTTCTGGTGATGTGCTGAAGGTTGCTGAGGTCGTGCGCGACTTGTGGCGCCGTGAGAATGACCGTGGCCTGTCTGCTGGTGAGAAGCGTATGCTGGCTAAGGCCCGTCAGATTCTGTCATCTGAGGTCGCTCTGGCTAAGGACATCGACGAAGAAGCTGCCGAGGTTGAACTCGATAAGATTCTCGAAGGCGTCTAAACTTTCGGGTATGCTCACTAGCTGTGAGCACTCTAGATTTTTCTGATACAGCGGGCACCGCAACCACATCGGGTGGTTCGGTGCTCGCTCTTGTTATTGTGGCGGCTGGTTCCGGGTCGCGTTTGGGAGCGGGCAAGCCCAAGGCCGAGGTTCAGGTTGCCGGGCGCACTCTCTTAGAGTGGGCTTTACAAGGGGCCTTGTCCTCCGGTGTGGCTGCGCGGCTGGTAGTGACGGTACCACCCCAAGATCGTGAGTTGCGGCACGTGTGTGCCCGCTATGGTGCTCTAGCGGTGGCCGGGGGCGCTACTCGCGCCGAGTCGGTAACCAGCGCCTTAGCCGCAATTGCGGACGCACCGCCCCTATCTGGGGCCTCCCAGCAGCTGCCTACCGGCGTCCTGGTGCATGATGCGGCCCGCTGCTTTACCCCTGCCAGCGTCTACCACCGGGTGGCTGCTGCCTTGGCGGCAGGAGAGAAGGCCGTGATTCCTGCCCTGCCTGTGGTAGATACCATTAAGACTGTGGATTCTGCCGGGTACGTCAGCGGGACCCCGGCTCGTGCCCAGTTGCGGGCGGTGCAGACCCCCCAGGGCTTTGATCTTGCTACCTTGTTACAGGCTCATCGGGATGTTGCCTCTTTGAGCCCTGAAGTTGCTGAAAGCATCACTGATGATGCCATGCTGGCAGAAACCCTGGGTCTGCCGGTCGCTACTGTCGAAGGGGCGGCCCAAGCCTTTAAGATAACAACCCCTCTAGACCTTACCCTCGCTACAGCCCTCTATTCTGAAAAGAGAGAAGTATGATTCCCCGTATTGGTACCGGCAATGATGTTCACGCTTTTGGTGAGGAGGGCACCGAACTGTGGGTGGCTGGTCTGCACTGGCCAGGCCAGCGGGGCCTGTCAGGTCACTCAGATGGTGATGTGGTGGCCCATGCTGCTGCTGATGCCCTTTTTTCCGCTAGCGGTACAGGCGATTTGGGGTCTAACTTTGGGGTGGACCGCCCTGATATGGCGGGGGCTTCTGGGGTGCGTATCTTGTCGGAGGCGGCGGCAATCGTGCGGGCTGCCGGTTTTGAGATCGGCAATATTGCTGTGCAGCTGATTGGCAATAAGCCTAAGTTTTCTCCTCGCCGTCAGGAGGCTAACCGCGTCCTATCTGAGGCTGCCGGTGCGCCGGTGACGGTGACCGCTACAACCACCGATGGGCTGGGTTTGACCGGCCGTGGTGAGGGGCTTGCTGCGGTTGCGGTGGCCCTGGTTTACCCGCAGAGCTAGGCTGCTTCAGGGTTACTGGAGGCCGGTGCGCTGCCCTAGCCAGGGCAGGGCATCAGCGAAGGCCGCCTCCCAGACTTTCCATTCGTGCTTGCCGGGGTAGGTTTTCCATTGCACATTGAGCCCGGCCTGTTGAGCGGCGGTATAGAGCCCTTCTAGACCTGATGTGTAGGAGGGGTCGTCTTCGGTGCCGATAGAGAAGATGCCGCTGGGCCCTGGCTGGGTGTAGGTACCCTGTTCCAGCATGGTTGCTGGGTCATTTGCCTGGTAGGTGGCTTGGTCGCCGTCGAAGCCGCGGGTGAGGGTGAGCTTTTCGTTGCCGAGGGAGGGGTGAGCCTCCCCGGACATGTTGATGAAGGCCGGGTAGGTGTCGGGGGCGCGTAGTGCTGTTTGCAGGGCGCAAGTTCCCCCGTTGGAGAGTCCTGCGATAGCCCAGTGGGAGCGGTCAGTGTCGACCTGTAGATTACTGGTCAGCCAGGTGGGGACAGTCTCTTGCAGGTAGGTAGCTACCTGGCCGTGGGCGGTGTCGCTACAGAGGGGGTTGGTCCAGTCACCGCCCAGTTGATCAACAACGACGACAACCGGTGCCAGCCCGGCCTGGTCTGCTGCGTAGGAGTCGAGTATGGTATGCACCTGGCCCAGGTTGAACCAGTCAGAGGGTGAACCGGGCTGCCCAGCCATGAGGACCACAACAGGCAGTAGCGGGCGGGGGTTGCTGAAGTAGGCCGGGGGCAGGTAGATGTAGGCATCGCGCGGGGTGAAGGCTGAGTCGTGGGCTGGTATGTTCTCCCGGATGATGGTTCCCTCACTGGCTAGATTAGCGGGCGCTGTCCAGGTGCTAGCTAGGGTTTGCCCGCCGGTATCGTAGACGGCGACGGGGGTAGAGGCCCCTGTTTCAGCCAGGGTGCTGGTGGGCACAGTAATCCCCAGGGCGGACGCCAGGGTGGGGTAGCCCCCGTAGTAGGCGTTGATTCCTAAGCCGGTTAGGGCAAACCCTAGACCAACTGCGAGGGCGGCTGTAAGTACTGAAAGTGTTGGGCGCAGACGTCCGCGCTGTGGCCAGTGTGCCCTGGCGGCAAGTACAGCGTAGATGACTACCCATAGGGCGTAGCCTGACCAGAGCCAGGTGGGTGCCCCAATAGCGTCAGCTACGGGGTGCCAGACATTGTTGGTGAGGTAGGCGCTCAGTGCGACGAGGGCTGTAAGGCCTAAGAGAATGATGAGGTGGGTGCGCCAGCGCACTACTGATAGAGCCCGCCCCAGCAATGCTAGGGCCAGGAGGCTTGCAAGAATGATGGTCAGCGGCCCCCAATAGTCGGCGCGTAAATCAATGGAACGGGCAAAATCAGCGAACATTTATTTCTCCTGGGATCCCATAGCTTGTAAGATGCCCAGCACATCTTTTGGTTTCATCTCAGGCAGGTAGGCGTGAGAGACTGCGATTCCGATAGCTGGTAGATCCCCGGAATCGGGGGTGACTAGGTACATGGGTTCAAAACGGGGGCGGAACTTGGCTTTAAAGGTGAGCAGGGAACGGAAGCCGTAGAGGGGTTCCATGCGCTCCCCTAGGTAGTCCAGCAGTCGATCAAGGCCGCTGCGTACTGCCGGGGCTACGGAGTGGGCCAGAGGGGCGCCGGAGAGGGAAAGAATCTCAAGTCCTTCATCCTTGGCGTCCTGGGCTGCTGAGGCAATCAGATATTCCATGGAGGCCGCAAAGACGCCCTCGGCGTCGCGGCGGCGCATGAAGTCTAGGGTTAGGCCGATGAGGCGCCCTTCTCTGTACACGGGCATCCAGGAGGTGACACCGTGGATGAAGCCGCTCTCATCAAGAGCAAGGAGGATGCGAGTCTCGGGGTCTTTGAGCTCCTCAAGGCCACCGAGGGTAAAGCCCATCTCTGGTAGGGACTTTTCTGAGACCCAGCCTTCAGAAATCTCCACAATCTGGGCCCACTCGGCTAGGAGCAGTTCGTTGTAGCTGGTCCATTTGGTGGTGATTCCCTGTTTTCCGGCCTGGTTGAGGGCGGTGCGGATAGACTGGAATTTTTTACCTGAGAACTTGAGTTCAGCTAGGTCGATGATAGCCTCTTCGGCTACCTGCCAGGAGCTCCAGCCCAGGGCCTGGGAGACCTGCTGGGTGGGGGAGTGCACCGAATAGAGGGCCGGTGCTAGACCCCGGTTGGTGCAGAATCGGGCAAATTCTTGCACGGCCTGCTCAACCCGATTGGGGGCTGCAGCAGGGTCTCCTACGGTAAGAGCAACGCCCCCGTGCTCCAGGTAGGCGAAGCCTTCTTCTCCACTCTCTGAGATCCAGTAGCTGCGGTTGTCCCAGGTGCCGATCCATCCCAGGGTCCCTGCCCCGTGTTCACGAACCAGTTCAAGGTAGTGGTCACGGTTCTGGGAGGTGTCACCGGCGGGGGCGACCATGACCCGGTGGGTGCACATAATGAGGGCAAGCCAGGTGAGGGCGGGGGTTAGCCAGTGCAGAGAGGCCGTGAACCAAAAGGTTCCTGCGTAGGAGGGCGGGAGCACATACCAGGCTGCTGAGGGCAGGAGCTTAACTAGGTAGTCCCCGGCAAAAGCTAGCGGGTGAGGTTGAGGGGCAAAGCCCTGGGGGAAAAGGACAGCTAGAGCTGTCACCAGCACCAGCCCTGAGAGGGCTACTAGCCCTACGGTACGAGCGGACGCCCATACCGCCTGCCGTGATGAGGGTAGGGGAAAAAAGCGGAGGGTAGCTAGCACTAGGGCTATGAGGGCGGCAGGTACTAGTACGGGTACGAGCAGGCGGGCACCGGCGTCCTCAAGTTCTGCGATGGCATTCAAAGGGGCTAAATGGTGGCCTAGAACGCCGGAGTAAATTACCAAACTGAGGAGAGAAAAGAGGAGGACAACACCTTGAAGTGCTAGGGTTCCGTAGGCTGCTAGACGGCGCCCCCGCACTAGGCCTAGGGCGAGAACAAGTTGAAGAATCAGGGGGAAGAGCGCTAGGATGCTGGCTAAAAATCCCTTGGTCTGATCTACATATACCTGGTGGGCGCAGAGGGAGCTTGTAGCCTTGTCGGCGCACAGCGCATCGAGGGCGGCGTCGGTCAGGGCCCCTGGCCCCACCACGTAGCGGGCTGCTGAGAGCGGACCTACGGGGTTGGGTGAGTGGGCGGCGAAGAAAATCCCGAGGGAGACCGCGGTGATAGCGAGAGCTACTAGGGTGCGGGCCTCATAGCGGGTGCCGACGAGGGAGTGTTCACGTTCGGGAGCTGGAACTAGGAGAATCCCACACGCCCAGCCTGTGGCTGCCGCTACGATGAGGGCGATATCGTTCAAGGAACCACCGAAAAGTAGGAGCCCCAGAAGGAGCGTGCAGGTAAGTGTGCGGATGCGGCGGCGCCAGACGGTGGAGTAGGTGCGGCTTGCTGCTAGCAGGGAACCTGCCAGCATGAGGGGTAGGCCGAAGACGGAGTGGATTGTGAGTGCTTGAGCCCAACCGGGAAGGAGGGTTTGTGCGGCAGAGAAGATAACGGTGATTGCCGCTGCTGGGAACAGGTAGCTAGCGAGGGCGGTGAGAATGAACCGCCAGGTTCCTAGAGCTCTTTCAATGAGGGGGCCGGTGAGTGTAAGAATGGCAAGGAAGAAGAGGGTGCTTACTGGCTTGTGGTTAATGATGATGCCGGTGAGCGGTTCCCAGGTGGCGGTAAAATTACCGGGCTGGAAGGTGAGGGCGGCGGCTTTTTCTTGCCCTAAAAGCAGTTCAATGACGAGCCCACCGAGAGCGAGCCCCACCAGTAGGGCTGAGAAGGGGGCTACAGTGATGTAGGTGGTGATGTATTCGCGGGTCCAGCGCAGGCGCCTGGTGATGACGGGGTGTGACTCGATGTGAGGTGAGGCCGGGGTAGAAGTCAAAGGCACAGTAGCCTCCTGGTCAGCGATGATGGGGAATAAGATATTTGGTCTCGTTCAGTATAGTCATGCCTAACAGGGCTAGAATAAGGCTGTCCCTCCTAGAAAACTGGCTCTAACCTGTAAAGAAGTGTCTGTGAACGTCGATTCTCTTGAACCCCGCCCCCATTCCTTTGTGTATGAGGGCACCCGCCGTATCGCCTGGCATGAATTTGGGCAGACTAATTCTCCTGTGGCGACTGCACTGTATTGTCATGGCACTCCCGGTAGCGGCTATGAGGCTCTCTTTCTTGATGGGGCAGCTAAGGAGCTGGGCATTCGTATTATTGCCCCGGACCGCCCTGGCCTAGGTCAGTCGGATCCTGTAGCTCACCGCCGGGTCAGTACCTGGGCTGAAGAGGACGCTGCTGCCCTCCTCGAGCACCTGGGGCTGGGGCAGATTAGCGTGATTGGTTTTTCCGGTGGTGGTCCGTACGCCATGAGCCTGGCAGCTTTATACCCGCACAAAGTTGATCAGCTCATCTTGCTTGCCCCTTTCACCCACCACAGCCTGTGGAGCACCCGTATCGGCTTGTCCCTTACTCCCTTGCGGGTGCACCTAGCCTGCCTCATCTCTTCTGTGATACCTAAAGGCTTACTTGACCGGGCTACCGCTGCGGTCTGTGCCCCTTTATCGCCTGTCTCGCCTCTTGCTGCGGCCCTGGGGCAGAAGGTGCAGGGGCGGACGGCTGCTTATCGTATGGCTGTCTCTCACGACTATGCTCTCCCATCTTCTATAGATATAGAGGGCGGGGTGCAAGATGAGCACGCGATTCAAGGTGATTGGGGTTTCTCTGAGTCCACTGTTAAAACCCCTGTGCATGTGTGGATAGGTGGCAGTGATCGGGTGGTGAAGCCTGCTCGCGCTCGCAACTTGGGGTTGCGTTTGGGGGCGCAGATTCATGAGCTGCCTCGTGATGGGCATTTTTCCTTGTTGATGAGTTGTGCGGGTAGTTTTCTCGCACCGGTTTTGTCTCGCGCGGTAAACTGGTAGGCGTGACTTTACGTTTTTATGATTCAGCAACAGCAAGCGTCCGTGACTTTACCCCGGTTCATCCTGGGGAGGCCCGTATCTATTATTGTGGTGCCACTGTGCAGGGTGCCCCGCATATTGGGCATGTGCGCTCGGGGCTGGTTTTTGATCAGCTTTCTCGCTGGCTGACTTACCGCGGTTATAAGGTCACTATGGTGCGTAACGTTACCGATATTGACGATAAGATTCTGGTGAATTCGGCTGCGTCTTTTGAGGCTGACTATAGCGGGGAGTACCCGGCTGAGCAGTGGTGGGCTTTGGCTTACCGTTTTGAGCGGGTTTTTGGGCAGGCTTATGCTTCTTTGAATATTGCTCCTCCTACCTATGAGCCGCGCGCTACCGGGCATATTCCTGAGATGTTTGCTCTTATTCAGCGTTTGATTGATCGTGGTCATGCGTATCCGGCTACTGATGGGTGTGGGGATGTTTACTTTGATGTGCGTTCCTGGGAGAACTATGGTGCTTTGACTCGTCAGAAGATTGATGACATGCAGGATGCTCCGGACGCTGACCCCCGAGGCAAGCGCGACCCGCGTGATTTTGCCTTGTGGAAGGCATATAAGGAAGGGGAGCCTGTCACTGCTTCTTGGGAGTCTCCCTGGGGTAAGGGCCGCCCCGGTTGGCATTTAGAATGCTCGGCTATGGCCGGTAAGTATCTGGGTGAGACTTTCGATATTCATGGTGGTGGCCTTGATTTGCGTTTCCCTCACCATGAGAATGAGATGGCTCAGTCTCAGGCAGCTGGTTACGGTTTTGCTAACTTCTGGATGCATAACGGGCTGGTCAACTATGAGGGTGAGAAGATGTCTAAGTCTATTGGCAATATCATCACCCCGGCCCAGATGCTGGAGCAGGCGCGTCCTTTGGTTGTGCGCTATTACTTGGGTCAGGCTCACTACCGTTCTGTGCTTGATTATCTTCCTTCCTCGTTGGAAGAGGCCCGTGTTGCTGTTGAACGTGTTGAGGCTTTCCTGGCTGCGACTCAGGAGTATCACCGGGAAGGAGCTCAGGTTCCTCAGGCTTTTGCTGAGGCGATGGATGATGACCTCAATATCCCTAAGGCTCTTGCTGCTTTGCATGTGGGCGTCCGCTCAGGTAACGCCGCTTTAGCTGCTGGTGAGTCTGCCCAGGATGCCGCTGAGCAGGTGTATGCCATGGCTAAGGTTCTGGGGCTGGTGGAGCTTATGTCTTTCAGCCAGGAGGGCGCTGCCGCACATGAAGCTGGTGAGCATGCAGCACTAGATTCTCTGATTCAGGCCATGCTGACTCAGCGTGCTGAAGCCCGTGAGGCTAAGGACTGGGCTCGGGCTGATCAGATTCGTGATGCTTTGGTTGCTGCTGGCATTACCGTCAAGGACGGTGCGGCAGGGTCTACCTGGTCGCTCTAATACTTCCTCCTTCTTCTGGTTACCGTGCTCCATCTCTCGCCCTGTATAGGGCGTGGGGTCGGTAAGCTGGAGAATAATTCATAGACATCTAATAAAGGACAGTAACCATGGCGAAGGCAGGTTCACGCCCCGGCGCAACAAGTAAGAAGAAGGGCCCTGTTAAGGGCACTGGCGGTCACGGCCGTAAGGCCCTTGAAGGTCGTGGCAACACCCCTAAGGCGGAAGAGCGCGTCTACCACAAGGCCTACAAGATGAAGAAGGCTACAGAAAACCGTAAGGCAACCGGTACTTTGCGTTCTCGCCAGCCCCGCTTGGGTGGTAAGCGCGCCTCTGATGAGCTGGTGACCGGTCGTAATTCTGTACTTGAGGCACTTCAGACTGAGATTCCTGCTAAGACTCTTTTTGTCATGTCCCGTATTGAGGTTGATGACCGCGTCCGTGACATTATGACCGAGGCCAACAAGCAGGGTCTTCCTATGCTTGAAATTGGCCGTAATGAGCTAGATCGTCTCACCGATCACGCCGTTCACCAGGGTGTTGCGCTTCAGATTCCTCCCTATAAGTATCCGGACGCTGGCAACCTGGTTCTCGATACGATGGACCGCTGGTACGACAAGCAGATGGACACCCCGCCTCTCTTTGTTGCTTTGGATGGTATTACTGATCCCCGCAACTTGGGTGCCATTATTCGTTCTGTTTCAGCTTTCTCGGGTAACGGCGTCATTATTCCTGAGCGCCGTTCAGCAGCTATGACTGCTTCTGCTTGGAAGACTTCTTCTGGTGCTGCTGCCCGTATCCCGGTTGCTAAGGCTACTAACCTGACTCGCGTTATCCAGCAGGCTAAGGACGCTGGCATTTTCGTTGTTGGGCTAGATGGTGGTGGCGATATTGATTTGCCCAACCTTGAGCTAGCTTCTGAACCGCTCATGATTGTTGTTGGTTCAGAAGGTAAGGGGCTGTCGCGTCTGGTGACTGAGAACTGTGATCAGATTGTTTCGATTCCCATTAGTTCAGCGATGGAATCTCTGAATGCTTCTATGGCTGTCGGTATTTCTCTCTATGAGGTATCACGCCGTCGAGCTTCCTAAGCTTTAATGCCGATAAGTGCTCTCCTGCAGATAGTGGGGGAGCACTTTGTGTATAGGAGCTGATGAGGCTTCTGTGAGCCATACTAAGGGCGTGGCTCACAAAAAATCCCTAAAATCAAGTCTCTGAGTGGTCTTTAAAAAAACTTTTAAAAAACTTTTGATGTCTTTAATACGTCTTTGACTAGTCTCTTTGTTGGTATGAGGGTGTTTTTTGGGGCTGAATCTGCCTCAAAAGTGCTCAGAGTGGGTTGCATGGTCTGAAAAACCTGCGTAAAGTATTACCAGTCGCCACGGCACAGGGGAAACCCACCCAGCGACAAAACAACTAGTCACATAGCGA
>NZ_JBPPTR010000004.1:0-161911 GCF_053544215.1 Rothia sp. 88186D007BW | reverse complement strand
GTCTAGGCCTTGTTCTTTGGCTTGGGTGATGAGGTTTTGGGCGAGTTGGTGTTCTGTTGTCATGGTGTTATTTTCTCATGTTGGGGTTGGGAGGGTTTACACCGTTTTCCTGACAGTCCCGCCACATCTTGCGCACACCATACACGCCATAATTCTCTTCATGGATTTTCACCAGTTCAGGAATCAGAAGTTGGTCCTTCAAAGTACGTGCTGCAGGAACACGAGCCTTAGCGGCGCGGTAGCCGCGTGAGGTGATGAAACCACCAGCGAGGTTTTCTTGTAGTGCGGTGCAGATGTTCTCAACCCCGAAACGGTTCCTATACCTATCGATATAGCGGATCATGATCGGGCTGGACGGTCGAGTTCTGCCGCGAAAAAAGCTGATGCTGTTCGTAGAATCTCGTTGGTTCGCTTGAGCTCGGCGTTTTCTTTGCGCAGGCGTCGGTTTTCGGCTGCCATATCAGTGGTGGTGCCGGGGGTGTTACCAGCATCGATTTCGGCTTGTTTGTGCCATTTTCGTAAGGTTTCAGGGCCGATGCCGAGGCGTTCTCCGATGTTTCGGCAGGCGGTGTAGATGCCTGTGTCGGGGTTGTTTTCGAGGTGGTCGGCCAGTAGGCGTAGGGCTCTTGTTTTGAGTTCTTGGGGGTATTTGGTGGGCATGGGTGAAGTTCCTTTGCTCTTTTTTGTTTGTTTCCAATGTACGGGGTCGGAACTAAACCCAGTACATATCAGTCGATTGAGAGACAGCAAAAAGTTCTGCGAGGAGTTCTTCGGTGAGGTTGTGGCGGTGGTAGAGCAGGGTGATTTTGAGGGCTTGGGTGAGGGTTAGCGCTGGTGGTCTTCCGCCTGGTTTTGACCAGGTGAGGTGATGGGTGAGGGCTGTGTGTAGTGTGGCGAATTGCGTGGCTGTGAGGCCGGTTGTACGCTGGTGTAGCAACGGTCTTGTCCGGTATGGCTTGAGGTTATTTGTAGAGATTTAACGCTCATATTTTTGCCGCGGGTGGGGCCGTTGTCTAGTTGGTGGGGTTGGGGTGCGTGCCTACTTTTGAATAAGCCTCATTGTTTGTGCTCAGTCGACTTTCCAGGGTTGGTCTCCCAGCCCTTTTTTATCTCTTCCATAATTTATTTGCTACCTCGCATAGAGAATCTGTTTCTAGTTACTATGAAAATACTGCTGGGCGGGCAGCAGCCCCTCTTTAATCAACATATCCGTGGCATCTGCTGCATTAGAAATGAAGAAAGGAAGATCCTTCTTCTCCGCTGTTGTGAAGGGCTTCAGCACAAAATCGGCGGTCTGCATCTGGCCCGGAGGGCGACCAATACCGGTACGCACCCGGTAGTAGTTCTTAGTCCCCAGAGCCTTGCTAATATCGCGCAAACCGTTATGGCCGCCCTCTCCCCCACCGATTTTCAGCTTGATGGAATCAAAGGGAATATCAAGCTCATCGTGCACCACGATGATTTTTTCGGGGTCGATGCCGTAGAACTGAGCAAGGGCAGAGACGGGCCCGCCCGATACGTTCATGTAGGTCAGGGGCTTTGCCAGCACAACCTTCGCGCCCCCCACGCCCAGGCGTCCTTCTAGGACCTGGGCACGGGCCTTGCTATGCTTCTTGAAATTACCGCCCACTGTGTTTGCGAGCTCATCGAGCACCATCTGCCCAATGTTGTGACGGGTTGCAGCGTACTCGGGGCCGGGGTTACCCAGACCAACGATAAGCCAAGCATCTGACATATTTTCGCCCTTCCTACGGCGCAAGAATGCGGTAAGCATGTAAAGAGTTTATCGAGTGAAGAAGGCCCGCACCGTCGTTGACTACGGTACGGGCCTTACAAAGAGGTGAGGTAGCTATAGAGCTTACTTAGCTTCGTCTACCTGAGCGTCAGCTTCTGCGCCCTCGGGAGCGTTCTCGCCTTCTTCGCCAACCTCGGGTACGTCGAGTTCCTCGGGCTCGGAGATGTTAACAACCAGCAGTTCTGCATCTGCTACGAGGGTAACGCCGGCGGGCAGTTCAACGTCGGAAGCGTGAACGTGGGCGCCTGCTTCGCGGCCTTCGATGTTAACAACGAGAGCTTCGGGAGCCTTCAGAGCGTCTGCTTCAACAAGCAGAGCGGTTTCTTCCTGGTTTGCAACAGCACCAACGGCGGGTTCACCCTCAACGTGTACGGGAACCTCGATCTCAACACGCTCGCCGCGCTTAACAGTCAGCAGGTCGATGTGCTGCAGTTCAGGGCGGATGGGGTGGCGCTGGATGTCCTTGATCATGGCCAGGTGTGAGTCACCTTCGATGTCGAGGTCGAGGATAGCGTTGGGGACGCGGGCTGCCAGGGTGGTTGCGTGGCCGGGCAGTACAACGTGCTTGGGCTCTTCACCGTGGCCGTAGATGACGGCGGGGATGTCGCCGGCCATGCGGATGCGACGGGCGTAGCCCTTACCGAAGTCGGTGCGGACGGTTGCGGCAATCTTGATGGTCTCTGACATGAGGGCCATCCTTTCTGTGGTTAGTTATCGATGCGCCAAGTGGTGTAGTGAACTGGCGCCAGAAATCGCTTTCTAACCAGCCACCGTCAGTTCCGGACCTACCGGGGTTTCCCACCGGCATTCCACTGCCTTGGCTAAAATTAATATTAACTCAGCCTGCACCCTAAACGCAAGAGTCTAGATATTTTTTCTCAAGAAAACTCTATCAAGATTTCATTTTGGTTGAATCCAATGCAAAAGAATAAGCCTCGTGAATTCCTCTAAACATTTTTGCAAACGAAAATTGATAAGTATAGTCCTCATATATCGCTGAAATCTTTCCATAATTATTATCGCTAACATAATTGGGAATTCCAAGCATGCATGCAAAAATATGACCATGAAGTCTATTGGTAACAATAGTATGAGACTTTTTATACATAAAAACAGCCGCCGACATATTCAAAATCCTAACAATCTCACTCTGAATATGATTTGTTAAAATCAATAATTTAGTTGGAATTTTGTCATTCCTGGTAAATCTGTTCATAAAAGATGGAAGTTTCTGCCATAAAATTGAATTCAGAGGTCCAAACTCCCAGTCACCTATAATGTCTTCAGATCGTCCGATAATTGGCTTATCACAACTTTCAATATCTTCCCTCTGGATTACACGAAGTTTCTTTTCCACGACAGGAATCAGAGCGCAAAAAGCTTTTAATTTTCGATAACTAATTCCTAGCGCACTATCCGGACAATAGATAATTTCATTGCTGGGAAACATATCTTGCACTTTATCTATTTGCCCAGAATCCCTAACCATAATAGTAACATTCGTATTTTTCGAATACACCTCTTGCGCTTTATTCTTATTGATTTCAGATTTAAAATAAATAGTTTGGGGAAGAATTATGATATGGCGATTAGGATAAAGCTCAACCACATCTTGGCGAAATTTTTCGTGCGCAGGCCAGAGGTCCCCCATATTGCCACCACCATGCAATAAAATAGGAATGTCAGGGCTCAAAGAATTAACAACCCTCTGCTCAATATAGGGCTGGCTTGATCTATATACAACTTTTACGCCCAAACGTTTCAGAGTATCCAGCTGCCCTTGCCAGATAAAAGTATCTCCCAAATTTCGATGGAAGGGCTGATCAAGAAGAATAACTTGAGTAGCCCCTTTGAGTGCTCTTCTATAAGAATCATCAATCTGTGATTGAATTATTTCGCAAACCGACATATCGTCTACCTATCTATTACTTTAGATTTTCGGAGGTGAAATTCTAAATAGTTCTATAAAGTTATAGCTACAGATTTTCTAAAATTAAATTTCTAAACCATCATAGACCGACAATCTAATTCTAATATAACCCACAACACACTCCATTCATACTGACAGAAAATAAGAAAATTAGATTAATATAAGCAGTTATGAGCGACCTTGGAAGAACATTTGCACCTCAAATAGTATAATAGAGGCTTATTCAAAAATCCAACCCACCAACTAGACAACCGCCCCACCACGCGGCAACCTAAAGGATAAAACGCCAGTAATATTCTCAGCACCGCACCGAAGGAACCGTTGCGCCACCACCGTACCACCGGCACAATCTCACCGAAGAACTTCTTGCCGAGCTATTCACTGCCTCCCAACCAACCATTTCACGGGCCATCAACACCATTGAAAAATCACTCGAAACAATCCTCAAGCCGCTCAACAAGCCCCTGAAAGAAAGCCTGAAAGCACCCGGGTCCTTAGTAATTGACGGGACTCTGATACCCACCTGGAACTGGCGCTTATTAGGTAAAACAAACTGAGGATTATTCATAAGGGGTACCCAGCCACAAAGAAAATCAACCCACGAACCACCGAAAACACCCGCGAATACGAACCCAACGGCCGCCTAAACCCCGTATGCAACACCCGCCAAGTCTTGATATTCCCAATCACCCGCTCAACCACTGACCGGAACCGGTTAATCACCCGATTATTTCGCTTTTGTTACATAGCTAACTTCTGACCAGGCTTACGCCTAGTTGGGGTAGCTAACCCCAGCCCCACATAGCCCTTATCAGCCAGAGTCGAAGAGTCCAGAAACCGACCCAGCTCATGCTTCCTAAAAGCATACGTATCATGCCGAGCAGCACCAGGCAACGGATCAGTGATAGCTAGAAGTTTCCCCTCAAGGGTGCAAATCACCTGGTGATTGAAACCAGTTCTCTTGTGCTTACCTGAATAGTTCGTTTTTTCTTGTGAGCGCCAATTCCAGGTGGGTATTATTGTTCCGTCGATTACAAGGGAACCTGGTGTCTTCAGGCTTTCAGTGAGGGGCCTGTTCAGTGGTTTGAGGACTTGGGTGAGTGCTTTTTCGATGGTGCTGATGGTTCGTGAAATGGTGGGCTGTGAGATGCCGAAGAGGTGGGCTAGGGTTTCTTGGGTGATGTTTTGTCGGTAGCTGAGCAGGGTGATTTTTAGGGCCTGGGGCAGGGTAAGTTTTCGGGGTTTTTCTGCTGGTTTGGCCCAGATGAGTTGTTCGGTGAGGGCTGTGAGGAGGGTGGCGAATTGCGTGTGGGTAAGGCCGGTTGTACGCTGGTGTGGCAACGGTTCGTCCTGGTGCGGTTTGAGTATATGTCTGGCGATTTATCCTCAAGGTTGCTGCTTTGGTGGGGCCGTTGTCTAGTTGGTGGGGGTGGGGTGTCGCCCCCCCCTTATGAATAACCCTCGCTATAGGAAGTACGCTTTAATTCATAGGAGTGGGTGAAACAGACTCGCAGTAAAGCTGTTGAGGGCTCGAGGGCTGATTATGAATCGCCTGTGGGCGAAACGAACCAGGGCAAGAAGACAGGCAGCAATCATGAACCTATGGGACTCCTTACAGATACCCTTCAGTATTTTTGAGAGTAGGACTCTACGTAGAGAACATATTTTTTCCTAACTATTTTCGGAGAATCTAGACACTAGGTGTTCCATACGAAGAGACACATTTTTAGAATATAGATTGTTAGACATATAATCTATTGCATTTCGAGAAGTATTCTCAAGAATTTTACGATTCTGATTAACCCAATATATCTTTCTAGCCAATGCTTCCGGATTTTTTCGCTCTACTGACCATCCACACTTCTGAGACACAAGATAATCCAGTGTAATATTAGAAAAACCTACCAGCGGCACCCCCCTCCCGAGAGATTCAAAATACGTCATCGATGGGTCACCTTGCACATACAAGAACGCCATAATATTAATATTTTTTTCTACGAAAGGTTCCCATTCTTCTTTATAAGGCATGAAACCTTTATATTTAACGTTCGGAGCCGATTCATTGATTATGAGTTCTCGATGCTCCCCATCTCCCATTATGTATATCTCAATTTCAGGATCTAATTCATAAAGAAATTTAGATAGTGCCGGTATATACTGAGCGCCTTTAATATCAATAAGGCGCCCCGAGATTCCAATCGAAAGACCTTTTGATAGAGATTTACTGGCAGTATTATTAGCCACACTTTCTACTCGATGGTCAAAAAATATAATCGATTTAAAACTATATTTCGAATACAGAGATTCACCTAGAACTCCATTAAATTGAATACCAGAGCATGCGCGCAAAGCTCGGCGAATCAGGAACTCATTTTTGGTCAATCCGACGATACTTCGTATTTTATTTATGCTACCTTTAGTTGCTGAAGACATCATCAAGAGTTTGTTTCGGAAATCATTCTCAACCAAGAATACTGTCTTAATCTTACCCTTTAGTTTCGCTTCAGATAAATAAAGTAAATCAGGGCGACATAGTGAGAGAATAACAATTTCCTCAGATGCATCCTTATCGATTATTTCATCTATCCAGGAAGATAGCGCATTTTCATTTATATTGATATCAGACGCTTTAAACTTGTATAAAGAATTTAAATTATTCAAACCTTTTTGGACGCCAGATACTGAAATAACTTCAAATTTTATATCGGGGTGATGTTTTTGAAGATAATCCTGGTATGCCTTGTATCCTAAAAAGCTTCGCTCTTCAATAAAATACTCATCTCCAGATTTAAAAAAAGATCCCGGCTCTACTGCTACAATTCTCTTATTGATTTTCACGATTTGCCTAATAAATAAAATTTCAGAGATTCTTGATACTCACGCGGTGTGAATCCTGCTTCACTAATTTTTAATAAGTCTAAAGCTGAATTAGCAGGGCGAGGAGAAAAAACTTCAGCATTTGAAAAGTATTCAGCCGTGGGCACCGGAGTCACTCGATCCGCTGAGTGGCCAGTACCTTCGAATACCATTTTCGCCAAGTCTGCCCAGGTCACTACCTCACCAGTATTTGAAATATGGTAAGTACCAAACTCACAGTTATTGTCCACCAGGTGCAGAATCGCTCCAGCAAGGTCCTCCGTGAAAGTGGGGCGTCCGTATTGGTCGTTAACTACGGTGGGATTCACTCCGCGCTCAGCCAGCGACTTCATAATCTCAATAAAGTTCTTGCCATCGCCCATAACCCATGAGGTTCGCACGATGTAGTGGCGCAGTACCGAGCGAACAGCCATCTCACCGGCAGCCTTTGACTGGCCATAAACTCCGAGGGGAGCCAGCGGGGCGTCCTCTGCATACTCTTCGCCTAACGGCAGGGAACCATCAAAAACGTAATCTGTCGAAACGTGGACCAACGGGATACCGGCTTCGTCCGCCACCCTGGCCAAAGCCGCAACGCCGGTCGCATTGACTGCCCAGGCGCCCGCGCGCCCTTCGGGCGTCTCAGCCTGATCAACCGCGGTGTAGGCTGCAGCGTTGATAATGCCGCGCAGCGAACGCCAACGGTAGGCAGAAGCCCAGCTATCAGGACGCGCCAGGTCAAGTTCTGCACGAGTAGCAGCAAGGTAGGGGGTACCGGATGCGTCAAGCTGCTTGACCAGCTCACGACCCAGTTGCCCGTTCGCACCGACCACCAGCAGGGGAGCTGGGGCCAGGGGCTCGACGTCAGCGAGACGGGGGTGGTTCTTATCCTTCTCAGAGAGTTCTGCCTGCTCCAGAGAAATCGGCCAGTCAATCGATACGGTCTCATCGGCGAGGTTAAGGAAGGAGTACTCCCCCTGGGCGTCCGCTGACCAGTGGTCATTGACCAGGTAGGTGTAGGCGGTGTTGTCTTCCAGGGTCTGGAAGGAGTTGCCCACACCGCGGGGAACAAAAACAGCGGTGTCGGGGCCAAGCTCGACAGTTACGGTCTTGCCGAAGGATTCTCCGGCTCGCAAATCAACCCAGGCTCCGAAGATACGGCCAGTGGCTACCGAGACGTACTTGTCCCAGGGTTCAGCGTGGATGCCGCGGGTCGTACCTGCGGTTGCGTTGAAAGAAATGTTGTTCTGTACAGGGCCGAAGTCTGGCAGACCCGCTGCAACCATTTTCTCGCGCTGCCAGTTTTCCTTGAACCAGCCGCGGTTATCGCCGTGCTGGGGAATATCAATAACAAGTAGACCGGGGATATCCGTTGCGTGAACAGCCAATTTTTTGGGCATTACTGGCCTGCCTTTGCGTACTTGGCTTCAACCTCTGCCTTGAGGGGCTCCCACCAGGCGCGGTTGTCGGTGTACCAGGCGATGGTGTCTGCCAGACCTGCCTCGAAGTTGGTGAACTGGGGTTCCCAGCCGAGCTCTTCACGCAGACGGGTGCCGTCGATGGCGTAGCGCAAGTCGTGACCAGGACGGTCTACGACGTGCTCAAAGGCGTCCTCGGGCTGACCCATAAGGCGCAGGATGGTGCGCAAAACGGTGATGTTATTTTCTTCCCCGTTAGCGCCGATCAGGTAGGTTTCACCGACCTTACCCTTTTCGAGGATGGTGTGCACCGCTGAAGAATGGTCAGAGGCGTGAATCCAGTCGCGCACATTCAGACCTTCGCCATAGAGCTTGGGCTTAATGCCGGCCAGGATATTGGTGATCTGGCGGGGAATGAACTTCTCAATGTGCTGGTAGGGGCCGTAGTTATTGGAGCAGTTAGAAATCGTTGCTTCAATACCGAAGGAACGAACCCAGGCACGAACCAGAAGGTCTGAGCCGGCCTTGGTTGAGGAGTAGGGAGAGGACGGGTTGTAGGGGGTAGTTTCGGTGAACTTAGCGGGATCGTCTAGCTCGAGATCACCAAACACCTCATCAGTTGAGATGTGATGGTAGCGAGTCTTATGCTTGCGCACAGCCTCAAGCAGAGTGAAAGTACCGATGAGGTTAGTATGGATGAAGGGGCTAGGGTCGTTAAGTGAGTTAT
This sequence comes from Rothia sp. 88186D007BW, assembly GCF_053544215.1. Classification (NCBI taxonomy): domain Bacteria; kingdom Bacillati; phylum Actinomycetota; class Actinomycetes; order Micrococcales; family Micrococcaceae; genus Rothia; species Rothia sp. 88186D007BW. The sequence continues at coordinate 153,185 of NZ_JBPPTR010000004.1, read as the reverse complement.
CGTTGTGTGACTCAGCTGCATAGTGGACGACCGCATCTGCCTGTGCGACCAGGGGGTCGACGACGTCCATGTCAGCGATATCGCCCTTGACCAGTTCAAAACGGTCAGAAGGAAGCCCTGCGAGTGACATTTCATTGGCGGCGTAGGTCATCTTATCGAGCACTGTGACCTTATGGTCGGTGTTATCTACCAGGTAGTGGACGAAGTTAGAACCGATGAAGCCGGCACCGCCGGTAACAAGAATATTTCCCATATCTCTAACAGTAGTGGCAAATCACCTTATTTTGGGTTTCTACTAGCACCAAAAAATGTGGTGTTCATGCCAGAATGGGAGGTATGAAGGGAATTTTACTCGCAGGTGGCACAGGCTCACGCCTCCACCCCATCACACTCGGCATCAGTAAGCAGCTCACTCCGGTTTACGACAAACCGATGATTTACTACCCCATTTCAACCCTGATGTTGGCAGGTATCCAAGATATTCTGATTATCACCACGCCTCAAGACCAAGAGCAGTTCCAGCGGCTTCTTGGCGATGGATCTCAGTTTGGCGTTAACTTTACTTACAAAGTTCAGCCCTCCCCCGACGGCCTCGCACAGGCTTTTATCCTGGGTGAAGAACACATCGGAGATGATCCAGCGGCTCTTGTTTTGGGCGATAATATTTTCTATGGCCCGGGCCTCGGCAACCAGCTCCGTAAATATAATGACGTAGACGGAGCTGCTGTCTTTGGTTACCGAGTAGCAGATCCTACTGCCTACGGTGTTGTCGAGTTCGACGAAAGCTTTAAGGCTATCTCAATCGAGGAAAAACCGGCACACCCCAAGAGCGACTACGCGATTCCCGGCCTATACTTTTATGACAACGATGTGGTCGAATATGCGAAGGCTATCAAGCCTTCGCCCCGTGGTGAGCTTGAGATTACTGATCTTAACCGCGTCTACCTCGAGCAGGGGAAACTCCAGGTTGAAGTCCTTCCCCGTGGAACAGCTTGGCTGGATACTGGCACATTCGATTCGTTGGCTGATGCCACGAACTTTATTCGCACTGTACAGGCACGTCAGGGACTCTCCATTGGCTCGCCAGAAGAGATTGGGTGGCGTATGGGCTGGATAGACGATAGTCGCCTCGAAGAACTAGCTCAGCCCCTTGTCAAAAGTGGCTACGGAGCCTACCTGCTCGGCCTGCTTATATAGGGCCAACTTCAAGTGCGCTTAGACAAGCGTCAACAACACGACTTCTTCATTCTCTACCGCTGGTAGAATCATTCCGACTGTTGTCTCAGGAACAGTCTGGTTTTCACTTTTAACCTTTTAGGGCTTATATGACTATCCTTGACTTTTTGCGCATGCTCCGCGCCAACCTCAAGCTACTAATAATTGGCTTGGTCGTTGGTGCGCTCTTGGGCTTTGGCTATTCCCTTATGCAGCCTCGCGTCTATGCTTCTAGCTCTACGGGCTATGTAACTGTTGGTAACGGCGCAGGAATCGGTGACGTTATCTCCGGCTCAGCTGCTGCCAAAGAGAAGGCCGCAGCTTATCTAGCTCTAGTGAATTCGGCAGCAGTAGCCGATGAAATTATCGCAGCAAACCCAGAACTTAACATGAGCCGTGGGCAGGTACAGGGTAACCTCTCAGCCTCAGTTGATGCTAATTCTGCACTCATCAATGTTTCCGCACATGGTTCGACGCCTGAGCAAGCACAAGCTCTCGCAAACTCATCTCTAGAAGCCGTAGCTAAGGTAGTCAATGACCTTGAGGGGTCAAGCTCCGTACGAGTTATTCCGCTGGAAGACGCGACCCTGAACAACACTCCCATCAGCCCTGATGTGCAGAAGCTAGTTCTAATTGGTGCTGGTGCTGGTCTCGGTCTCGTACTTGCAGCAATCTTGCTTCGTCGCACTGTCGATACTAAGTTACGTACCCGTGACGATGCTACTAAAGCAACAGAAGCTGGAGTTCTTGGCGTCCTTCCTGTCTCTGACGAACTCACCGAAGAAAATATCCTTCGTACTAACAGCGACCACGTTGCACAAGAATCAATCCGTCAGATGCGTACCAATCTACGCTTCGTCAACGTTGATAACCCGCCTAAGTCGTTTATTGTTACTTCGGCTGAGCCTGGTGAAGGCAAATCAACAGTTTCAACTTCTATTGCGCGGGCGCTGGCAGATGCTGGTGAGCCGGTCATCATTATCGACGCGGACCTCCGCCGACCCACTATTGCTAAAAAGTTTAAGATTGATTCTAAGATTGGTCTGACTCAGGTACTCGCAGGTCAGGTTGAGCTTGCCGATGCTGTGCGGCAGTTCGAAGATACCCAACTCTTCATCCTGCCCGCCGGCCGTATTCCCCCTAACCCCTCAGAGCTTCTTGGGTCTGACAAAATGCGTCAACTTATTTCAGAGCTTTCCGGCGAGTTTACGGTTATCGTAGACGTCCCCCCGGTGCTTCCTGTCACTGACGCTGCTCTGCTATCTACTGCCGTCGACGGTGTTGTTCTCGTAGGTACCGTGGGGAAAACCCGAAAGGAAAACCTCGCTGAAGCTGCTACTAATCTACGCAAGGTAAGCGCCAACCTATTGGGTGTGGTCATCAACCGTGCACCTCGCACTGGTCTGGGTAACTCCTACTACGGCTTTGCCTATAGTTCTGCTGGTGGCTACACAAGCTACTACGGTCAAGACGATAAAAATACCAAAAAATCAAAGAAAAAGAAGAATACCAAAACTTCAGTTGAATAAACTAGTAGTTTGATGATTTATGCCAGTTCTGCTGCCTCGCAGAACTGGCATAAATTATCCTTACTTCACAAATCTTTTAGATTGGTACTATGACAGATTCAGTTTCGCAGCTTCAAGATGTTCCTCTTCCCATTCGAATCCAGCTGTCCCACGCCTATTTTCAACATCTTGCTCTTTCACACGGGTTAGATATCTTGCATATCAAAGGCTATGCTTTTGCCCAGGAGGTCTACCGTCTAGGGCGCACCAGTACCGATGTAGATATTGTTGTGCGTCCCAGCCATATAGACCGTTTAGTAAGTCTTGCGACATCAGATGGATGGGAAATCCTAGCTCATTTTGAAACCGGCTCAATTTTTGAACATGCGATGACCCTCTACCACAGTTCGTGGGGACTAGTTGATATCCACCGCTATTTCCCGGGGTTAGGCGATCCAGACGGGTCGGCTTTCGACACTCTCTGGAAGCAGCGCAGAACTAAACTCATCGCCAATTATCCATGTTTTGTCCCATCACTTATTGATTCCCGTATTACAGTAGTAGTACATGGAGCCCGATCAGTCGCTCGCCATAATCCTGATATCTCATATCTCCAAGAAACACTCCTCCCCAGTGATTGGGAAAAAATGCAGGCGAGAGTACCAGAACTACAGGCAGAAATAGCCTACGCTGCGGCGCTTGGTCATCTAGAACAATTTAAAGAACACCCTGACTACCTCCTCTGGAAGTCGATTTCAGAAGATACACCCGATTATCTACGGTGGAAAGCCCGGTTCGCCCATGCTCAGGGTTTACACCAAAAGTTTAAAGTAGCTCTAAGTATTTTGCTGGTCAACAAGGACCATCTTGCGATGGAGCTGGGGCATACTCCCAGCAAAACAGAAGTACGCGAGAAGTTTTTCAGTCGATTTACCCAGCTACCAGGGATAGGAAAAAAATAGGCATGAGTATCGTATATATGCGTGCGCCGCATACTGCTTTCGTCATGGGATTCGAGAGTGATGCTTCCCCCGATGATACTTCCTATATCGCCAACCTCAAAACCTCAGAAATAGCGGTTCTTAAGGGACCAAGCGCCGTTATCTGGGAAATTTTAGCACAACCGACAGGTTCTGAATCTCTGATTTCTGAGATAAAAGATATATATGGAGTCTCGCGAGAAACAGTAGCTCCTAGTGTTCTGGCTTTTCTTCAAGAGCTACAAGAGCAAGGGCTAATTCAGCTAGATACAACTACTATAGGTTAAGTTGCTCCCTAATCTGACCGATAAACCGTTCTTCGTTAAATTTTTGCACATGCGCTTTGATATCTGATGGGGTATAGTCATCAGTTCTAAAATGCACTACTGCATTTCGGATATCAGCAGCTCTCGGTGTTGTGATAAAAGTACCGTTCACGCCCTCAGAGATTGTGTCAAGGAAGCCACCAGCCTGTAGAGCGATAGTGGGTTTTCCGAATGCGCCAACTTCCAGAGGGGTAATTCCAAAGTCTTCATGGGATACGGCTAGCAAAGCTGTCGTACGGGCATATGCATACTGCATTTGTTCATCTGAGATATTAGAAGCAAAAGCTACATTTTCTGTGCTCATTGCTTTTAGCTCTTCCAGCATCGGCCCTGCACCAATGACCAGCAATTTCTGGTTCAAACCGGCAAAAGCTTCAATTGCATGCTGCACGTTCTTGTAAGGTAGTAGCCTTGAGACAATCATGAAATAGCCATCTTCCATGAACTTTTCTAAGCCTGGAAGAGGTTCTTGTTTACCGTGGTGGCCCACTGAGTATGGAGGGAAAACTACCTCCACTTTTTTCCCGTACACATCCAAAATCCGTTGCTGGATAGCGGTGGAGTTAGCTACATAGCGACTCTGTCGAGCTGCCGCCTTCTGATCCCAACGACGAAGAAAGGGACGCATACCTTTAAAGAGCCAGGCAACTATTTTACTGGCTCGCTTACCCAAGTATTGATCTGTCAGATATATCCAGCGAGCAGGTGAGTGACAGTAGATAAAACTATTTTGTGGAAGGTTAAAACCGTGAGCCCACCCGGTAGATGAAACAATTGCTTGTTCTGCCTCAACTTTTAGTCTGCTCGAGAAAAAGGGAAGCAGAGGTAGCGCCAGCCGATGATCTTTACGGAGCAGGGGTATGCGGTTGAGCGGAGATGTGATGATATTGCAGTTTTTAAATTCAGGGTAAGTTTTTTCGGGGTCGTATAGAGTAGTGTAGATGGGTGCATCCGGGAAAGCTTTGTGAAGGGACAGCACCACGCGCTCAGCACCACCACGTTGAGTGAGGTAATCGTGAGCTATGGCGATAGGGTAACGCTGTTTGGCCTGCGTAGTGTGGTTAAGAGGCATCTGTGCGACTCTTTCGACTAAAAGGTTTTCTGGGCGCGGTGCGGATACTTGATACCTGCATAGCTCGCTGATTCTACGACGAGAGAAATAAGCTTTTCTGCAATGGAAGCAGGAATTTTTTCAGCGACTGCATCTATCGTATTACCTATAGGTTGTATAGTCGTTTCAGTGCTTATCTGGGCTAGGGTTCGGACAGCGAAACCCCACAGCCCAACCGGCATCACTGGTACGAGATTTTCACCCCCGTGTTTTGCAGTAAAGATATTACGGGCAGCTCCAGAATACAGAGCTCGTTTAGCTCGGATTGCTGTTGTTGTTGCGGCTACATAATGGGAAGTAGCGAGTTGGGGGTCAATAATTATTTCGGCGCCGGCTTTATGCACCCTATAACCCATATCTACATCTTCCCAGCCATATAAACGATAACGGTCGTCATAACCATCTAGCTGGTTAAAGAGTTCCCTAGTCATTGAGACATTTCCTGCCCAGTATATCCACTGCTTGCTCTGTTCAGTAGCGTAGGCGTCCTCTCTGAACTTTTTGTCTCGGAAACGGCCATATACTCTCGCATATGGGGTTTCTGGAAGGATGTTGTTATAAATTCCGATAACTCCTACTTGCCTGCCGTCCTTGTAATGACTGAGATGTTGCTGCACATAGTGGGGAGCTGGTTGGAGATCGTCGTCGCATCTAATAAGCACATCTGCGTCTGCAGCCCGATGACCAGCGTTAAGGGCAGCAACCCGACCGCGATTCTCTTCAAAAACAATCATAGAGAGGTTAAGGAATCCGCGATTAATATAGCTTTGGATGACGTCCGTTGAATGATCGACATCGCCATCAACCACCACTATGACCTGAAAATCTTTCTCAGTCTGCCGTTCTAGTGCGTCGAGAGGATAGTGCAGTCTACCTGCACCGCCTCTGGTAGGTATAATGACAGCTGCAGAGTATTTTTTCATCTCCAGAATCTCCTAAACATTAATATCTTGTATTTTAAAGCGTTAGCTATGGTTATTTATAACGTTAGACAGAGAGGTATTAATAACTTCACCAACACCTTCCCAGGTATAATCACTTGCACGTTTAATACCCTTTTCCACAAGAGATTCACTAACAGAAGAATCGTATAAAACTGAATTTAGTTGGCATAGAGCTTCTTCCACGTCAGTAGGGTCGAACAGCAACCCTGCTCCATTCAATACTTCTGGGAGACTAGTAGTATTTGCTGCAAGTACTGGTGTCCCGCAAGCCATAGCTTCAAGAGCAGGCAAACCGAACCCTTCATAATGGGAGGGGATCACAAGCGCCTCCGCTCCTCGATATATAGTAGCTAAGTCAGCTTCTGAAACCGAGTCTTTGATGATACATCTACCGGTGAGGTCATGATGAGCAGTCATTCTGTTTATCTCATCAATAGATTTTGAGACAATCACTAGTTGAATATCACTAGAGAGCATGGTCATCAGTCTAATTACAAAATCAAAATTTTTATGAGGCTTCGTATTTCCCACATATAAAATATACGGCGCCTTGCTATTATATCGAGGTCCATCTAAAGAAAAAGCTTCACTTGGGGCATTTCCAGTGACCACTATTCTTTCCCTAGAGATACCCGCCCATTCAGAAATTTTATTCTTTGAAAACTCTGAAACTGTAAAAACAAGATCCGATTTTCTTATAACTGGACGAACAATATAATCATAGTAGTATCTTTTTGCTGGTGAGTTTTCAGCAGTAAAGTCGATGTGTATTAAATCATGGATTGTTATTGCCTGCCGGGAAGAATATACTGCAGCAGGTGTAAAGGATGGTGAATAATAAAAGTCTCTGTTCAGACCATAACTTAGATTTTTAATCTCCCAAGTTGAAATACCTACTGGCGACAGGGGCTTGTGACCAGATATTAAGTCCACTACTCCAGGAATTGCCAACCGTTTTCTAGTCTCGCGTGCGTAGCGTGCAATCCCGTAGTCACCGTCCCACCGTGCATCATAAATAATTCTATTCACGATTCACGACCTGTAGCATCAGTCATCATATCACTTAAATAAAGAGCGGAGCTTTTAGGTGAAATATTATATTTCATAATAGCAGGAAGCTTTATTAACTGACGATAAATCTTAGAATAATTTTTTGTTTTAGTGAAAGCGTATACCGCGCGGAATACATCAGTCATTATTAACATTGACCAACCGGGTGAATTCTGGCGCACAAATAAATCTGGGTGCCTCTTCCAAACCTCAATCTCTGCAATATTGGCTAAATATATCTTTTTTGTTTTGTTAAGGAAACCCGAAGTTTCCCTGAATTTTACTCCCATCTCAGGTTGATATTTGAAGGTGACACCATAATTATTGAGTCGAATAGCTAATTCGGTGTCTTCACTACCATAAGAAGGCAGACCCCAATCGAAACCGCCCACTTTGAAAAAAGTTTCTTTTTTTATAGCCAGATTACAACTAAGGAAAGTATATTTTTGCCTACTATTTTTATAAAGTGACGATCGCCCAAGGGGCCTTAGCATGTTTTCTGAATCAGTATGATATTCGTACAGAGGCCCTCCACAGACATCAGAATCTTGCATCCCATCCGATATGGCCTGAACCCAAGTATCGAGAACATAATCATCAGAATCACAGAAAGCTAAGATACTTCCAGATGCATGTAAAGCTCCGAAATTTCTAGCCCCGCTGGCACCTGGATAGTTAGATGAATCGACTATTTTCAAATTAACCGGAAAATTTTTCTTAGCTGCTTCTACAAAGCTGTACACAGGTTGGCTTGAACCATTATCTGAAATAATAACTTCCCATTGCGCGATAGTCTTTTGTTTAGCCAATGCATAAATTTGTTTTTCTAGGTGGGGCTGACCATTGAGGTTTGGGATAATTACACTGATATTTTCCATTGACCTGTACTTCTATTTAGAATTTATTAGAAGGAATATATTGATCGTAACCAAAAATTTGTTTATTTTCTATTTCAGGTTTACTAACAATCGAGGCTCTAATAACGAATCCCATACAAATTGCCCAAGGTAAAGTGTAGAACACCTCTCCCAGTCTCAAGGCACAAATCATTAATGCGATTCCAATTCCTTGCGCTATCAGCTCGTACGGTGTCCATTCCTTATTAATCGGGCTAATGGGGCGCACAGCCACAAAGAGCGTAATTGCAACAATGCACGTGGCCCATATCCATCCTCCTTCGACAAACGCTGACCAATAGGAATTATGGAAAAACCAGGTACGCTCTCCCTCAAAATCATACACATACGCCTCACCTAGCCCCTGCCCAAAGAAACCTGTTTGCTGGACCTTTGCCCATGCCATTTCATCAATACGGGCACGGAGAGCATCAGTGCCTGTTCTATCGCCAAATACACTCGCTTGGGAGAAGTCTTCAGTTATGAAATTAAGTAACCACCAGAATATTCCGAGTAAACCTATTTTCAGTATAGGTACCAGTTTTGGAGATATTATAATCCAGAGACACGCAAAGGCTAGTGCTGCCAATGAGGTTCTTGATCCCGTTGTCCACAATAAACCACAAGAGATAATAAATACAGTAATTTTTTGCCATCGTTTTTTAAAAACGGTCATTATTAGTAAAGCAAAAATAGCATGTACAAACCCTGCATAGTTTTTATCCCCTAGATAACCAGTCAGGTACCCACCGTAAGTATCCGGTGCTATACCAGCGTAGAACAGAAGCGCGTTAATCAAGAGACCTGTTGAAAAACCCAGTATTGCTGATCTTAGGTGAATTTGACCTACCGATATGACATATATTAAACCTGTTGTAGCAATAAGCCTTATCAAACGTCTGGTCCAGTCAGCAGCATACTCACTCGGATCAGCTAAAGCAGATACCACTGCAACATACGTTAGCAAAAATGCAAGTACGATAAAAAGTCTCGACCATTTTCCCAGTTCAAATGCAGGTTGCCTGGTTATTGCGTATGCTAGAGCCACAAATACCATACCCTGATCAAATGGAAGACCGACACCCGGTATTACATCTGAGTAGACCATTGCTGCAAACATCAAAAACTCAGGCATACGTATCTGCGAAGCCTGCACCCTAGCTTTTTCAGCCGCTTCTTGGGCAAGCTCCCCCATGGTTTTCTCGCCCATGGTGAGTTTCCCTTGCTCTGTTACACCAACATGTGCCACCTTAGCCTGCCTTCCGATACACTGCCACTATTTGTTGTCCCATATCTGATGTGCTTGCCCAGGTCAAAGATTTATAGGGAGTATTTGTAGCCACCATAATTTTCTGGGCAACAGTAGCAACCGCGCTCTCACGGTTGATCTGATTCAAGGAAGGCACCAGCTCAGATCCATCAAGAATCTCCGGGTTACCGCCCACAGCAGTTGCGACAACTGCCAGACCCCCTGCCTTAGCATCAAGTAAGGTGTAGGAGCAGTTTTCCCAGACAGAAAGCTGCACCAGTACGTCTGCCCGACCCATGGCCTCAATAGGGTCAACAAAACCGGGAAAAGTTACAGCTTGAGTAAGACCTAGATCAGAGACTTGCCGGACAAGAGCATCCTGCAGTTCACCGGCCCCGGCAATCTCCAAAGATGCCCCCGGTATTTTCTCCTGAACCTGTGAGAAGGCTTCAATCAGAATATCGATTCCTTTTTCAGGTGCTAGACGACATAGAGATAAAACTCTAAGATTCCCCTCTTTCGGCAATACCCGATGCGCGGCAACGGCGTCAAAGATTTCGCTAGCATTGATTCCGTTGTAAACCACCTCGATACCGCGAGCGCCCCACTTCCGCTTCATCTGGTCAGCGGTTGACTGCGACACAGCAATCTTGCCGTCGGTCCCCCACAGACGCACCCGGTGAACGGTTTCCATCAAACGCGAGCGCCAAGAGGTGCCGTGGTAGACCACGTCGTCACCGGCGATACCGTGCTCAGTGGTGAACAGGGTCGGCACGTAGGTTGCGCGGCGAACTAGTTTACGGGCCTTCCGCAGATTCACCGCGGCAGCCGCAACAACATCAGCGTAAGCCAGGTGGGAATGCACAATGGCCGGTTTAAGGTCATCGATGAGGGTATCAAGGGTACGCAAGGACGCCGCGAACCCGGCTCCCGTACCAAAATCGGCTTCGCGCACGTCCGCACCCATCTCTTTGAGACGAGCAGAGAGGGCGCCTGCGGGGCAGAGCACAACAAGGTGATAGCCGGGTAGCCCGGCCTCAGCGAGATCGCTGACGTGCCGGGCTACACCGCCAAATTCGGGTACCGGAACGCAGTGCAGTGCTACCGGCTGGCTGGAGTTTACAGCCACTTTTCGAGCCTATCGAGTGCGGTGAAGAAGCCTTCGCCGTTGTTGACGTGGCCCTGCCAGATTTCGGGGATGAAGGATGAGTTAGGGGTTAGCTCACGCAGCTGCTTGCCGAGGGCTGCCCAGTCCACGTCGCCTTCGCCGACCTGAACGCCTTCACCGTCCACACCGATGCCGTCTACCAGGTGCAGGTGGATGGAGCGGGGGGCCAAGAGCTCAACGGCCTCGGAAAGCGGAATCTTGAGGAAGTTGGCCGCCAGCATGGTGTGGGAGATGTCCAGGCAGAGGGCGGTGTTGTAGGTATCGGAGAAGTCAGCGGTGTCCTTGGGGTCAAGGAAGAGGTTGTGGTACTGCTGACCGCCCATAAGCCAGGGGTAGGGAGGCAGGGTCTGGGCCGCGATGCGCACGCCCGAGGTGTCGAGCTTGGCAAGTGCCTCGCCGATACGCTCGTACTTGTCTGCACGGGCGGACGGGGCGATGTGGCCGTCCTTGGTGAAGCCACCCATGGTAACAACCATGACCGGGTCATCGTCTACGGTGAAGTAACGGGTTAGGTCGCGGGTGATGTCGATGGTGCGCTGGACCTCTGCAATCGAGCGTTCCCAGATTTCCTGGTCACGAGAGGCCAGGTCTACCAGGAAGTCACCGGCGAAGAGGTCGGGCAGGTGGGTGGTAAAGGACATGTCGAGCTTGCGGTCGAAGACCTCGTCGATGTTGACTTCTAGGTCCTTGTAGGAGAAGTGGAACTCCAGGAAGTCGGGTTCGGCGTCCTCAATGAGGGGCTTGTAGTCATGGTAGCGGACGGGCAGACCCCAGGGGCGATCAAACTTGAAGTTGCGGCGGGTCACCAGGTCGTCCTTCAGGTCGCCCTCGAAGAAGAAGGATCCTGCCTCGACCTCACGCTGCATGGTGCGGCCCAGCAGCTGGGGCAGGTAGTTAGGCTGCAGACCGCGGCCGGGTGACTTGACCTCGACGTCCGCCTCGGTCACGACCTCGCCCTTAGCTATGGTACGGGTAGCAACCAGAGACTTAGCCAGGTTCACGCGGTTCATGAGCTCGCCGGTGGAGACCTCGCGGGGAGCAGAGGTGCCGATAGACTCCTCTACCTCGCGGATCTGCTGAACCATAGCCTTGAATTCCTCGGGCAGCAGAGAGACAGTGTGGTCGTTACCTTCAAGGGTTTTATCGACGGTGAAGTGCTTTTCAATAATCTTGGCACCGCGGGCAACAGCAGCGATAGGAACGTGGTAACCGCGTTCGTGGCCCGAGTAGCCCACTAGGCACTGGCCGATGTCAGCTAGACGATCCATGTAGGCCAGGTTGACGTCCTTGAAGGGAGCTGGGTAAGTGGACTGGCATTGCAGCAGGGCGTAGGAAGCACCCAGGGAACGCAGTAGATTGACCGACTCCCGGATTTCTTCTTCACGGCTCATACCGGTGGAGACCAGCATAGGCAGGCCGCGGGAGGCCATATCCCGCAGCAGATCGTGGTTGGTCAGGTCAGCTGAGGCGACCTTGAGACCCTGAATACCGTAGTCGACCAGGGCCTGCACCGACGGACCGTCCCAGGGGGTGCACATGATATCCATATCGTGCTGCTTAACGTGGTCAAAGACCTCGTACATCTGATCCACGGTAAAGGAGAAGCGGGAGAGTAGGTCGAGGGTGTACTGAACACCCAGGTCTTCACCTGCTGACTTTGAGCCCTTCTGCCGGTAGAGGGCATCCATGTCACGCAGCTGGAACTTAACAGCGTCCGCCCCGGTATCAACGGCTAGGTCAACCAGGCGCTTAGCCAGGTCCACGTCGCCCTGGTGGTTGTTACCGATTTCGGCAATGATGAAGGAGGGTGAATCCTCCGTGATTTCGGTGCGGCCAATGCGCAGCACGTTCTGCTCGTCCATGGCAATAGCAACCAGGTGGCCGCGCTCGTCCACCAGGGGAAGAAGGCTGATACCCTTGGCGAATTCGCCCTGCAGCTCTGCCGGTTCCGAACCGATAGGAGCTGTCTTGACACCCTGGTTAGCCACCTCAAGGGCACTGGTTTCAAGGGAGGCAGCGGGGTTGGCAATCAGCCAGCGGCGGAAGTCGCCGTCTGACAGGGAGCCCTTGAGCACACCTGACTCGTTGACCAGGAAGATAATGCGCTGCCCGTTAGCAGAAATCTTCTGCAGGGCGGTGAGTACCGGGTCCTCAGAGAAAACAATGTAGGGGGTGATATTGCGTTCGATAATCATAGTGTTTTAGCCTTCGTTTTCTTCTGATGCGAGTGTGGTGAGCAGTTGGTGCTCTGCGACGGAAAAGTCGATGGGAGCGTCAATGTCTACACCCTCAACCTCATCAAGCATGAAGAGCTCAATCTCGCCACCCAGTCGGTTGTGCAGGGTTTCGTAGAGCTCGGTCTTGGTGATGTACATGGAGCCGTTTTCGCGGTAACGGAAGGTCTCTCGGGTGAGCTCCTGACGGCGAGGGCGGGCCATGACCTCGTACTGGGCAGTCGGTGGCTCGGTGGCGGCCCAGATAAAGGGGCCGATGGGGATAACGCCCACCATGGAATCTGAGGAAGAGCCAGCAAACTGGCGGATAGCGCGTGCCAGGGTGCCGGGCAGTCGGACGGGCGAGGTCGCCTGAAGGAGCATAACGGCGTCCGGACGCTTGCCCGCAGCTGTGTAGAACTCAATAGCGTGCTCAATCACCGGCTCGGTGGCAGTGGTGTCTTCTGCCAAGTGAGCCGGGCGCATAAAAGGAACCTCTGCCCCGTACTGGCGGGCGATATCAGCCAATTCAGCGTCATCGGTTGAGACCAGCACATCAACCAGGTGCTCCCCTTCCAGCTCAGCCTTTGCGGCATGGGCCTGTTCAATAGTCCAGGCGACCAGGGGCTTACCAGCGATTGGTTTAAGGTTCTTTCGGGGAATTCCCTTGGACCCGCCGCGAACGGGTATCACGCAGAGAATGCGCATGCTCTTTAGTTCTCCAATGATCGAGTGAGGTATTCAGCTATCTGCTGTGCTGGTTCTTTGGTAGGCACCTGAGGAGCTGGGGTGGGTTCGCTCCCCCACTGGTTCATACCGTAACGTTCCCAGAACTCGGTTACCCAGGCTGGAGGGTTAGGATGATAAACCCAGGCAGGTACTCCGCGCAGTGCAGCTTCTAGCACACCAGTTGAGAATATCGACACTACCGGGCTGTTCACCTGGTTGAGTGGCTGCTCGGAGCGGTCAATATTGATTCCTAGTTTACTCATAAGAGAGTGGATTAAGCGGGAAAGTTTATCTTTCTCACTTGGATGAGGCCGGTAAATAGCTTTGTGCTCACGCGTGAATTTGATACTCGCAGCCGCAAAAGACGCTCGGGGGAGCTCGGCGCCGTGCATCTGCCCAAGGAATATCGGAGTTTCAGAGACGGTATCGGGGTCTACGCGAGGCTTCTGGGCAGCATCCCAGAAGAGCTGGGAACCGACCACATCATAGGTAACGTCGTCTCGACCAGATATCCAAAATTCAGCGTCTGCCTGGCTAAAGGCAAGGAGGTGGGTACCAGGGGCTAATGGGGGTGCGTAGGGGGTATGCAGACCGTGCTGGACGGTGATGAACCGGGCACCCACACGCTGGGCTAGCCGGTAGGCAGCAGCCCCCCAGGCCATGTAATGCCCGAGAGCCAGGACCTGCTGTACTTCGTTGAGCGCGTCATCAAGGTCGGTTTCGGCTAGTGCAGAAACATGCCATGGTTCATCAGGGAGATACTCGGTCACCTCTTCGGGGGCCCACACGGCGTATGAGCCAGCTATAAGCCAGCGAAGAGGTCTCACCAGAGATCCCAATGAAGTTGGCGATGTGGAATCGAGAGCGATTAAAGTGCTTGGGTTGCTGCCGAGCACATGAAGATAGCCGGTCACAGGCACTGGTGATGTGGTAGCAGTCTTGCCACCGCGAGCTTGCACGGAAATATTCTTGAGCTTGTTGTTAACCCGACGAAGCAGATGAGCGTTAGCCTGCCAGGTGCTCCAGGCCTCGAGATCTTCGGGATAAATTAGGCCCATAGGGTATCCATTTTCTGTGCGCGGTGGAAGAAAGTATGTTCTGCCTGGCTACGTTTGAGGCCGGCAGCGCGTATAGAGTCGCTCCAGCTAGGGTCAGCGATGATACGCTGACACAGTTCGATGAGTTCTTCTGTACTCTGATAAAGGAGAACCTCAGAGCCAACCTCGTAGAACTCCTCAACGTCAGGGCGGTCTATCAACTGGAGTCCATTCATACCGGGTACTTCAAAGGTGCGCATTGCTAAACCTGCCTGTAGCCCATGAACGTTCAGGGAGGCTGCAGCAGCAGCCTGTACTCGGTAGGCTTCAGCCAGCGGGATATCGCGTTCAGCAGGTAGGTCAGGGCGGGTAAGCTCCCAGGTTCGAAGGCGGTCAAAGGGGTGGTGTGACCAAGCCCGCCCATACACGCGTACCGGTACACCGGCGTCCTTCAGGGCTAGCATCATCTTCTCGCGATTCTCGTAACGGGACCCGACGAACACAATTTCAGGCACCCGGGTGTTAGGGAAATCTGCCAGTTTAGGGTCATAGCCATTAGCTACAAAGTGAGCGTTGATACCTTCCTCAGCAAACTCCTCAGCTTCAGACCTAGCGTAGCTGACCACCGTGGGGAGGCTTCTCAGAAAATCCCGAGTGTAACGGTGACGCTTAAGATCGTCGTAGAGCCAGAGAATGTAGGGGATTTTGCGGTCAGCGACGGCCTGCCAGAAGTTATCACCTAAGGTATCAGCTTTAATCACGATGAGTTTGTCGGGGTTCACCTCGCGAAGTACCTGGAGGGCTTTGACTGTAGCTGCTTTTTCGGCAGCCTTTTGCCCGTCGAAGCCAACTTTTGAGGGTAGCTCGTAGAAGGCTTTATTGCGGAGCTTGTCTTTGATCGTATCGAAGGCGTCGTAGCGATGCACAGTTACGTCGTAGCCTAGCTGGGTGAAGCCATCTGCGATGGAGTAGCAATAGCCGTGGAAAGCAGGGCTGATGATGAGGAGTTTCTCTGCCATTTATCGTTTGCTTTCTGCTTTCTTAATATAGGTCAGTTCTTCGCGAAGTGTGGCGTAAGGGGT
This sequence comes from Rothia sp. 88186D007BW, assembly GCF_053544215.1. NCBI lineage: Bacteria > Bacillati > Actinomycetota > Actinomycetes > Micrococcales > Micrococcaceae > Rothia > Rothia sp. 88186D007BW. The sequence continues at coordinate 137,677 of NZ_JBPPTR010000004.1, read as the reverse complement.
AACATCCCGATTTCGAATTGCCCGTATGGAGTTAAAGAGGAAGTTTGCAATAGATACGGCTCTTAAGGCAGTACCTAGATGCTTGCCTTCGTTCCATTTCGAGTTATAGATAAAACGAGAGTCGAGTACCCATTGGCGACGTTGAGCAGAAGCTCCCGATGAGCCGCCGCCTATGTGTTCTACTACTATATCCCCCCGGAAGACACGTTTGATGCCGTGAGCAGCTAGCCGACGTTGCAGGTCTGTTTCTTCGCTGTTCATGAAGAAACGCTCGTCCATGCCGCCCACCGCATTAAAGTCTTCGCGGCGGAGCATCATGCAGGCACCCATGAGCCAGTCGGGTTCTGCCCGTTTACTGGTGGTGCAGGCTAGATCATGGCCAACCATTGCGTGCCAGAATCGTGTGGGTCGTAGACGTGCTGCTGGGGTGAACCATTCCCAGGCGTGGTGGCGGGTTTTGGGGAAGGCCCGGCCAACCCACTGTGACTCGCCATTATGACCTATAATGTGTGGGCTGAGCATAACACCTTGCCCAGCTCTTTGGACTTCTTCTTTTGCCGCTGAGAACATATCAGCAAGGAAGTTTTGGGGAAGTGTAAGGTCACTATTGAGGATGAGCACCCACTCGCCGGCTGCTGCGGCAACGCCGGTATTAACGTTAGAACCAAAGCCTCCATTTCGCGAACGTCTAACTACTTTAATATCTTTAATTTTTGGGAAAGGAGTAGGTGAATTATCATCAGACACTACTATTTCGTTTATAAAATTTTGCTTTTGTAATTTAATCGCTTCTAATAGTCTCACGGTTTCTGCCGTTTCCCCATAATGAGGAATTACAATTGACAGATGCATTTCACTCCTTCCAAAAAAATTGATTTATAGTGGAAATTCTAATACTCTCATTAAGATTTAAACCACACCTTAGGTATTATACATCCCCAGAGAGTGCGCAAAATAAATAATATTATATTTTTGAATCGATTTATTTATAAAATATAATTATTTTACTAGCGGTAAATATTTTTCACTCATTGAAGCCCACCCCAGTTCTCGGAAGAGGAGACCTTCGAAGCAACCGATAATTGATCCATCCGCTCATTATTCCGATATCAGTAGCCAGACGTGGAGTCCAACTTTTGATACGACTAGGATTCATAACGATTATGCGCACACCTGAAGCTAGGGTTTTCACAATAGCTAATAATGGGGAATGAGATGCGAAAGGACCATAGGACCATTTTTTATAACGTTCTGCAAGTAATGCTGTACTTTTAGCTCGTCTATAATATAAAGAGAGCGGACGGGGCTTCGTACTTATGCGATATGCGATAGTCGTACTCCTTTGAACTCGAAGATCGTACCCTGCTTCCAATAATCTAAAAGCTAAATCATTGTCTTCTGCGCCGGGTTCAGTCGAAATATCGAATCCACCCATATCAAACATCACAGAGCGTCTTGCTCCAAAACTACCGCCGGGGAGGATAGGCCAATTTGGATCTTCTTCGCCTGGAAGTGGAGGCCGGTACTCAAGAGATTTATGGGATATTAAACTGAGCACGTGCTGTAAACCTGCTGAAAACTCTAGGTCATCTACAGGATCAAATCCCATTACGCACAATGGATATTCCTCTAACGACCGCTGACAGTAACTTACGTATTCTGGAGGAACTACATCATCAGCATCAAGAAAAATTAACTTGTCGCCCTTTGCGAGAGAGATACCTCTATTTCGGGCGTAAGACACTCCCTGGTGCTTGAGAGCTTCTACAATCCTCAGGTCGAGGATATACATCCATTTCAGAGCAACCTTTTGTGTATCATCAGTTGAACAATTGTCAACTACCACCACCTCAAAAGGTTCGGCGTTTATTTGCCGAGATAGGCTTTCCAGTTGCATATCAAGAGTCTTCGCAGAATTATAACAAGGAATAATAATGCTGGTTGTAAATGTCCTAGTACTCATTTGCATCCTATTCAGGTAGCTGCCCCAGCTTAACAAGCCGTGCAAATTCAGAATTCTGAGCGACAACTTCTGAGAATGTACCTCTGGCTACGACTTCGCCCTGTGACATAAAGAGTAGCTGATCAACATCCCGCACAGTCGAGAGACGGTGGGCAACGATAAACACAGTCCGACCTTGCATCAATCTATTGATAGCTTTGGTAATTTTGTATTCAGTCTCATTATCAAGCGCAGAAGTAGCTTCATCTAATATTAGAACACTAGGATTACGATAAAAAGCCCTGGCCAGACCAACCCTCTGTCGCTGCCCCCCCGAGAGGCGAGTACCATTCTCGCCGATTTTGGTATCCAACCCCAGTTCGAGGCTCTTAACAACGTCCTCCAACTCAGCTAGTCGTACACATTCCCATACACGGTCCTCATTAATTTCCTCAGGTGTTAAGCCGTAGGCAATCTCCTCACGAATTGTTTTGCCTGAGATAAATACATCCTGGGGAACATAACCAATATTTTCATTCCACGCCCTGATGTCATCGTTAATGTCCTCCCCATTAACCAAAACCCTGCCCTGGCTTGGTTTTAATAGGCCAAGAATAAGGTCAATCAATGTAGTCTTGCCTGAACCTGAACCACCCACAAATGCGACTGAAGTTCCACTCGGTACACTAAAGTTAAGAGATCTCAGAACATCATGGTCACCATCGGGGTAACGAAAACTCAGATTCTCTACAGAAATATTAAATTGCCTGATGTTACTTTTAATTTGCGCAAACTCCCCAATTTCAGGTTCCTTTTCCAAAAAAGTAAAAGGACCAGCATTTATTTCTCGGATAGCTGTTTCATACTTCTCGAGATATGGCAAAGAGTTACGCACACCACCAAGCGTTGCAATTACACGCACAAAGTTTGGAAGGATACGAATACAAGCCGCAGCAAAAACAGCCATGTAAGCAACTTGCTGCATTCCACCACTCACAACCATAACGCCCATAATTATGGCGATACCACCAATGAATACAATTTCTAAAAGATATTTAGGGAGTTCGAAATAAAAACCTTTGCGGCGGCCAGCTTCGACGGCATCGATTCTAGCTTGCTGATAGTTAAAGAGGCTACGTTCAGTAATACCGTGGATAATATTTTCTCGAAAACCGTCGATAGCTGTTAATGTAGCACCTGAAGATTCTAGCTCCTTGGTCCATACAATATGACCCGCAGCAATATTCCTTTTCTTCAAAAACCTTTGTATCAGATAGGCAGCAAAACCGAAATAAAGAAAAGCAATCAGAGTTTCGAGAGGCATAACCGCCGCCAGCAAGCCCATCAGTAATATAATGGAGAGGCCCTCCCCGATTATTGACAGTATGCCCCCAACGTAACCACCGTAGACCTGTGCATTAGCGCTACCGGTAATCTGCAGAATCTCCGCAGTGGTTCGCTTCCGATGTTCTGTATAAGGCTCGCGTAGGTATGCTCCCAGAACTGCTACTGAGCTAGCTGTTTGTTGGCGAGCAATAAAGCCAGAGCTCCACCATTTAATTACTAGAGAGAAGATACCTTTAAAAACAAATGAGCCTACTAGAACACCACTCATCAATAAAATAAAGTCTTCACGTTCAGGACTTCCAAGAATGCTATGTATTTGCCCAAGATAGCCTGACGTATAATCATTTCCCATAGCTACCTGGATCACTGGCAAGATTACAGCTACTCCTAACAAATCTAGGAGCGATACCAGAAACAACAGGATTACATTTAGTATGAGTAGATAGAAGTTCTTACCTGGAAAAAGGTACTTCATTCTGGGTATCATGATGGCGTTTATTTCCCTACTATTGAGTGCAAGCGAGCCAAAGCTGAGTCCGTACAAAACTACGCTACAGCGAAACATAGCTTCGCGCTACCAGGCACGAAGCTATCTTCTAGTGATATTGATGATGTTAGTTAGCTCGTCCGTCGAATAGGCTTGTTACCGAGCCTTCATCGAACACTTCCTTGATCGCACGAGCCAGTAGAGGTGCAATCGACAGTACAGTCAGGTTGTCGAAAGTCTGCTCGGGCTTGAGCGGCAGTGTGTTGGTTACAACAACTTCGCTAGCACCGCAGTTGGCCAGACGCTCCGCAGCGGGGTCAGAGAAGACAGCGTGGGTGGCTGCGATGATGACGTCCTTAGCGCCGTTTTCCTTGAGCACGCGCACAGCACCGGCGATAGTACCACCGGTATCAATCATGTCGTCAATCAGCACGCAGGTGCGGCCCTCGATATCGCCCACCACGGTCTTAGATACAGCCTGGTTGGGGACGTTGACGTCGCGAGTCTTATGGACGAAGGCTAGGGGCGCACCATCGAGCAGCTCAGCCCACTGCTCTGCAACACGAACACGGCCAGTATCGGGCGATACAACGGTGACGTTTGAGGTATCGACCTTGCTTGCAACGTACTCTGCCAGCAGGGGAATAGCCATCAGGTGGTCAACCGGGCCATCGAAGAAGCCCTGAATCTGGGCGGTGTGCAGGTCAACGCTCATCAGGCGGTGGGCGCCAGCAGTCTTGTAGAGATCAGCAATCAGACGAGCAGAGATAGGCTCACGGCCCTTGTGCTTCTTATCCTGACGGGCGTAGGGGTAGAAAGGTGACACCACGGTGATGGAACGAGCTGATGCACGCTTGAGCGAGTCAACCATAATGAGCTGTTCCATGATGGCATCGTTAATCGGTGCCGGGTGTGACTGGATAACGAATGCGTCCTTCCCTCGCACCGATTCGTTGAAACGTACGTAGGTCTCACCGTTGGCGAAGGTGTAGGCGGATGAAGGAAGAACTTCATTCCCCAGTTCCGCTGCAATCTGTTCAGCGAGTTCGGGGTGGGCGCGGCCTGAGACCAGCGCCATCTTCTTTTCACCTGGATTCGTAATCTCAGTCATTACTGCTATTCGCTTTCCTTAACTGAGTCGGCTGACTCCGCATTGAGTGCAGCCTGAGCTGCCTCTGCGGCTTCGGTACCGGCTCGCTTTTCAATGACCCAACGTTCAATGTTGCGCTGGGGGGCTTCGTTAATTGCCAGGGCGCCTGCGGGGACGTCCTTGCGGATGACGGTTCCAGCTCCAGAATACGCGCCATCTCCGATATGTACGGGTGCGACATACATGTTGTCGGACCCCATTCGGACATTATTACCTACGGTGGAACGGTGCTTGTTCACGCCGTCGTAGTTCACAAAGATTGATGCTGCGCCAATATTAGAATTTTCCCCAATGGTGACATCCCCTGCATAGGAGAGGTGGGGCAGCTTTGAACCGGCACCGATTTCGGCGTTCTTGGTTTCAACAAAGGTACCGATTTTGCCCTTGGGGCCAAGCTTGGTGCCGGGGCGCAGGTAAGCAAAAGGTCCAACGGTAGCACCGTCCGCGATTTCTGAATCGGAGCCCTCGGTACGGGAGATAGTGACGCTCTCGCCTACCTTGACGTTGGTCAGAGTAGTATCGGGACCGATGACGGAGCCGGTCGCGATGTGGGTGGCGCCGCGCAGATGGGTGCCCGGCAGGATAGTAACGTCGTTCTCAATGGTGACGGTAACGTCAATCCAGGTAGATTCGGGGTCAACAATGGTGACACCAGCAACCATGTGAGCATGGGCCACACGGTCGTTGAGCTTGCGGCCCAGCTGGGCCAGCTGTACGCGGTCATTTGCGCCTTCAACTTCCCAGCGGTCTTCAATATCGAGTGCACTGGTGCGGTAGCCGTCCTCACGGGCGATGGAAAGAACGTCAGTGATGTACTTTTCGCCCTGGGCATTGTCGGTGGTGACGCGGGTCAGTGAGTCACGCAGTACCTTTGCGTCAAAAGCATAAATACCGGAGTTGATTTCGGTGATAGCAAGCTGCTCAGGGCTAGCGTCCTTGGCTTCGACAATGGCAGTTACTTCGCCGGCCTCGTTACGGACAATACGGCCGTAAGAACCCGGCTCGTCAATGTGGGTTGTCAGGACAGTAACAGCATTCTTGCCTTCTTCATGGAAGGCAATGAGTTTGCGCAGGGTCTCGGTCTTTAGCAGGGGAACGTCACCGTAGGTCACCACAACGGTACCTTCAACTTCCCCAGCTTCTGCGTCCAGCCCCAGCAGTCCAACCTCAACGGCGCGACCGGTACCGGGAATCTCGTCCTGATCCACAATCGTGACATTAGCGTCGAAAGCGGTGACGTGTGCCGCAACTTTGTCGCGCTGGTGGCGCACAACAACAGCCAGGTTCTTGGGGTTAAGTTCACGAGCCACAGCTACTGCGTGTTCTACCATAGAGCGCCCGCCGATGGGGTGCATGACCTTGGGGGTGGAGGACTTCATACGGGTTCCAGCTCCGGCGGCTAGAACAATAACAGCGGACGGAACTGAAGCAGTAGCAGTCACTAGTTGGTACTCCTTGAGCGAGTAAGACCCCGGTAGTTTGCGAGATGTATGGGGTGTTGAGCTCCGCCACAAGGACTCGAACCTTGAATAACGGCTCCAAAGGCCGCTGTGTTGCCAATTACACCATGGCGGATTACCGTCCCACCTACTTCAGTGAAGTAGCACGGACGAATCTAGATACTACCAAGTCTCATGCCCAGAATGAAACGCGTGGGGTGTGAGTCTTGGTAAAAGTTCATTTGGCAGTGGCCTAAGCCCCTAACCAGGGGATAATTTTCGTTAGGGCTAGCTCAACTTCCTCTACTGCAACTCGCGCGGCTTCTGCTCCCTTGCGGTAGGGGTCAGCGATTCTGTCTTCTTTAGCTGGAGGCTCATCGAGGGCATACATGAAGGCTACTGGATCAACGCGACGCCCAGCCTGTTCCTGAACTCGCGCCATATGTTTTAAAAGATGAATTTTTGAGCGGTGTTGGGGCCACTCACGCACAATCCAGTTAAGGTGTTCTTTCTCCATCACTAAAACTAGTGCAGATTCTTCCAATAACTGAGCAGTAATCTGTTTAGCCTGATGGCTGTGAAAGTTTACACCTCGCGATTCCAGCTCGGCGTCGATAAAAGGAGCCACACCTGAACCTACGACGGCTCCAGTCCCTACGCTATCAAAAGTCCACTCTGAATCGGAGCCTGAAAGTTGCTCAGCGATGTACTGGGCAGAGGCACTTCGGGCGATGTTACCTGTGCAGACAAAGAGAATCTTCTTGGACATCGGGGGATACTTGAGCTCTTCTTCCTCTACTCTTTTTCTTTTTTTAAGGAGAGCTCCTACGTTGAATTGTGTCATGTCTTTTATTTTACTCTGTGCAGAACTTGCAATGTTTAACACCATAGAAAATCGCTCAAGACCGCGAAACACAGTTTGTAGTTGGAATGCCTAACGTTTACCTAGTAGCCTAGAGGGGTGGCACATCTACTTGGCGGCGAAGACCTACACATTGAATTTCCCACACGCACCATTTTTGAGGGCATCACGGTTGGCCTAAATGAGGGTGATCGTATCGGCATCGTGGGTCGCAACGGTGACGGTAAGTCAACTCTTCTTTCTCTTCTCGGTGGGCGGCTCACCCCCGATTCAGGTAAGGTCACGGTGCGATCTGGCACCCGGATTGGCTTCCTCGATCAGGCAGATGTTCTCGACGATTCGCTGACCGTTGGCCAGGCTATCGTTGGTGATACCCCTGAATACGAGTGGGCTTCAGATTCTAAGATTCGCGACGTTATTTCAGGTTTAGTCTCGGATCTCGACTGGAACGCGTCCGTCTCTTCTCTCTCGGGCGGCCAGCGCCGCCGCGTTGCCCTTGCCGCTCTGCTGGCAGGTGACTGGGACGTCCTCATGCTTGACGAGCCTACCAACCATCTCGATGTTGAGGCTATTACGTGGTTAGCTAACCACCTTAAAATCCGCTGGTCTAAGAACGCGGGCGGTCTGCTCACCGTCACCCACGACCGTTGGTTCCTGGACGAAATTTGTACAGATACCTGGGAGGTCCACGACGGTATCGTTGAGCCTTTCGAGGGTGGATACGCTGCCTACATTCTGCAGCGCGTTGAGCGCGATCGCCAGGCAGCTGCAACCGAAGCAAAGCGCCAAAACCTCATGCGTAAGGAACTTGCCTGGCTGCGTCGAGGGGCCCCTGCCCGTACGTCCAAGCCTAAGTTCCGTATCGACGCCGCTAACGCTCTAATCGCCGACGTGCCCCCGGTGCGTAACAAGGTGGAACTATCGCAGATGGCTGTATCCCGCCTAGGTAAGGACGTGGTAGATATCGAGGACGTCGATGTCAGCTACCCCGATGCCAATGCACCCGGAGCTACGAAGGACGTGCTCAAAAAGGTTACCTGGCGCATCGCCCCGGGTGAGCGCACCGGCATTATGGGTGTGAACGGTGCTGGAAAATCAACCCTGCTAGGCCTTGTGACGGGCTCGGTACAGCCCACCCGCGGGCGGGTTAAGCACGGCAAGACCGTGAAGGTCGCTACGCTTACTCAGCAGCTCGATGAGCTGCGGGAAGTTGAGAATGACCGGGTATCAGATGTCATTGGTCGCAAGCGCACCTCTTATGTAGCTGGCGGTAAGGAGATGACCCCCGGGCAACTTCTGGAACGCCTAGGCTTTACATCGGCACAGTTATCTACCCCGGTGAAAGACCTCTCAGGCGGGCAGAAACGCCGGCTTCAGCTCCTGCTCATTCTCTTGGATGAGCCCAATGTTCTCATCTTGGACGAGCCCTCCAACGACCTTGATACCGACATGCTGGCTGCAATGGAGGACCTCCTCGATACCTGGCCGGGCACGCTGCTGGTGGTTTCGCACGACCGCTACCTGATGGAACGTGTGACCGACCAACAGTACGCACTGATTGATGGTACTTTTAGGCATCTGCCGGGTGGCGTTGACGAATACCTGCAGCTTTCAGCTTCTGCCGCTACGGCCCCGTCGACCAAGGCAGTTGATTCTTCGCCGCTCGGTAAGCAGGACGCCGGCAGCAGCTCGGTGGCTAAGGCTAGCGGAGCTGAAATCCGGGCAGCACAGAAGGAAATCAACCAGATTGACCGCAAACTCACTAAACTAGCTGACCAGAAAGCCAAGCTGGAAGAGGAGATGGCCAGCCATGACCCTTCAGATTATGAGAGATTGGTTGCTCTTTCTACTAGGCAACAGATCATCCAGAATGAAATTGATGAACTAGAAAAACGCTGGATAGATGCTAGTTTGCTTATTACATAATTGAAGCTAATAATTTATTAATTTCAACACTCAAGGATATTAAAATAAACCACAGGAAGGGCTTATAAGAATACTGATACATCTCCCATATTGTTCAACGTAAATAATTTCATAAAAACTAAATTAACCAAAGATTTATAAGGCGGATTTTAATGCTTAACGATAGCCAAAGAACTGCTAGTTATACCAAAAGGCAAGAAAGTAAACTTATTCGCTTCAAGCCCTTAATCAATAAATTCAGAAAAAATGTAATTAGTCCCGCAATATCTCACATTCGGACCGGCCCTGAGACTGTTATTGTCGTACCTGATATTGCGCGTGGAGGCAACTGGCTATATGAATGGATGCGGGCTGAATTACACTGGCACAAAAACCAAGCTCCCGCCTTCTTACTTCATACATCTGGCATGGATGCGTGGCTAGATGAATTCCCCAACCTTAATAAATATACACGCCCTGTAAGTGCCCAGCGATTCAGATCTCTAAGAGCTACTGGCTTCAGCCAAGATATTGAAGGTTTATTTTCACACTCAGATTTAAAGAATTTTATTGAGAATAATCTCATCTCCTTAAACTTTGAAGAAAGACGTACAAAAGCTAAGCAACTGGTGAATGAAAATACTCTTGTAATCAATGTACGTCGTGGTGATTACTACACTTCACCAACGATTCATAAAATGTTTGGCATTGACACTGTTACCTATATTCGCACCGCTGTTGCTCAGGCTATCGAGAAAAGTATACCTTCTAATATAATAATTGTTAGCGATGACCTAAATTGGTGTAATCAAAATCTAAATTTCTTGACTGATATTGCCCCTACACGATTTGATAAATTCGGTCATGATATGTTTGACGACTTGGCTTTAATATCAGTAGCTCGACGCCTAATTTTAACTAATACGACTTTTGGTTACTGGGGAGCTTACATAGCCAATATCAATTATGATGCAGAAATTTATGCACCTAGTCATCACGAAAATGCTAGATGGTCTAGCTATCATGCGCGTAAGATACCAATGCAACACCAAGATAATTGGATACAAATCAATCCACCACAAGGATGGTCAACTTGGTTAGAGATAGACAAGCCTGAGGAAAATATCTAATTTCAACCATTGAGGCTTATTCATACAGGGTAGCAACCACCAACTAGACAACGGCCCCACCCGGCAGGAAACCTTGAGGATAAATCGCCAGAAATATTCTCAAACCACACCAGGAAAGACCGTTGCCCAACCAGCGTACAACCGGGCTAACAGCCACGTAATTAGCCACACTCATCTCAGCTCTCGCCTGGACCAAACCAGACCAAAAACCCCGCAGGCTCACCCTAACCCAGGCCCTAAAAATCACGCTAATCAGCTACCGACAGAACCTCACCCAAGAGACTCTCGCCCACCTCTTCGGTATCTCACAGCCAACCATCTTGCGGACCATCAAAACCATCGAGAAGGCCCTAGAAAAGGCTCTCACTCCACTAGTCCCCAGCCTAGAAGAGAGCCTGAAAGCACCTGGCTCTCTTGTGATTGACGGAACCCTTGTACCCACCTAGAACTGTCGCTCACAAGGGAAAAGAAATTTCTCTGGTCAGCATAAAAGAGCAGGATTTAACCATCAAGTGATCTGCACCCTCGATGGCAGGGGCTTAGCTATCACAGACCTGCTACCTGGGGCTAGAGGTGATGCTTATGCCTTCAGAGCCCACGGGCTAGATCAGTTTCTTGATTCTTCGACTTTGGCTGATAAGGGCTACGTAGGTTTGGGACTGGCCACACCGACAAAGCGCAAGCCTGGGGTGAAGCTAACTAAGGAGCAGAAACGAAATAATCGGTTGCTCAATCGGCTACGGTCGGTGGTGGAGCGGGTCATCGCGCGGGTGTTGCACCTGGCGGGTTCTGCACACAGGCTTCAGACGTCCGTTGGACTCGTATGGGCGGGTGTTTCCAGTAGTTCGCGGGTTGCTCTTTTGGCTGCGGGGGTACCCCTTATGAATAACCCTCATTAATTAAAGTTTAAAATGTCTGCAAATAAGAGATTACTGTAATACCACAAAACTCTTTGCTTAGACCTATCTGTGGTTGCTAAGATTATTTATTTTACCAGGAATTGCTCTGATATGGTCAAAAAATTTAAGGTTAAGCGGAGAAAAGATTTGACCATGCAAAGCGTTCCAAGGGACAGGGTAATTATCATTATCACCCCATGGTTGTTCTGCGGGGTTTTCTTTCAAAAGATCTTCAAAATAGTCTAATCTTCGCTCAATCTCTCGATAGTGGGAAAAAGTAAACGGAGAATAAGGCTTACAAACGTATGCCGCAGGGTATAGAGTCTCACGATAATAAAGCTCTTGATCCTTTCCAAGTTTTCCGGCACCAGGAGCTTTTGCGACATTTTCAAAAGTTCTTTCAGAAGGTCCAATAGCATACAACTGTTCGTCAGAATTAAGCATTTCCAATAAGACATTCCAACGAATTGATATTGCTTTAATATCTGAGTAAACGCCCCCATAATGATGCATAAGGTAAGTTCGAATATAATCTGATTGGTGCACGTTACTCAGGTAAGGGAAAGCAGGATGCAGAGGGAAATCAGCTTTAATCCAATCACCCAGGTTTTCTTCAGTAATTAAGTGAAAATCTAAATCTGGGTTAGATTCTTTCAGGACTTTTATACCTCTTTTCCTATTCTTATTCATCTCATCTCCGAACCAAATAGTGAACATCTGCTTCGGGGCACCTTCTACGCTTTTTCCCACAAAACTAGATTCTTCGGTGAATAGTAGGTGATTCACTAGAAAGGTAGAAGAGGACGGCATCACTACAGGTCCAACCTTTACTCTATACCGATCAATATCATAAGAATAGGGACGTATGCCAGCAATATAAGGGTAAATCCTATTTTTCATAGTCGAAAATCCATTTTTCTTTACAAGAAATACTTGATGCTTTGCCAATTTAAAAGGTTTCAAAAAATTCATACTGCTTCCTTTAAAATTCAGTAATAATTTTGCTATAAATTAATTAGTTTATTAAAATTTATAGTGCCTGGTTTAAATATATGATAAGTTTGTTATTTGATCTTCTCTGATAAATCCAAAAAAGTAGCAGATATCACCCCTTTTGCCCTCCTCACTCTAGTCCTTAAAGCAATATTTGAACGTAATCTTTGGGTTACCCCCCCCCCGAGTGTTCCCTCTAATCCCGCGATTTTCCCCAAATTCCCCATTCCCAATTGAGCTCGGAGGAATCTCTCGGATCGAAGATACTTTCCTAAAACCACAGAGTGATGGTTGCAACACTTTAATGTTTATTGAAGCAGGCTTTTCAAAGTACCCCCACTGGTCAGTAGCCCAGTGGATATTTCCTACTCGCTGGATATAGTTCAGATAATTTAACGCAGCGGAACGCGTCATTATGTAAAGCCCTGCTTCCATCACAAGTCCCACAGGCTTTCCAAATCGATATTTTCTATTCTTTCCTTCGCCCACGACTGCAGACAATAAGCTTATTTGTATCAGATTTTCATCGCTACCAAAGAAATCATAAAAGCCCGGTTCAGTAGTATGAGCTAATCTGAGGATACCCACTTACCCTTCTTCGAAGATTTTTGCAACATTATCCACAACTTGAAATAATTTCTTGTCGAGTATTGCATCATCTTCTGCAATTAGTATAAAAGAATGAGTCAGAATTTTCAATCTCTAAAAACTCTTTTAATACTAGATAATGACTGAGCATACACCCAATTTCCCCTGGTTTTGGGCTATCTACATTCAAATTAGCGAATTCATCTTCATTAAATATTTTAAGGGTTTCATTCAATTCAGGCGTTGCTGCTTTAAAATAGTCAAAATATTCGGCACCTTCTTGGTCAAAAAATAATTTACGTCTTTCCTGGTCCTTTTCTAAAGAAATAACCTTGCATACGACTTTTTGTCCGTTGCTCAAAATAAACATAAATTTCTCCTAGATTAACTTGATTACTGCGATAGTAGGCCCTGAACCCGACACGAAACTTGCAACAGTTTCGGGCTGAGCATTGGTCTTTTCCAGCGTATCTGCCAGTTCAGGCAACAGCTCTACAGCAGGCGCAGCCAGGTCGTTGCGCAGCAGCCCGGCAATAGCTGGTAGACGCTTCTGTTGCGGGTCTGTCGAGGTCAGTAGGTCTAGCAGCTCCTGCGGAACTTGCAGGGTGGCCTCCGCAGCAGGGTAGCGCCCCGCCGCGCGGCCGGCGTCCAGCTCCCTAAACACGGCGGGGGTCGATAGCCCAGCCGTTGAAGGAACAAACCCAAACTTCAGCGGCTCAACGCCCTCAGGTACCTCAATCGGCGTGAGTTTGTCCCCCACCCCGGTGCCCACAGCCAGGCCACCCAAGAGGGCAAAGGGCACGTCGGCACCCAGCGGAGCAGCCAACTCCAGCAAACGCTCAAGCCCAAGAGGCTCAGCGGCCAGGCCTGCCTGCACCAGGTAGTCGTTCATGGCCTTCATAGCGGCGGCAGCATCAGCAGACCCTCCGCCCATCCCACCGGCGACCGGAACAGCCTTATCAATGTGAAGCTGAACGGCGACGTCCTGAATATCCAAGCCCTGGGCAGCTACCACCGCTGCTGCCCCGCGATAGGCCAGGTTAGATTCATCAAGCGGAACGACAGCCGGGTCAAAAGCCCCGGCAGCAACCTGCTCCGCAACCGGTGAACCTTCAGCAACACTCATAGACTGGGCGATACCGGGCTCATGGGCCGAAGAAATCGTGACGCGCTCTAACACATCGGTAGCGGCATAGAGCGAGGCGACCTCGTGGTAGCCGTCCTCCCGCAGGGGCCCCACCGCAAAATACAGGTTGACCTTGCCAGGGGCGGTAGCAGAAACACTGAGAGTCATGCGGACGCGCCCTCCCCGCTCTGGTCGGCAGGTGCAGGTACCTGCCGGGCGGCTTCGGCAATCTTGATGAAATCAAAAATATCGAGCTTCTCCCCGCGCAGCTGCGGGTCAATACCGGCAGCCTCAAGAATCTCACCGGCGCGGGCAGCAGAACCAGCCCAGCCAGCGAGCGCAGCCCGCAGGGTCTTACGACGCTGGGCAAAGGCGGCATCGACAATGGCAAAGACCTCTTCACGAGGCAGATCAGACAGTAGCTCCGGGCGGCGCTTAAAAGCCACCAGACCCGACTTGATCTTGGGGGCAGGCCAGAAAACGTTGGTACCGATAACCCCGGCCTTAGACACTTCGGCAAACCAGTTGGCCTTGACCGAGGGCACCCCGTAAATCTTTGAACCGGGCTTGGCTGAGAGACGGTCGGCGACCTCGTCCTGAACCATCACCAGGGCATGCTCAATGGAGGGGAAGGTTGCGAACATGTGCAGGAGCACCGGCACCGCCACGTTGTAGGGCAGGTTGGCGACCAGGGCGGACGGGGTACGCGGCAGCTCAGTGACCTTCATAGCATCGGAGAGCACCACGTCGATACGGTCTTCTGAGCCGGGGCGGAACTTGGCGATAGTAGCGGGCAACTGCTCGGCCAGGGGCGGATCAATCTCAACAGCAACCATGTCGCGGGCAGCGTCCAGAATACCCAGGGTTAGGGATCCCAGGCCCGGGCCGACCTCAACCACCGTCTCATCGGGGCTAATATCGGCGGCGGCGATAATACGACGAATCGTATTGGGATCAATCACGAAGTTCTGCCCCAGGGTCTTCGTGGGGCGGATACCCAGGGTGGCAGCTAGGTCACGGATTTCTTGGGGGCCAAGGAGGGCATCGGGTGCGGGAGATTGCTGTTCAGTCACGCTCCCTAGTCTACCGGGTCTGCCTCAGCACAGAAGGTCTCCCCGTAGTCAGAGCGCCACCGGTAGAATTACTGCTCGTACCCAGCCACCCAACCCCGGGGAGCCTATGCCTACCGCACCTGCCGCGCACCAGCGTCCGCCCATCACCGCCCTAACCAGGGCGCTCACCAGCACACCGGCCCTGGTCACAGCCCTAACGCTCACCGTCATCAGCGCCTACCCCTTCCTTTGGGACGAAAAAATGGTGGCTCGGGAATTCTTCGACCTACAGGTCTACTACGGTGGGGTGGCCCACTGGCTAGAAACCGGCCAGCTCTACAACTGGGCCCTGCCGCCCGAGGAAATCTACGGCTTTACCTACCCGCCTTTTGCAGCCCTGGTTTTCACTCCTTTTGTACTGCTCACCAGTGCAGATACGGCTGGGCCAATATTTCTGTTGCTCAATATTGCCGCGCTGGTAACTCTGGTCTATCTCTCCTGCCGAGGTATGGGGGTGGGCAAGCGCCCCGCCCTGGCAGCCGGGCTCTGGCTCACTCCCCTGCTGCTCAAGTTCTTCCCCATCAGCTTCAACATGGAACTGGGGCAGATCAACCTCTTTTTGGTACTGCTCATTCTCACCGACGTCATCTACCTCAAGAACACCCGCTGGCACGGGGTGCTCATTGCCCTGACAGCCTGTATCAAACTCACCCCGGCTATCTTCGGCCTGCTCTTTCTCGCCACCCGCGATTGGAAGTCCCTGGCCCGTTTCGTGGGCACCGGTCTGGCCTCTATCGCGCTGAGTTTTGCCGTCGATTTTGAGGTAGCCCGCGAATACTTCACCGAGAAAATCTTTGAATCCTCCCGCGTGGGGTCAATTACCGGGGCGCTGAACTATAACCTGCTCGGCACCTGGGCTATGCTCTTCCCCGCCTGGCTCACCGGCGTCCTCTTTGCTATCACCGCTCTGGGGTCGGTGGTGCTCACCTACCTGGCCGTGCGCAGGCTCGCCGGGCAGGACGTCCGTGGCGCCTACCTGGGGGCAGCCTCCTGCGTTGCGGTGCTGGGGCTGCTGCTCTCCCCCATCTCCTGGACCCACCACTGGGTCTGGTTCGTGACCTTCTTGGTCTTCGCGGGCCTCTACGGCTGGCGCAGCGCCCACACCGGCTACCTCTACCTGGCCGCCACCGGTATGCTCATCTTTGCCATGCCCTTTGCGGTCTGGTTTGGCGGGCACGACTGGGGCGGCAACGAGTGGCCCGAGCACCTGGCCCTCCTGCATGCCCTACCGGTGGCCTGGGCGGTCGCCTACCTGGCTCTAGGGGCTAGAAGCCCTCAATCCCCCAGCTCCCGTAAGCTGCCAGGGAGTTAGCACGGATATCCCGGCAGAGCTCTTCCAGGTCGGCACCCAGGTGGCCGGCCATAAAGCGGACGGTGTAGTTGGTCATGTAGCTGGCATTAGGACGGCCCCGGAAGGGGTGGGGGGTCAGGAAGGGCGCGTCGGTCTCAGCCAGAATCAGCTCCCGGCGGGCTAGCTTCAGGGACTCCTGAATACCGTGCGAGTTCTTGAAGGTCACGGTGCCGGCAAAGCTCATGTACCAGCCCTGCTCGTTACAAATCTCTGCCAGGTCAGGCCCGCCGGAGTAGCAGTGGAAAATCACGGTCTCGGGTGCGCCCTCATCGAGCAGAATGCGGACGACGTCCTCGTGCGCGTCGCGGTCGTGAATCTGCACGGCCTTACCGTGTTTCTTCGCCATACGGATATGGGCGCGGAAGGACTCCTCCTGGGCGTCCTTCCCCTCCTCACCGGTGCGGAAGTAGTCCAGACCGGTCTCGCCCAGGGCACGGACGCGCGGGTCAGCTGCCAGCGCATCGATAGCGGCCAGGGCTGCCTCTAGCTGGCCAGCCTCAGCCAGCTTGGGAGCCTCATTGGGGTGCAGGGCCACAGCGGCTAGGACGCGGGGGTCAGCCTGGGCTGCTCGCACGGCATAGAGGGAACTGGGCACGTCACAGCCCACCTGCACAATCGCACCGATTCCCAGGGCTTCGCCGGTATCGAGGGCATCGCGGGCGGTGACGGCGACCTCGCCGTCGAGCAGGTCCATGTGGGTGTGGTTATCGACGATGGCGTAGGGCAGGGGCGCGGGAGCGGGCGGGAAGACCAGGTTGCGGCGGCGCCCGTCCTCTCCCTTCTCACCGCGGCGGCGGGTGCCCTCCCCGCTGGGCTCGCCCGCGGTGTTGTAGCGGTCAGCCTGGTATGCCGGGGGTACCTCGCCCTCGAAAATCGGTTCGGGGGTCTCAAAGATGGTGGCGGTCTGCTCGGCCTCACTGGGCAGGTAGGAGGCAAAGCGCTCGGCAAGCTCGCGGAGTTCAGCGTCGGTCAGGGTGTGGTCGGTACACATAGGTTTAGCTTTCTGAATCTTTGACGGCCAGGGTTGCCTGGTAGAGGTCACGCTTAGACACCCCGTGGGCCTCGGCGACCTGGGCGCAGGCGGCTTTCAGGCGGACGCCACCGGCCACAAGCTCCAGGACGAGGTCGGTCAGGTTCTCTGCCTCTTCTGCCTCGGGTTCGGGGGCGCCCTCCACCACGATGGCGATTTCGCCCTTGATCTGCTTAGATTCGGCCCAGGTAATGAGTTCTTGCAGGCTGCCGCGGGCAACCTCTTCGTGCAGCTTGGTCAGTTCCCGGCAGACAGCAGCGCGACGTTCTGCCCCGAAGACTTCGGCAAAATCGTGCAGGGTCGCGGCCAGCCGGTGGGGGGACTCGTAGAAGACCATGGTGCGCTCTTCACTAGCGAGCGCGGCCAGGCGCCGGGCGCGGTCGGCTCCCTTCCGCGCAAGAAAACCCTCAAAGGTGAAACGCCCCGAGGGCAGGCCAGAAACAGCAATCGCGGTGACGACGGCTGAGGGGCCCGGCAGGGCGGTAACGGTCAGACCGGCGTTGGCCACAGCAGCTGCCGCGACATAGCCGGGATCGGAGACAGCGGGCATACCGGCATCCGACATGAGCAGGACGGTCTGCCCGGCTGCCACAGCCTCAACGATTTGCCCAGCCCGGTCAGCCTCGTTGTGGTCATGGTTGACCAGCACCCGCCCCCGGGTGGTGACGCCCAGCCCAGCGGCTAGTTTACGCAGGGTACGGCTGTCTTCAACGGCGAGGACGTCGGCGGACGCGAGCGCCTCGCGCAGGCGCGGGGAGGCATCGGCTAGGTTGCCGATGGGGGTTCCACCAAGGATGAGGGCGCCGCCTTCGGCCGGCGCAGCGGGCGTGGTGTGAGGGGAGGATTCCATAGGGTTAAACCCTACTACTTTTGTTCCCCTACAAGTAGGGACCAGATTCCTCCCGACGTCCTTGTCCACCACACATACAATCGTTACTTTTCTGGTCCATTGTTACCTGAGCGCTGCGATTCTGCTGCTCCCGTTTTTCCGTTGCATGGTGGCAAGAACTTCACGAACGATCCTCTGCGGATGGTTCACAACGGTAGACCAGTCATAGCGCAGCACATCCCACCCAGCGTTTTTCAGCAGCTTCTCGCGTCGTACCTCGCTGAAGAAAACCTCATCGCGGCTCTGGGAATCAAGGTATTTCACCCGCCCATCAAATTCGAGGGCAATCATTTCATCTTCGTAAGCAAAGTCGAGCCGGAAGTGTTCGTTATCAACCCAGACATCAACCTGCTGGGTTGGCAGGGGTAAGGGGCTCATGTGTAAGACCCATTTCAGTTTACTTTCACCAGCACTCTCGCTCGAAGAACTCATGAGGCCGGCGACCGTCCGCATTTTCTGAACTCCGCGCCCCCTCTGGCGCCCCAAATATTCCGCGACTTCCTCAACGGTGCATGCTCCCTGATAAAGCGCTGACTCAACCGTAACTAGCGCTGAGGACGGATGCAGGTAGCGGCAACAGTCAGCTAAAGTCCGCAGGCGGGTAGTGAGGTGAAATAAACCGTGCGATGACGTCGTATCGAGAGCTGTATACGAATAGTGCTTTGCAATACCTTGAGCACGCCCCCGTGAACTAGGGTGGCACTGTACATCTACCAGCTTCTGATCTACTACGGCAAAGCCGTGCAACCAGGCAGCGGTTTGGTGGGTAAAGATGGTTTGAGGGTTCTTCTTGTAAACAGCAGAAATAAAATAGGGGTACTGCTGATAGCGGGGAAGCTGACGAAAATTTGACTGGGTTGTATAAACGCCAGGGAGGAGACGAGTCAGCTCCTGTTGTCTAACCCGGCGAGCGATAACAGTAGAGCTCATGCCCAGCTGCTGCAGTTCCCTGTAGGTATAAACGGTTTGAAGGCTATCGAGAATATCCATGACAGCATTCTGTTGTGTATGAGCTAATTTTCTAGAACTGATGTTTTCTGTGGATAAAGTTTCTCCCAGTCTCAACGTATTGCGCCAAAAAAGATTTTTTATCGGTCGGGTTGTTACAGCGCATATACAGATATCCACAGGGTAGCTTCACCACCCAGTGGGTTAGACCCCGCCCCTCGTAGGGACCAGAAAAATACCGACTGTAGGTCATGGCATGAAGTATTTTGGGAGAAATCTGGTCCCTACTAAATAGGACCAGAGGAATCTGGTCCCCACGCGTCCGCGCGCATGATTCTGCTGCCCCGGGTAGCATATCTAGGGTGACATCTAACCCAACCTCTGCCGTCCTGACCCTCAAAGACGCTTTCACCGAGTCAGCCCTCCGGGCGCGGCTAGCTGTAACAGCGGTACCGCTGCCCCGCTACGGCTGGGTGGCGCCCCTGCTTGTGCTAGTACTTGCCGGGCTTATGCGTTTTGTAAACCTGGCTAACCCTAACGCCATCGTCTTTGACGAAACCTACTACGCTAAAGACGCCTACTCCCTGCTGCACTTTGGGTATGAGCGCAACTGGTCTGATACAGCCAACGAGACTTTCGTTGCCGGAGCCCCATCGGGCATCCTTGAAACCGCCGAATATGTGGTTCACCCGCCGGTTGGTAAGTGGATGATCGCCTTCGGCATGGCAATTTTTGGTGACGATAACCCCTTCGGCTGGCGCTTTGCCGCAGCACTCACCGGCACCCTGTCGGTGGGCCTGGTCATGCTGGCTGGTTGGTTACTCTTCCGCTCAGTGACGGTAGCAACCCTTGCTGGCTTGCTGATTTCTATCGACGGCCTGCACTTTGTGCAGTCCCGTTTTGCCCTACTCGATATCTTCCTCATGTTCTGGCTGATGGCCACCTTCGTGGCCCTGCTGCTTGACCGCTACCAGGGAAGGCGCCAGCTCGCTGCCCGGATCGCAGCTCACGCCCGCGAGCACAAGGGCGCCCCCACCGACGACTTCATGCGCTATGGCCCCTGGCTGGGCTTCCGCTACTGGCGGTTCATCGCAGGCATCTGTGCGGGTCTGGCGGTCGGCGTCAAATGGAACGCCCTCTTCTTCATCGCTATCTTCGGCCTGCTCACGGTCTTCTGGGACGCCAACGCCCGCCGTATAGCCGGCATCCGCCGCTGGTATGTCGCGGGCTTCCTGCGCGACGGCGTCCTCGCCTTCTTTGCTCTCATCGGTACCGGCCTGCTCACCTACCTGGCGACCTGGACCGGCTGGTTCCTTTCAGACTCAGCCTACGACCGCAACTGGGCAGCAGAGCACCCCGGCGAAGGAGTTCTCTGGTTGCCGGAGTCTCTGCGCTCGCTCTGGGAGTACCACCGCTCTGCCTATGCCTTCCATTCGGGGCTGGATTCTCCCCACACTTACGAGTCCCCGGCCTGGCAGTGGCTGATTTTGGGTCGCCCCACCAGCTACTACTATGAGTCCCCTGACCTGGGCGTGAACGGCTGTACGGTTGATTCCTGCTCTGAGGCGGTGCTGAATATCGGCAACCCGCTCATCTGGTGGTCCTTTATCATCGTTGCGACCCTGTCCCTGCTCATTGTGCTGCTGCGCCGCGACTGGCGTTTTGCAACCCTTTTCGCGGTCTTCGCGGTGGGCTATTTCCCCTGGTTTGCCTACCCCGAGCGCACCATGTTCTTCTTCTACGCTCTCTCCTTCGAGCCCTACCTGATTCTTATGCTGGCAGGTATTTTAGGGCTGGCGCTAGGACGCCCCGGCGACAGCGTACGCCGCCGCCGGGCCGGGCTACTGGTGGTAGGGCTCTTTGTGGTCTTCGCGCTACTGGTCTCTATCTACTACTGGCCTATTTGGACAGCCCAGACCGTCCCCTACACCGAGTGGCGCGAGCGCATGTGGTTTGACGCCTGGATTTAAGGGTTTACTTGGTCAGGAGTTCTTTGAGCTCCTGACGCTCTGCCCGGCGCTTGAGGGCTAGCTGCTTGCGGTAGCGGGTAGGCCAGGTCATAGCGAGGATGGCTGCCGTCATCAAGAGGGTGAGGGCACCTGCGGTGGCGGCGGCGTCCACCCAGAACTGGGGCGGGTAGAGACGGATGAGTGTATCGCTCATGCGGAACTGCCAGTTGCCCTGGGGGAAGAATACCTCGTGGAAGGTAGTGAAGAAGGCTTCCCAGCCGATAGCTCCGGCAACGCCCAGGCCAACAAGTAGGGCCAGGGTGAGCCAGGCACCGGTGAAGAGGGATGAGCGCAGGACGCCCGGGGCCCGCAGGCGCAGGGTTCGGGCTGAGAGCAGGGCCAGTACCAGCATGATGAGGGCAAACGTGATACTGATGAGCATGACCCGTTTGACGTCGGTCATGTGCTCAACTTCGCTGGCAAGGAAGGCAGCGTTACCGCCGGTGGTGATATCGGCCAGGTAGGTGTGGGGGGCAAAGTTCAAGATATAGTCCAGCCCGTAGGAGCCCAGACGCAGTCTTTCCTGGGTATCGAAGCCGTAGCTGTCTGCGGGGAAGCCGGGGCGGTGGTATTCGAGCCAGAGGAAGGCGGGGCTGGCAACCGCGCGCACAGCTACCATGGTGATGAGCACAGGGACGGCAAGAGCGATTAGGGCCCGGCGCAAGCCCAGCAGTCGGGGGGTATCGTCCACCGCAACTTCACGGGCTTCGGCCCGTTCTGACGCTGGTGTCCCCTCTGATTCTTCGCTGATAGTCTCAGCCTGGGCCGGATCCTCTGTTGAAGAGTCGGCCAGAGCCGCCTGCGGGGTATCAGCAGGGGGTGTGCTCTCTTCAGGGCTCTTTACCGTCGCCAGGGTTGAGGTCCATGGGGCGGTTTCAGGGGGAGTATCTTTCCCTGATTCTGCCTCTGTCTGGTTGGTTTCAGATGAGCTGGTGGAGGTACTAGCGGGGATGTGAATACCGCGTTCAGCCCAGCGGGCTGACAGTAAGCTATCGGCCTTGGGTGGGGTGAGAGCGGGACTGAGTTTCTTCCACTCCTGGTTCTGGTCAGGCTGTTGGGCCACGGCGGGTTTCCTCCCAAGATCTATACGGGGTGCATCTGCCTGTGTATTCTACGCGGTAGAAAGCAAAAACTCCCGCCTCAGCACCGGGGAACAGTGCTAAAGGGCGGGAGCTTTCTACACTATGACAGCAAGGGCACTGGTATTACCAGTTACCCTTCCAGTTAGAGTCATGATAGTTGGCAAAAGGAATATTCCAGTCGCCGTAGCCATCATCAGGGTCAGCCTGGGGGTAGCCGGTATTGACGGTCTCTACCACATCGCCCACTCCAAAGGTGTTATAGAAGAACTTGGCGTCTTCAGGTAGCAGACCAATGCAGCCGTGGGAGACGTTAACAACGCCCACCGAGGACCAGGCAGAAGGCAGAGCCTGATGAACAAAGACGCCGCCAGCGGTCAGGCGGGAGGTCCAAGAGGCCCAGAAAGGCTCATAGTAGTGAGGGTCGTTGACGGTTAGGTTCAGAGAGCCGGGGTTAAAGTAGTAGCTCTCAGCCTGCTCAATAATTACTAGCTGACCGACCACTGAGGGCCAGTCGGCGTTTCCTAAAGTAATGGGGGCTTCTCGCACCAGGGCGTCATCAACATACATTTTGATGGTCTTGGTGTTGTTATCGGCCAAGGCGTAGCGCTTGTTCCAGGTCTTGAAGGTATAGGTAGTAGTGTGGTTACCGATCATGCCGTTACCCACATCCAGACCAAAAATGTCTACGGTGATGGAGATAGTGGAGTTAGTGGCCCACTTGTCTTCGGGGCGGTAGCGCACCATGTAGTCGTTGTACCAGCGGAACTTGCCAGCCTGGTCGCCGCCGCCCTTAATGGTGATGCGCTTTTCGACCTCAGCCTTGTTAAGAATCGGCTCGGAGAAGTTGAACTGGATGATCTTACCAATACCGTAGCTGGCGCCCTCTTCGATGTTGAGGCGGGTGTCTACTTCGTAGGCGGCTGAGACGGTAGAGAAAGTGCTCTTGCCGCTGCCCTTAGTCCCTGCGGCATCTGTGGCTTCCCATCGTACGGTGTAGTCACGGTGAAAGAGCATGCGGTCGGTAGAAGCCCAACTCTTGCCATCTGCTGCCAGCTCACCGGCAAGTTCCTCGCCCTTTGCGGTGGTGACGGTGACCTTGGTGAGGGTTGAATCAGCGGTAGTGACGGTGACGGTTTCGAGAGGGTTAATCTCAATCTCATCGAGGGCGGGGGAGACCTCTATGGTACCGAGGAATTTGACGGTGGGCGTGGGGCTGGGTGTGGCGCTGGCGCTGCTGGTTTCGCTGCTGGGTCTGGCGCTCTCTGAGGTGGAGCAGGCGGCAAGTGCTACGGTGCCCAGGGCTCCGACGGTTACGAAAGACCGACGGGTGAAGGCCTCTCGGCTGGCTGTGTTGAGGGGGTTGACCACGAACTTTTCTTCCTTATATCACGTACTACAGGCGCAAGTGTGTTGTGTGCTCGTCAAAGTTTATCGGATAGGGGCTGTTTTTGATACAGCAATTACAAAAACCCGTTGGTCAGGGGCCAACGGGTTGTGCTGGTTCAGTTTTTAGACTGACCGCAGCGGTGGGTAGGAGGCATCTTCCTGCTGCTCTTCCTCAGAGCTGGTGGCAGGGGCGTCCAAGCGCACCACCTCCCAGCCTTGCGGGGCGGTGAGACGGTCAGCATGAAATTCGCACAAGTCGTAGGCGTGGGGCTCTCTGTGGACTGAGAGCGGGCCAATCACAGCGGTGGACTGGGCATAGGCGTAGGTGAGCGTGAAAACAGCCTCACGCTGGCAGGTTTGGCGTGAGCACTGGCGGGAGGTTGCCATGAATCAAGCCCTTCTTTCTTAGATAGCTTGCTTGCGGAGGCGGCGGCGTTCACGCTCTGATAAGCCACCCCAGATACCGAAGCGCTCATCATTTTCCATGGCGTATTCTAGGCAGGCCTGACGAACGGGGCATTCGCTGCATACACGTTTAGCGTCGCGGGTGGATCCGCCCTTTTCAGGGAAGAAAGCCTCGGGGTCGGTCTGGGCGCAGAGAGCATCTGCCTGCCAGGATAGTTCACCGTCATCCCCATCGGTGCTGTAGATACCGGCGGCCTGCTGCCAGAGGGAGAGGTTATCGGAATCAGCAGCTGAGACGTCGGTCGATGACGCACCAGCGGGTGAGGCATCGGTAGCTGAGCTAGAGGCAAGCGTGCTTGCGCAACCGTGGCTTTTGGGGGCGGTGTCATTGAGCAAGGCAGTAGCCTGGTCTTCTAAATACTGGGCAAAGTGCATAGTGTGGTGCTGGGCCACATCAGGCGTGCGCCCTGCAGCGCCCTGAGGCAGGCGGCTGTGGAGGCCCATATTCTTCCCTTTCATATCCCAAACAGAGGACAGAATAAAAATTTCCCTGCACCTAATTACACGCGTGTAAAGGCCTATTCGTCAAGCTGAGATTAAAAAATCTTCATTACACGAGATTTTCTCACAAAAATTTGCGTTTCACTGTGGTATATGCATTTACCCCCGCCGAGCTGGCCGCTAGCCCTAGAACAGATGCTGCCCTAGAGTAAGGAGAATGACAGCAGCATCTACCTACACCGGCTCTTCCTTCCCCCAATTCATGGCCCATTTAGCTCAGCGGCAACACCCCACCCTGCTCTGGTACTCGACCCCCGGCGAACGCATCGAACTTTCAGGGCGGGTCTTTGATAACTGGGTGGCCAAGACCGCTAACTTTTGGGTGGACGAGTGCGAGGTTGAACCCGGTTCCCTCATAGTTCTGCCCCAGCGCCTGCACTGGCGGTCACTGGTTTTGGCGGTCGCTGCCCTGCGGGTGGGGGCTACCTTGGCCTGGGGGCAGCAGGCGGGGGCGGACGTCCGCGCAGCCTTTGACCCCGCAGAGCTAGAGGGCGCAGATGAGGATTATCTTCTTGCGGTGGCCGCTGAGCCGCTAACTCCTCGTTTTATGGGGCAACTACCGGCAGAGGTTATTGATTATGCGGCTGAGGTGCGCTCGCACCCTGATGTTTATGTGGGTTGGGCGGCTCCTGGCGCGCAGGATCAGGCCTGGGAGGGGGCTAGCTATGGGAGTCTGATGGGCCAGCTTGTTCAAGAGGCTGTAGCTCTGAACACTCAGTTCGAGGCTGAGGTGGCGGCCCTACAGGTTCCGGGTGAGCATTTTGATGCCGTCTACCTGGAGAAGGCCCTGGCGGTGATGGCTTCGGGCCGGGCAGCTCTTATGCTTGACCCGGCGGTGGCCTGGAATCAGGAGCGTTTTAGTCGAGTTTTGGGCGATGAGCGGGCCCGGTCTTTGCCGTCTCAATAACGGGTAGGGAGCCTGTCATAATTTGGGTGGCCTCTTCAATGAGGTCGGCCCGCTTTTCTTCAGTGGTTTTGTTTTCGCTATGGTTCTTGCTCTGGGAGAAGACCCAGAATTTGTAGAGGAAGTAGCGCACGATGGTGCCCAAGATGGTGCCAATAATGGTGCCTGAGATGAAGGATGCTTGGGGGCTGGTGAGCCCTAGCACATAGACGCTAAAGAGTACGCAAGAAGCCTCAACACCGATACCGACGGCGTTGACGAGGCCGAATTCAATGGCCTCGCGCACCTTGTTGCCGGTGCGTTTTTCGCGGAAGGTCCAGAGGCGGTTTGCCACCCAGGAGAAGATGGTGGCGACAATGCCAGCTACGACCTTGGCCTTAGCGTGCCCATCGGAGAAGATGGAGTGCATGAGCGTCCAGGTCACCGCTGAGTTGATGATAAAGGCCATGCCGCCAACGCTGAGAAACTGCATTACTTCTCGGCCGTGGCTATGCCAGAGGGCAGCGAGACGCTCTTTTAGCGAAGTCATGTTTTCTCTCCCTAGTCAGTTGAGGGGGCAGGCCCCCTCTAGGGTGGGAACTGCTCGGTTACCTGTAGCTTGTACAGTATATAGCTCAGACTTTTACAAGCACCCTACACCCAGGTAGCCTAGTGGGTGTGACTTACCCTATGACTGGACCCAAAATTGGTGTTGTAGGTGGCGGCCAGCTGGCGCGTATGATGGCGCCCGCCGCCACTGAGCTTGGCTTTGACCTTCGTATTCTGGCTGAGAGCGAGGACGTCTGCGCCCGCCAGGCTGTGCCTTTCGCCCCTGTCGGTGATTACCGTGATTATGAAACCCTGTTAGAGTTTGCCCGCCATGTTGATGTGCTGACTTTCGACCATGAGCATGTGCCCACCGATTTTTTGCAGCGTCTGATGGCTGAGGGTGTTAATGTGCAGCCCCGCCCCGATGCCCTGGTTCATGCCCAGGACAAAATTGAGATGCGCAAGGCTGTTGACCGCCTGGGCCTGCCTAACCCTCGCTGGGCTGAGGTTCGCACTCTCGATGAGCTTCTTCTCTTCGGCAGCGAAAATGGCTGGCCGGTGGTGCTGAAAACTCCGCGAGGTGGCTATGACGGTAAGGGCGTCATGGTGCTCGATGATGAGCAGGAAGCCCGCACCGCAGCAAGCCCCTGGTTCGAGCAGCTCCCTGACCGCACCGATTTTTCGGCCCTGCTGGTTGAAGAGAAGGTGCCCTTTACCCGTGAGCTTTCTGCCCTGGTAGCCCGCCGCGATTCAGGCCAAGTTGTAGCCTGGCCTGTGGCTGAGTCTCTTCAGGTCAATTCCGTCTGTGATGAGGTCATTGCCCCTGCCCCCGGTATCACCCCTGAGGTGGCAGAAGCAGCCCAGGCCGCCGCCCTTATGGTAGCAGCTGAGCTAGGTGTTACCGGTGTGATGGCCGCTGAGCTCTTTGAGGTTCCTGGCTCTGAGGCTGGCTTCCTCATTAACGAGTTCGCCATGCGCCCGCATAACTCCGGTCACTGGACGCAGGATGGCTCAGTCACCAGCCAGTTTGAACAGCATCTTCGAGCCGTGGCTAACTACCCCCTGGGCAGCACTGAGATTAAGGGTCAAGTAGCCTTGATGAAGAACTTCTTGGGTGGAGCAAACGACGATATCTTCGCCGCCTACCCGCAGCTTATGGAAAAGTACCCGGCAGCTAAGGTTCACTACTACGGTAAGGCCGTCAAGCCTGGTCGCAAGATTGGTCATATCAATATGACCGGTGCAGCAGATGACCTTGCTGCCTTGCGTCAGCAGGCCACCGAAGCAGCGTCCCTGCTCACCGACGGCCCTGCCTAGGCATAACTTGGCAGGCTCGCCCCGCCCCACCTGTGTAGGGGCGGACGTCCGCACCCCACCCCTACCTTCAAGGAGCACTATGACCTCCCCCTACGACTCAACCCAGCCTATTGTCGGCATTGTGATGGGCTCAGACTCAGACTGGCCGGTCATGGAAGCCGCTGCCCAGGTGCTTGAAGAATTTGGCATCCCCTACGAAGCTGACGTTGTCTCTGCCCACCGTATGCCCGAAGACATGATCGCTTACGGGCGCGAAGCAGCAGACCGCGGGATCCGTATCATCATTGCCGGTGCTGGCGGCGCAGCCCACCTACCCGGCATGTTGGCCTCGGTCACTCCCCTGCCTGTTATCGGTGTGCCGGTCAAACTCAAGTCCCTTGACGGCATGGATTCGCTGCTCTCCATCGTGCAGATGCCTGCCGGTGTGCCCGTCGCTACCGTCTCTATCAACGGTGCCCGTAACGCCGGCCTGCTGGCCCTGCGCATGCTCGGCTCCGGTGACAGTGATTTCTCCCGCCAGGTACGAACCGACCTCCTAGAGTTCGCCGCTTCCCTGCGCCAGGTAGCCATGAATAAGGGCGCTGCCTTGCGCACCACAGTCGATGAGCAGAAAAACCGCTAGGCACTATAAACCCCTAAACGGTCAGCATAAACCCCTAAACGGTCAGCTCTGACCTGCACCTCAGCAAGCCCCAGAAGAGCACTCCGGGAGCACCCAGCTTCTTTCAGTAGTGTGGTTGAGTAGATTTTAAGCTGCTCAACCACACTCGGTTATTTTTTAGCCCCACCACGCTAGGGAGGCAATCATTTATGTCCGGTGAGCGCAAGCGTCCGCGCCCCATGGCACCTATCACGGGTATCAGAGGGCGAGGCCAGCACATGGTCAACCCCACCTACACCGACCCGCTGCGGCACCCCGAAGCCGCGTCGGCACCCGTCCGCACCCGCCGGGCCTGGCTCCTGCTACTGCTCACCCTGCTACTTCCCGGCTCTGCCCAGCTACTGACCGGTCAGAGGGCCCTGGGCCGCAGGGCCCTGAAGGTTACCTTTGCGGTATGGGGCCTGGTTCTAGCCCTGCTACTGCTCTGGATGCTACGCCGTACCCTAGTGCTCTCCCTAGTCACTAATACCTGGGTGCTGCTGCTGGTGACTCTTGCCCTGGTGGGTCTCGCTCTCGGCTGGGTCTACCTCTTCTTAGTGACCATGCTAGCTATCCGGCCCAACCTGCTCGAAGGCCGCGCTAAACCCCTAGTGACCCTCGCCCTGGTTGCCTGCATGGCCCTAACCGGTGGCGGGCTAGGCTACGCCGCCTACATCACCTGGGTCGGGCGCGGAGCACTAGGCTCCATCTTCGCCGGGGGAACCCCCATCAAAGAACACGATGGCCGCTACAACATTCTGCTCATGGGCGGGGACGCCGGCGCCGACCGGGTAGGCCGCCGCCCCGACTCCATGACCGTCGTATCCATTGACGCAACAAGCGGCCAAGCTATCACGATCTCTGTCCCGCGCAACCTGCAAAACGCCATTTTTGAGGACGGCTCCCCCCTCTGGAAAATCTACCCTGAAGGCTTCGACTGCGGTGATGAGTGCATCCTCAACGCCCTCTACCCCACCGTCACCGCCGACTACCCCGACCTCTACCCGGGCGCGGCAGACCCCGGCGCAGAAGCCACCATGGACGCCGTCTCAGGGGTACTAGGTATCACCGTTGAGAACTACATTCTGATTGATATGTCCGGCTTTGAACAGCTCATTGACGCTCTTGGCGGTATCACCATCGATGTAGGCGGCTACGTTCCCATCGGCGGCGGCACCAACGAAATCACCGGCCTGCCCAACCCCATCGACGGCTACATTGAACCCGGCGTTCAACGCCTAGATGGTTTCCACGCCCTCTGGTACGCCCGCTCCCGCGAAGGAGCCTCAGACTACGACCGTCAGGCCCGCCAACGCTGCGTACAGGCCGCCATGCTCAAACAGCTGGACCCAGCCAACGTGCTCACCAAATTTGCAGACATCACCGCTGCCGGTGAACAGGTCATCGAAACCAACATCCCACAAAGTGGCCTTGCCTCCCTGGGGGATGTCGCACTCAAATCTAAAAAATACAGCCTCATCCAATTCGCAGCAGGCCCACCCTACTTCGACACCAGCTTCCCCACCTACCCCGACTTCGACCAGCTCCACGCTGCGGTGCAAAAGGTCATTGCAGATTCAGCCTCAGGTATTCAGCCCACCGCCATCACCCAAGCTGCCGGGGGAACTAGCTCGCTGGCGTCCGCCCCCTCAGGTCTAGATACGATTGAAACTGTTGCCTACCGCGCCCAGCTCACCTCAGAGCTCAGCGAGAACGGCACCTGCTCAGTCCCCTAGCCCCACGGCTAAGAGCAAGACGGTAAGCTGGTGCCCATGAGTACAATTCTGCAGTCAGATATTTGGGCCCAGCTCCAAGAAGCTAACGGCCACCAGGTCTTTCGCGGCCAAGGGGAAGGCTGGCGCTACCTAGCCACCCTAGAAGGCGGTTCCACCGGCCGCTACCTCTACGCCCCCTACGGGCCTGAAGCCGACAGTGCCAGCGCCTTCGAGGCAGCCATCGCAGATATGAAGCGCGTAGCTGCCGAAAACAAATGCTGGTTTATCCGCGTTGAACCCACTAACGACGCTATCTGGGGCGCCCAGAAGGGCCAGGCCTTCCTCACCGCCCGAGGTTTTACCCTCTCCCCCCGCCAGGTGCAGCCCAGCCACACCCAAATCATTGACCTGACGCAGAGCGAAGAAGAAATCCTCAAAGATTTCAAATCAACCAACCGCAACCTGCACCGCAACATCCACAAAAAGGGTGTGACCTTCAGAAAGTCCCAGGACCCAGCAGATATCACCATCCTGCTCAAATACCTGGACGAGACTGCCGGCCGGGCAGGGTTCAACCGCCAGCACGATGACTACCTCACCCGCGTAGCCCAGGTGCTCATGCCCGCCGACGCCGCCACCCTCTTCATCGCAGAAGTAGACGGGGAACCTATCGGTGCCTCCCTGGTCTACGACTCAGATGACACCCGCGTCTACGCCCATGCCGCAACCTCTTTTGAGCACCGCAAACTACAGGTGGGAAACCCCCTACTCTCTACCATCATCTTGGATGCCAAAGACAAGGGCCTGACCACCATGGACCTTTTTGGTATTGCCCCAGCCGATGACCCTGACCACGAGTGGGCTGGCTTCACCAAGTTCAAAAAGTCCTTCGGCGGGCACTCTGTCACCTACCCCGGCACCTGGGACCTACCAGTATCACCCCTAGGCTACAAGACCTACCAGGGTATCCGCGCAGGCCGTGAAGCCCTCATCGCAGGTAAAAAAATTGCCACCGGCACCCTAGCCCCCAAAATCAAGGACACCGCCGCCAAGGTTCGCGCGCGTATCAGCAAATAAGATTGAGCAGGTCTTCCCTTCGCCGACTAACCTTCTTGGGCTCGCGCTGGGCGCTCGCCCAATTCATGCCAGCCCCAGCCAGTCGGTTTTCGGGAAGACCTGCTCAATCTCTAGTATCCGAACCTAAATCTGCTCTAGAGTTCTAACGGTTCATAGTCCCAGCAATCATAGCCGAGTAGCGGGAAAGACGGTGCTCAGCCTCAATCAGACGCACAGTGCCAGACTGTGAGCGCATGACCAGGGACTGGGTGGTCACAGTGTCACGCCCGTAGCGCACACCGCGCAGCAGCTTACCGTCAGTGATACCGGTAGCAGCGAAGAAGCAGTTATCGGTAGTGACCAAGTCATCGGTAGTCAGCACAGCATCCAGGTCATGGCCAGCGTCCAGGGCCTTTTGGCGTTCTGCCTCATCAGTGGGAGCCAGACGGCCCTGAATGATGCCGCCGGTGGCCTTAATAGCGCAGGCTGCAACAATACCTTCCGGGGTTCCACCAGTGCCCATCATGATATCCACATCGGTGCCTTCGCGGCAGGCGGCGATAGCACCAGCAACGTCACCGTCTAGGATCATGCGGGTACGGGCGCCGGTTGCGCGGATTTCTTCAACGAGCTTGGCGTGGCGGGGGCGGTCAAGTACGCAGACGGTGAGCTGGTTGATGTTGGTGCCTTTGGCCTTAGCTACCAGGTGCAGGTTCTGTTTGACCGGTAGGCGCAGGTCGACCATGTCGGCTGCTTCGGGGCCGGTGACTAGTTTTTCCATGTAGAAAACGGCTGAGGGGTCGAACATGGTGCCGCCTTCGGCAACAGCGATAACGGACAGGGCGTTGTCCATGCCCAGGGCGGTGAGGCGGGTGCCGTCAATGGGGTCAACGGCCACATCGAACTTGGCGCCGGTGCCATCGCCGACCTGCTCGCCGTTGAAGAGCATGGGGGCTTCGTCCTTTTCGCCTTCACCGATGACTACGGTGCCATTGAAGTGTACGGTTTTGAGGCGGGCGCGCATGGCGTCAACGGCGGCGCCATCGGCCTTGTTTTTATCGCCAGCGCCTACTAGGGGGCCTGATGCGATTGCGGCTGCTTCGGTTGCGCGTACTAGTTCTAGCGCAAGGTTACGATCTTCGTTGTGTACCTTTGACATGACTCACCTTCGAGTAGCTTGTTACAGTGCCAGCGGCTCCTCTCCTATTGAGGGCGCGTGGTCTCCGCCCTCTAGCCTACCCGGTAATATCGGTGAGCGCCTGTTTTATGACCGTGCACCCCTCACTATGACGGGTGCCGGTGGTTATGGTAAGTGGTGGTAGTTCGCGTCCTAGCTGTAGATAGACCAGAATAGAGAGCGTGACTTCATCAACTAGCCCTCATAAGCAGACCTTGCCGACGGCGTCCGCCTCTGAATCTCAGAAGTTGGACGCCGCTGAGCCGGTGGTTCCGCAGATTACCGAAAAACAGGCCCGCCGCATTAATACGCCGGCCCGCAATATGGTGATTTCGATGATTGTCTTGGTCTTCTTGCTTTTGCCGGTTCTCTGGCTCATGCCGCAGCCCGATAAGAACCCTTACCGGCCCAGCGTTGACCTACCTGTGATTGCCTATGAGGCCAGCCAGCAGGCAGGTTACCCGGTGGCGGCTGCTGAACAGGAGGGCTGGCACTATAACTATGCCCGCTGGGTTACCGGGCAGGCTGACGGTATCAACTATTGGTCCACCGGTCAGGTCACTGCCTCAAACCACTTTATTGAACTGGTGCAGGCGCAGGACACTAACCCCACCTGGATTGCTCAGACCGTGGGGCAGGCTGTCGCTGAGGCTACTATCCAGGCAGGGGGTGTGAGCTGGGAGGTTCGTTCCCTGGCCGATGCTGATGATCAGAAGAAGGTCACTAGCTTCTATATTGGTGAGGTAGCTGGCACCACGGTGATTCTTAAGGGTCAGGCTGAGACGGCGGAGTTTCAGTCTCTGGCTGAAACGACTGTTGCCTATATGGATGCTCCGTCTTCTACCGTTTCGCCTACTCCTTCTAGTGGGATTCAATAAGCCACCTGCCAGCATCCTCTCCTTCCAAAGTGTAATTTGCCTTATAGGGGTCTTTGGTGGGGCAGGTTGCTACTTTAAACCTAAGTCACCGCGAAAGGAAACTAGCTATGACTACCATTGAAACGCCCATCCAGGCTTGGGAACGCCTGATGGAAGGTAACGCCCGCTTTGTAGAGGGCACCCGCTCCCACCCTAACCAGGACGCTGCCCGCCGCGCCGAGCTTGTCGCAGGCCAGTACCCTTTCGCCGCTATTTTTGGTTGCGGTGACTCCCGTCTGGCTGCTGAAATCATTTTTGATCTTGGCCTCGGAGATGCTTTTGTGGTGCGCACTGCTGGGCAGGTGCTTGATGATGCGGTGCTCGGCTCCCTGGAATACGCTGGTGGTGAGCTCAAGACCCCGCTGATTATGGTGCTGGGCCATGACTCTTGTGGCGCCATTAAGGCCACTCACCAGGCCCTGATTTCGGGCAATATGCCTACCGGTTTTATCCGTAACCTGGTGGAGGGTATCTTACCTTCGGTTATTTCTACTGACCTGCCTGAGGACGCCACTATCAACGATATGGTGGTTGAGCACACCCGTCAGACTGCCGCTCGTATTGCTGAGCAGTCTGGGATTATCCGGGAAGGTATTGAGGACGGCTCCCTGGCTGTCGTTGGTGTCTTCTATCATCTGGCTGACGGTAAGGCTGATTTGGTCTATTCTTCCTCGCCGCTGATTACTGCCTAAGGCCCTGCCCCCTGCAGGGGGCGGTGAGGCTATCGTGTTATTTTGTGCCCCCGCTGCCAGAGCCAGCGGGGGCGTATTAGACTAGCTGGTATGGCAGAAAACACTGAATACCGTATTGAACATGACACTATGGGCGAGGTTCGCGTCCCCGTAGATGCCCTCTACCGCGCCCAGACCCAGCGCGCCGTTGAGAACTTCCCCATCTCTGGCCAGACACTGGAGTCTGCCCACATTCGCGCTCTCGCTCTTATCAAAAAAGCCGCTGCGAGCGCCAATGAGGAGCTGGGTGTTCTTGATGCCACCCGTGCTGCTGCTATTCGCGATGCTGCTGATAAGGTGGCCGCTGGTGACTACGATGAGCACTTCCCTATCGATGTCTTTCAGACTGGTTCAGGCACCTCTTCTAACATGAACACTAATGAGGTGCTGGCGACCCTAGCTAATCATGCCTTGGAGGGTGAGGATGTTGAGGTTCACCCCAATGACCATGTGAACGCTTCTCAGTCCTCTAACGATGTTTTCCCCACCTCGGTGCATGTTGCTGCCACGGAGGCGCTTATTAAGAGTCTTGTACCGGCTTTGGAGTATCTGGCTGAGTCTTTGGAGCGTAAGGCCCGCGAGTTTAAGGACGTTGTGAAGTCCGGCCGTACTCACTTGATGGATGCTACCCCTGTGACCTTGGGCCAGGAGTTCTCTGGTTATGCGGCCCAGGTGCGGTACGGGGTGGAGCGTGTCGAGGCTTCTTTGCCTCGGGTGGCGGAGGTTCCTCTAGGTGGTACCGCTGTTGGTACTGGTATTAACACCCCTGATGGTTTTAGTGCCCGCGTCATTGAGTTGTTGGCTGAAGAAACTGGCCTGCCGCTGACTGAGGCTCGTAACCATTTTGAGGCTCAGGCTAACCGTGATGGCTTGGTGGAGGCTTCGGGGCAGTTGCGTAATATCGCTTACTCGCTGATGAAGATTAATAACGATATTCGGTGGATGGGTTCTGGCCCTAACACTGGCCTGGGTGAGTTGCATATCCCTGATTTGCAGCCTGGTTCTTCTATCATGCCGGGTAAGGTCAACCCTGTGATTTGTGAGGCGGCCATTATGGTCTGCGCGCAGGTGATTGGTAACGACACCACTATCGCCCTGTCTTCTACCAATGGTGCTTTTGAGCTGAATGTGGGCATCCCGGTGATGGCCGCTAACCTTTTGCAGTCTATCCGCCTGCTGGCTAATACCTCGCGGGTGATGGCAGATAAGATGATTGACGGTCTAGAGGCTAATGTGGAGCGGGCCCGTTTCTTGGCTGAGGCCTCCCCCTCGACGGTGACCCCTATGAATAAGCTCATTGGGTATGAGGCTGCTGCCAAGATTGCTAAGTACGCGGTAGCTCACAAGACTACTGTGCGCGAGGCTGTGATTGATTTAGGTTATGTTGAGCGCGGTGAGGTGACGGAGGCTCAGCTTGATGAGGCGCTGGATGTGACCAAGATGCTGGGTAATTTCTAAACCTACCTAGTTTTATCTCTATCTAATATATAGGTGCGGGTGCGTTGCGTCCGGACGTAGGTGGGCAGGCTCTGATAGAGTCCGCCCACCTAACACAGGGCTAGTGCCCTGGCGCCAACTGACCTAAAGGTAGCCGCCATTAGGTGTGGTTTCTCTATCAGGGACTTGTTTTCTTCCACAGCCGCACAGTGAGTAGGCTTAAAGAATGGAACCATCACCCCGTAACCACACCTACTGGTCCTTTATTGACCAGGTTGGCGATCATCTCGCCAAACATTCCAGTACACCCATCGATGTTGAAGCAACCCTCCTTGCCATGTCGCTCAACCGTGTGTCCGTTGCTATGACCCATGGTTTCGAATCTAAAGTGCACCGCCCCGCAGGTAGCTCCTGGGCCGCCTACCGGGTGCTCTTTGCCCTCTGGCACTCCGGAGCTACCTCAGCTAGCTCTCTAGCTAACATCACCGGCATGACCAGAGCCGCCGTCTCAAACATCAGTAAACCCCTAGAAGCCAAGGGCTTTATCACCCGGGCCAAGGACCCAAAGGACGGTCGAGGCACCCTCGTTGAGCTCACCCAAGACGGAACCGATTTCATCAGCACCATCTTCACCCAGCAAAACCAGCTAGAAACCCAGTGGGCTAAAAAACTAACCCCTGTAGAACGCACCATGCTCGTTGAGCTTCTCCACAAGCTCTCTGCCCAGGCCTAGCTACCGGGCCTCTAGGTCAAACCGGGCGCCGCTCTGCCAGTGCAGGGCGGCGTCAATTCTATCGAGCATACGTTCACTGCAATAATCCGGTAGTTGCCCCACCGGCACCCAGCGAACCTGGCTCGACTCTTCATCATTCACCCGAGCCTGCCCCGAAACATAGCGGCAGTAGAAAGTATGGTCCAAAAACTGGCAGCGGTCCCCGTTACCAAAAGTCATAGGAGGGTCTGCTTTCACCTGGGCAAAACCTACCACCTCAATCACCACGCCCGCCTCTTCTTCAGCTTCACGCACGCAGGTCAGGGCAGGGTTCTCGCCGGGGTCGACGATGCCGGTTACCGGTGTCCAGGCCCCTGTATCGCTACGGCGCACCAGTAGAATATCGCCGTTATCGCGCTGGATTACAGCCGTAGCGCCAGAGAGCCAGAGCATGTCAGAACCAATTTTTTTGCGTAAATCGATAATGAATTGTGGGGTAGGCATATTATCCTTTCCTGGGCAGGTAGCCGGGGCTGGCTCCTGCCCCAGCCTGTGCAGAGCTAAGTGGTAGCGGGTCTGACCTGTGGAGGGTTTAGCCGGTGGAGGGTCTAGCCGGTGACGGGAAAGAGCAGGGCAAGAGTAGTACCTAAAAGCATGAAAGGGCCAAAAGCTATATGGGTGCTGCCTGTAGCCCGGCGAGCCAAAATAAGCACTAAAGAATACAGGCCACCAGCCAGAAAAATGAGCAAGTTCCCCCACAAGAGATTCAAGGGCGAAAAATAGCCCAAGAGTAGACCCAACACCCCAGCCAGTTTCACATCTCCCAGGCCCAGCGCCCCGCGGGAGGCCAGACGCATCAGGCCATAGAAACCAAACATCAGCACCCCACCCACAGCCACCTGACGGGCATGGGCAAGAGGGTCTGAAGAGACCAGCGCAATAGCCCCCAGAAGAGGTACACCCACCAGAACATAGAGAGGAAGCACAATCCGATCAGGCAGGCGGTGCTCACGCACATCAATCACCCACAAGCGAGCTGCAGCCACCAAGTAGCAGGCCAAGACCCAGGCCAGAAGAAGAGCAGCTACACCTGCCTGCCAGTGTCCGCCCAAACCTTCTACAGCCAGACTATATATCAAGTGAAGCATAGCCACCGTAGCCCCTGCTAGGAGCCAAACCGGCGCTGCCGCTGAGCATAATCACGCAAGGCCCGCAAAAAATCAACCCTGCGGAAATCAGGCCACAAGGCCTCACAAAAATAGAACTCAGAATAGGCTGACTGCCAGGTCATAAAACCAGAAAGACGCTGCTCCCCGGAGGTACGAATCAAAAGATCAGGGTCAGGCATGCCACTGGTATACAGGTGGCGAGAAATATCGTCACTGGTCAGGCTAGCCGCCAGCTCCTCTAAACTACGACCAGAACCTGCCGCCTCGCGCAGCAGGCCGCGCACAGCGTCCGTAATCTCCTGCCGGCCCCCGTAGCCAACCGCAATGTTCACCTGCAAACCACTAACCGCCGCCGTTTCTTCAACAGCTCTCTCAAAAGCAGAACGCAAGCTGGCAGGCAAAGACTCAAGCTGCCCCACCGGGCGTACCCGCCCCAGGCCGCTAGCTGCCAGCCGCCCCACAAAATCCTCAATGACCTCAACCAGGTCATTGAGCTCATCACTGCTTCGCTTCAGGTTCTCGGTGGAAAGCATGTAAAGAGTCACCATCGGAATCTTTAGCTCAGTGCACCAACCCAAAAACTCGATAATACGGGCAGCACCAGCCTCATGCCCGTGCTTAGTGCTCTCACCCAGCAGGGCAGCCCAGCGGCGGTTACCATCGACCAGCACACCAATATGCTGGGGTAGTTTCTCCGCTGGAATCGCAGAAATCAGGGACCGCTCATACACCGTATACAGTGGCTGCGGTAGCTTCATATGCTGCTCCTGGTTTTAGGGTGGCAGGTTATCTTTACCCTGCCCATTCTACCTGCAAGGCAGGCCAGGGCAGGGCAGGGCCTAACTCCCCTACCCATCAGATAGGTGGACGCCCCTCCCCAGCTTCTCCCGCCACAAGGTCAGCTACATATTCCCCTAGACCTCGCTTCTTTCCACCTGCCATACTAAAAATATGGCTTCACATGTTCACCGCTCCCACACCACCGGCTCCTCAGGCGCCCCTCACCAGGGCGTGCTCAACCGGCTCACCGATGCGCAAAGCGAAATCATCGAATTCTACCGGCAGAACGGTAAGCCCCTGCTACGCGGCTGGATTCATGCCGGGTTCGCCCCCTTCGCTTTCATTGCTGGCATTGTGCTCATCCTCCTCTCCGGCGGCGGGGTGGTAGGTATCGGCTGCGCTATTTTTGCTCTCACCGGCGTCCTACTGTTCGGTGTCTCTGGTATCTACCACCGCGGGTTTTGGCCCGCTAAAACCCGTATGTTCCTCAAACGCCTGGATCACACCAATATCACCTTGCTCATTGCAGGCACCTATACCCCGGTGGCTCTGACCCTGTTGCAAGGCACCCAGCAGAAGATTCTGCTCTGGAGCATATGGGCCTGTGCCCTGTCTGTCACCCTCTTTAGAATCTTTTGGACCGCCGCACCCCGCTGGCTCTACACCCCCATCTACATCGTGATGGGCCTGATGGCTCTCTTCTACCTGGGCGACTTCTGGCAGGTCTCCCCCACAGCCACCGTCCTCATTGCCACCGGCGGGGCCAGCTACATTATTGGTGCTATCTTCTACGGCACCAAACGCCCCGCCATGGCACCCACCGTCTTCGGCTTCCATGAGCTCTTCCATATCTTCACGGTGATCGGCTTTATTCAGCACTATATAGCCGTTATATTCTGTATCTTTGCCTAGGTAGCCGCTCTTACCCAAAAGCACCCCCACAGCAGCCAAACACAGGACGCCACACCAAAAAACAGGACGCCGCACCCAGCCAGGTGCGGCATCCTAAGTTCCTAACCCCTCAAGCAACTAATGAGGGCGGCGCAGATGATCTTGGGCAACCAGGGCCTGATCGCGCACCGTGGCATGAGCCGACTGCTCACCGCCCTCACCCTGGGCGGTGGCTTCAGCGGCTGCACGTTCCTCAGCTTCTCGTGCGATAGCGTATTCGCTGCGGTAGCGCAGACGGCGAGCGCGACGGGTCAAATCAAGACCCAGCAGCACGATAGCAATCGCCAGGCAGAAGGTGACGATGAAGCCCACGATACCCGGTGAGCCGCGGAAGGAGCCGTCGGGGTTGAGCGTTGTCATGACGGTGGGGGTTGCTTCGGCTGCAAGGAGTGTAAGTGCGGGTGGGGTCAGGGCTGGCACGGTGACGGTTTCCTCTGGTCTTAGGTGCAGGGCGGTGTAGGCCTTTCACCCCCATTGTACGCGGTGGTGTTATGACTTCCTTGTCTAGGAGTTGTAGTCGATGCCTGTTGAGAAGCAGGTTTCGGGCAGGTCGCTCTTCACACGGCTACGGGCCAGTACATAGTCCTCAAAGGGCCAGATTTTACGCTGCAGATCAGATGAGACAGCGAAAAAAATTGAGTCAGGCGCTACCTGGGAGCGGTGAGAGAGCAGGGCCTGGTCTCGTTTTTCTAAGTAGTCAGTGGAGGAGATGCGGGTGGTGGTCTGGTGGCGGGAGACCGGGGGGCGGCGGCCTTCAAGGTCATCTTCCATGGACATGGCAATTAACTGGGCGAAGGGAGATTCTAGGCCAGCGCCCTCAAAGTAGCTGTGGAAGGCCATGACTCGGTCAAGGTTGAAGGCGCGGTCATAGTAGATTTTTGAGACGTCCCAGGGTTCACCGGTGCCGGGGTAGGCATCTGCGTCCCCGGCCTTGTTGAAGGCTTCCATGGAGACCCGGTGGGTCATGATGTGATCGGGGTGGGGGTAGCCGCCGATTTCGTCGTAGGTAAGGATGATATGGGGTTTGAAGTCGCGTACCAGGCGCACCAGCGGGGCGGCAGCCTGTTCTAAGGGTAGGGTTGCAAAAGAGCCGTAGGGTAGTGGGGGTAGGGGGTCGCCCTCAGGGAGGCCTGAGTCCATAAAACCAATCCAGCGGTGCTCAATCCCAAGGATTTCGGCGGCTTGTTTCATTTCTGCACGGCGCACGCCTGCTAGGTCGCGGTGGGCCCAGGCGTCATTGTTCAGGGCCTCGTTAAGGATGTCGCCGCGCTCCCCACCGGTCATAGATGCCACCATGACGCGGGCCCCACGCGCCACATAGGCGGCCATCGTAGCAGCCCCCTTAGAGGATTCATCATCGGGGTGGGCATGAACAGCTAAGATTCGCAGGCCCGTGTAGTCATCTTTCAATGGGGCTAGCAGGGAGGGGTTAAAGCTATCTGCCGCTGGTTCAGTGCTGCTCATGCAAAACTCCATTGGTACGAAGGTGGCTCGAGTAATGTTTGGGGTATCGTAAATGAGGAAGGGCCTACATTCAAAGACACTGGTCAATTCTACCTGTGATTGTGGTGGACCCATTTTTTCTGTTACACCGTATGAAAGGTGTGGGCTCAATGACCGCCCCTGACCTCTCTGCCCGTTATGGCACTGCCCGTTACGGCACTGCCCGCCAGAGCCCGGCCCTACCCCAGTGGTTCTGGTACGCCCTGGCCCTAGTAGCGGTACTTGCAGGCGGGGCCTTCATCTTCTGGGTACAGGCAGGCTCCAGTGAGCAGCCCACAGGCCGGGATGTTGGTTTTACCTTGACCAGCGCCGATGAAGTCTCAGTGACCTTTGAAGTCAGCAAAGGTGCCCACGATACCGCGGTCTGTGCTGTTAAGGCACTCAATACCGCAGGTGCCCCGGTCGGCTGGAAAGAAGTCGCCATCGGCCCCTACACCGATGAGAAGGGGAACGGTATCTCTGTGCAGACCGCCCAGCTGCGGGTGCTAGGTGAAGCCACCACAGTGACCGTCGATAGCTGCTGGAAGGTGAACTAGCGTCCTTTCTCTACGGGTGTAAAGTTAGGGAGCTTACCGCGCCTATAGGTAGACTAGGCTCACGACTGACGTTTGATACGGGGCCTTCTTTGCCCCGTCCACACTCACGGGCCCAGCCCCACCGGTTACGGCGCCGTGCTGACAAGGAGTAAACACATGGCAGAAAACGAAGGCGCATGGCTCACCCAGGAAGCCTACGACAAACTCCAGGCTGAGCTTGAACACCTCTCCGGGCCCTACCGCCAGGAAATCATCGACCGTATCTCAGCAGCCCGCGATGAAGGCGACCTCAAGGAAAACGGCGGCTACCACGCCGCACGTGAAGAGCAGGGCAAGAATGAGGGTCGTATCAAGCAGCTCCAGCACCTGTTAGAGACCGCCCAGGTCTCAGACAAGCCCGCAGCCGATGACGGTGTTGTTGAGCCGGGTATGGTCATTGAGGCAGATATCGCAGGTAAGAGCATGACCTTCCTGCTCGGTTCCCGCGAAGTAGCTGACACCCTGATCGGCGGCACCGACCTGAAGGTCTTCTCCGAGAAGTCCCCCATGGGCGCTGCTATCAACGGCCACAAGGTAGGCGATGAGCTCTCCTACGAGGCCCCTAACGGCAAGCAGATTCCGGTGAAGATTATCTCCGCTAAGCCCTTCCAAGGCTAGAACCAGCCGCAGGCAGAATAGCTGAAGCCCGGGCGTCCTTCCCCTTCTGTGAGGGGCGGACGTCCGGGCTTCAGTTTGCCTATTCACCATAGTAACTAATGCAAGAGGTAGGCCTGAGGCGATGTTTTACTTCTTGGCGCCATGGGTGGTAGCTTCGAGGGTGTCTTCCTCTGCTTCGTCGGCTTTCTTGATGCTCTCTAGACGTTCTTTGACCTTCTCTGCAATAGCTTTTTTCTCACGTCGGCGTTCCTCATGCGGGTAGAGGAAGGCTTCTTCGCGGATATCTGAGTCCCGCTCCCATTCACGCCCTGCCAGATACCTGATCACGGTGTTAGCTACCGCCATGACCGGCACAGCAAAAAGGGCGCCAGGGATGCCATAGAGCATCGAGCCTGCAACCACGACAATGACCACAGCCAGCGGGTACAAGGCAACAGCCTTACCCATCACCAGGGGCTGAAGAATATGAGATTCAATCTGCTGCACAACCAGAACCATAGCCAGCATGATTAGCGCATTGATCAGGCCGTTAGCGACCAGGGCCAAAAGGACGGCGATAGCACCAGTAAGTAGGGCACCCACCACAGGGATAAAGGAACCTAAGAAGACCAACACACCGAGAGGAAAGGCCAGAGGAACACCCAAGAAGAAAGCGGACAGGCCGATACCTACAGCATCTACTGCTGCCACAAAAACCTGTACGCGTACGTAAGAAACCAGGGACTTCCAGCC
Organism: Rothia sp. 88186D007BW; assembly: GCF_053544215.1. NCBI lineage: Bacteria > Bacillati > Actinomycetota > Actinomycetes > Micrococcales > Micrococcaceae > Rothia > Rothia sp. 88186D007BW. Next base: position 95,574 of record NZ_JBPPTR010000004.1, on the reverse strand, counting down.
GCGGCGGCCAGCACCATTCACAGCACGGCGGGCTTTGCGAGGGAAGAGCTTAACGATGAAAAGCCAGATTCGCTCACCTTCCATGAGGAAGAAAATCAGGGTGAAGAGCACGATCACTAGGCCGGTGCCGATATCAGCGGCGGTAGACCCGACGCTGGCGACGCCGTTGAGGATGCTTGATGAATTATCCTGCAAGGTGGTGGCCAGTTGGCTAATGTACTGGTCAATCTTGTCTGCCCCCAGGTCAATGGGCAGGTTGTTGAGCATGGCAACAATCTGGTTCCAGCCTTCAACGACCTGGCCAGATAGGGAGGAGAAGCCAACAGCTAGCTGTTGGCCCACCAGGGCTAGCAAGCCCACGACCGCTGCAATCAGACCTATTTCGGTAATGGCAGTGGCAATACCAGCGTGGATGCGGTTACGGCGCAGGAAGTAAACAACCGGAGACATTAGGCCAGCTAAGAGAGCTGCAATCATCACCGAAATAACGATGAGAGAAATCTTAGACAGCATCCAGTAGAGGCCGGCTACCGCAATACCAACAATCAGCAGACGCCAGGACCAGGCCGCTGCAGTCTGTAGGGCGAAGGGCACCTGGCGGTCAGATGCGGTCTGCCGCGCAGGGGTTTCAGGAATAGTAGCATTCATGCTTTATATCTTCCCACGTTTCCTTACTATTCCTCACTATCTGCCCCTCAAGAGTCCGTATCCCGGGCACAAGAATGAGCAAATGTGCCTCACCCAGCCCGGTGATGCGTCCGCCCCCTTCTTTATCAGCTACCTTCACCGCGGCACCTACACAGACAAAAAGCCGGGGCAAAAGTACAAATACTTCTGCCCCGGGCACCTAGTAGGCCTCTAGCTTGATGCTAAAGAAAGCAATCTTTAGTCGTTCGCCAGAGAGCGCACGTAGTAGAGAATACGCAGGATCTCAACGTAGAGCCAGATCAGCGATACAACCAGGCCGAAGGCAATACGCCATGATTCGCGCTCAGGCATACCTGCCTTGATGGCTTCACTAGCGTGAGTGAAGTCCAAGAGCAGGGAGTAGGTAGCCAGTAGGACAGCGAAGAGACCAATGATAAGGCCCAGGGGAATACCCATGATTTCTACGCCGCGAGCGTTGAAGTCAAAGAAGAATGCGGCCCCCAGGTTAACTAGGCAGAAGACGGCGTAGGAAATCGTAGCAACCAGGAAGAAGCGAGTTAGCTTGGGAGTTGCACGGACCTTCCCAGAGCGGTAGAGCGCCAAGATGGTAGTGAAAACGATGGCGGTTGCTACAACGGCCTGAAGCACAATACCGGGGTAGGAGATCTCAAAGATGTAGGAAATACCGCCAACCAGTAGACCTTGCATCACCGAGTAGGTCATAACCAGGCCCGGTGAAACCTGCTTCTTCAGGGCATTGACGAAACCAAGTGCTAGACCGCCAACGAAACCAAGGAAGACCAGAATAGGCATGTACCAGGAAAGAGCAGCACCAAGGACCACCAGGCCCAGGTTCAGGCCGGTCTTCATGATGATGTCGTTGATGGTGATACGGTTCGTATCAACCGGGCCAGCGGTACCGGCGTTGTACATCTCGTTGAGCTGATCAGCTGAAACCTGCTGGTTATCGTAACCGTAGGGAGCCTGCTGGGTGTAGCTCCCCTGCTGGTAGGTTCCGTAAGGGTTCTGTGTCTGCTGACCGTAGGGGCTGGCGGTAGTGGTGCCACCAGCGCCAAACCGCCCAAAGCGGGGGTCGCTAGCGGACTTAGTCATGTTGTTAATAAGGGGGTTACCTGCCACGGCTGTTGTCTCCTAGTGATAATAAGTAGTCGTGGTATAAAGCTGCGTCTTCTACCCTACCGAATCTTGGCCAGCTTTTCTTCCCTGTTTTCTCAGGGCGTGAGCAGGCAGAAACTAGGCGGTCAGCTCAGCTTCTAGAAAATCAAGGACGGCACCATCATTATTCGAACCAATAGTCAGGTCAGTGACCGGGGCCAGGGCCGGGTCAGAGCGTTCCATGGCGATAGCACGCCCAGCATAGTGGAACATTTCAAGGTCATTGCCTGAATCGCCAAAGGCGGTAGTCTGTTCAGCTTCTAGCCCCAGGTGCTCAGTGAGCCAGGCCAGCCCGTGCCCCTTATGGTTGCCCTCGATAATCAGGTCGATAGCCCCGAAACCGCTGGAGGTTGCCGCCACCCCAGCAGGAAGAACCGCATGAAGTTTATCAATTGTCTGATAGATACCTTCAGCAGGGTCAGCATTCAGGGCAATCTTAACGATGGTTTCCGTGACAGTGGTGGGGTCCTCGATAGTCTCCACATTGGGGTAGAAAGGGCGGACGGCGGTGATAGGGTCTGCCAGATCCAGTCCGGGCAGGTCAATCCCAGCCTTAGTAACCTGCTCATACACTCGCCCAGCTAGGAGCTCCAGCCGGTCAGTTGGCACATAGGAATAGTGGCGAGAAGACAGAATAATGCCCAGGGACGGAAAATCTTCCAGGACGGTGAGGGTCTGCTTGACCAGTTCAGGCTCAAACCCCCACAGGGCCAAATCTGTGCCCTGGTTATGAATGATGGCACCGTTTTCTGCGATGTAGTAGAGGTTAGCATGGTGCTCGTGCCCGGCCAGGTACTGCTCAATTTTGGGTAGCTGGTTGCCGGTTGCCACAGCCAGATAGGAGCCCTGTTCAGCAAGTAGGGTCAGGACGCGGTCAAGCTGCTCATGATGATAGGTTTTGTGGTCCGTGAGCAGGGTTCCATCGAGATCTACAGCGTAGAGGTGAGGTGTTTTCATAGCCTCTACTCTATCGAACGCCCAAGGGGCTACCGTTACTCGGCCGGTGGCGTCCTTATCCCCTATCTAGAACTTCACCCTACTCATTCTCTCTTGACCCTATAGATTATCTCGGGGTCAAGAGAAAAAGAATAGGGTGAACAAAACAATATCTTACTTGTGAGCCAGAGCCCCCCATTCTGGGGGATGGGTGACAGTCGCTGGCGTTCCCTATTCAATACTCAACAGGTCACCCGGCGAGCATTCTAGAACATCACAAATAGCAAGGAGCGTACTAAACCGTATAGCTTTCGCACGATTGTTTTTGAGTTTAGAAAGATTAGCAACTGTCACCCCTACTCGGTCTGACAGCTCAAGCAATGTCATAGAACGCTGATCAAGTAAAACACCCAAATTACAGTGGATGTATTTGCCGCTCTGTTCAACCGGTTCAGACAAGGTCATCAACCTCTTCCCGAAGCTCAATTGCCTGACGAATCGACCCCTGCAGGACGTACAGCATTGCAAGCAACAGGAACACAAGAACCATGACTGAAGTATTGGTGAGTAGACCACCGCTCCACTGGTCGTTTAGGCCAAGACGGTGCGCAAGGAAATTATTACCCATGCCTTCAATGCCACTGCCAACCAGCCAGCCGAGTACCGCATAGGCAACGACAACCGCACCTTGTGATGTCTCTTCGGTGTACATCTGACCATTCTTAATGCGATTCAGCATGGACCACATCCCCCAAATGGCAACTAGCAGGCTCGCCGACTTGAGCACAAAACCTGTCATTAAGTATGCAAAGGGACCCCCAGTTGCAAGGTCAAAACTGACACCACCTTCAACTGCCGGGCTCAGGAAAGTATGAAATTTCTGATCGACAAATACATTCAGTACGTAAGTAACAAGAAATAGGGTGCACAACATAGCCAATGCAGTAACGTCAAACGACCAGAAGCTTTTCTTTCTAAGGGGACTTGTAGACACAGTCACTTCCTTTCTGACTAATTGATGATTGTTCGCATGAACTCTCTCAACCATTTACATATCGTTTTTCAATACTATCGTTTATCGATGTTATCGTTTATCGATGTTATCGTTTATCGACATGCCGTGCAAGCCTTCAGCCTCAACAGAATTAGTCAGGGACACCCAGTTCACCCAGGCAACAAAAAAAGAGAGAGTACGCCTGCGCTTCGCGCATTATGGCGTACTCTCTTTTTTGTAGCCCCACCGGGACTCGAACCCGGAACACAAAGATTTTAAGTCTTCTGCCTCTGCCAATTGGGCTATGGGGCCGTCAGCGTGCGCTCACCAAGACAGGCCCGGTGAGCGCAATCGCTTATATATTTATACCAGAAAAGTTCTTAGAACTTTGCCTTTGCCTTCTCCGGTGCGGTGCCGGTGGCTTCCTGGAAGGCACGGCGAGGTGAGCTCTGGTGACGAATTGAAGAAGTATCGCGACCAAAAATCTGGTTCAGAGCCCAGGTAGCCATCACACGAGCGGTACGCTCAGTGGTGGGGATAGCAGTACCGTGGTAGCCGCGGTGCATAATCCAGGCCAGGGGGCCGCCGATGGTCTTACCCTTGAAGTTAGCTACACCCTTCCACAGGCCCAGACCGGCAACAACACCGATAGTCTCGTGGTAGTAGTCGGTCAGGGCTTCACCGCGGCGCTTGGCCAGCAGGTTTTCTGCCAGCTTGAGGGCCTGACGGGACGCGTGCTGGGCGTTGGGTACACAGAAGCCACCCACGCCGCCACCGGACAGGTCAGGTACAGCTGCGTTGTCGCCTGCTGCCCAGGCGTCCTCGATGATGCCTTCATCGCCAGCAACACGCAAATCTGCCTGTACGCGCACGCGGCCGCGCTCATCGATGGGGAAGTCAGTTTCTTTGAGCATGGGGGACGCTGCAACACCGGCAGTCCAGATGAGGGTGTCAGTATCGACCTCACCGGCAGGTGACTTATCGCCCATGTTGATGAGCTTCAGGTGACCATCGGTAGCGTCTGAAAGTGAAGTGTTCAGCAGAACCTCGATGCCGCGGGCACGCAGCTCAGCGACAACCTTCTCGGCACGCTCTGCAGGGACCTCAGGCATGATGCGCGGTGCTGCCTCGACCATGACAAAACGCAGGTCTGAGACGCGCAGGCGCTCGTTGCGGTTAACGGCTTCACGGGCCATGTCTTCTAGCTCAGAGATGGTCTCAACACCTGCGAAACCGCCACCGACGATGACGAAGGTGAGGGCGCGGCGGCGCTCATTTTCATCGGTGGTCAGGGAGGCAGTTTCGATACGCTCAAGTACCCAGTTACGCACGGAGACTGCTTCTTCAACGGTCTTCATGCCGATAGCGACCTCAGCCAGGCCGGGGATGGGGAAGGCACGGGTAACAGCACCTGCACCCAGGACGATTTCGTCGTAGGTCAGCTCGAAAGGCTCACCGGAATTGATGGGCTCAATGGTTGCAGTCTTAGTTGCGTGGTCGATGGCTACAACGTTGCCTCCGATGATTTCTGAGTCACGCAGGTGCTGGCGCAGGGGTACGGTGGCGTTGCGGCCTTCCATGGAGCCTGCTGCTACCTCGGGGAGGAAGGGCTGGTAGGTCATGTAGGGGTTGGGGTCGACAACGGTGACGACGCCGCCAGACTCCTTGATGACCTTCTGGATTTTCTTTGCAACGGTGAAGCCGACGTAGCCGCCACCAACGATGAGGACGCGAGGACGGTCCTGTGCGATTTTATTAAATGCCATGCGAGTTAACTTCCTCTTGGTGTAATGCCGGTGCCCCGGCAAATAGTCTCCATGCTTATCATGCCATTTTTGAGAGGCTTAAGCATAGTTTTGGGTGGGGTATTTGCTATGAGCGTTTTTCATCCAGTGGGTGTCTAGTCTTTCAGGGCCAGGTGAAGATTTGATGAAAATCAGATGAGCTGCCAGCGGGCTAGCGACGACGGCTCCGTTTGATGATATTAGTGAGCTGATGAATAGAGCCAAAGGTAATAATACCGACCCACAGGGCAAAAGCTGCAAGCACAATGAAAGGCAAGATACCGGAATCTTCAACAGGGCGCACAGGCACAGGTGCGGCTGCCTCTGTGATAGTCTCACCGGCCTGGTGAAGAGGGGCCAGGCTGGCGCTAGCACTGGGTGCAGCTGAGACGGTGTTTTTGCGGTGGACATTCATCCAGTCGCTCATAGAACCTAAGGGGTTGCTGGCAGTATCATCGGGGGTCGAGCTGGCCAGGGCAGCTTTGGGGTTAATGATGCCGTAGCCGTAGAGGGCATCACGGCCGTCCTCCCCTGTATCGTCACTAGATTCGATGATGCGCTGGATCACCTGGTTGCCGGTCAGGTCAGGGTATTTTTCCATGATCAGGGCAGCTAGCCCGGCCACGATAGGGGCTGCTGCTGAGGTGCCGGACCAGGTGGCGTATTTGTTGTTGGGGATAGCACCAATCATAGATTCGCTAGAAGCTGAGACGGCGATAGAGATACCCTGCGATGAAGAGGACCAGGAGTCCTGCCTATTCTTATCAACCCCACCGACACTCAACACACCGGGCATGGTGGCCGGGGCACCAACCTGGGTGAGCCCTGCCCCACGGTTACCGGCAGAGGCGATAATGATGACCCCTTTTTCTTCCGCATAGGCAAAAGCTGAATCCCAGGATTCAGGCCAGCTCGTCTTATCGGAGCCCACAGAAAGGTTGATAATGTCAGCCCCGTGGTCTACCGCGTAGCGCACCGCGTCTGGAATCTGCTCATCAATCGAGCGGGTGGTGGCGCTAGTGGTGCCAAGCTCTAAGGAAATCGGCAAGATGGTGGCCTCAGGGGCCACACCTATCATTCCCGCTGACGCACCAGGTTCACCAGAGTTAGCGGGGGTGGTGCCGTCCTTGTGGCCGTGCCCGGCAATAACAGAAGCAACCAGGGTGCCGTGCTCAGGCTCCACGCCCAGGCCCTTCCAGCCCTTAGTGGTGGTGCTTCCAGTTGAGGCATCATAGCCCTCGATGACGTTACCGCTAAGGTCTTGGTGGGTTCCGTCCACACCGGTATCAATCACAGCAATAGTGACGCCCTTACCGGTGGTTTCCTTCCAAATATCGGTGAAGCCGTACTGGGTGAGCCAGTACTGGCGGGCACGGATAGAATCCCCCTTGGGGGTGGCGATGGTAGGTATAGAGGCCAAGGCGCTGGGGCTGGCATTCGCACTAGGGCTAGCGCTACTAGCGGGGGTAGCTGGCGCTGATGCACTAGCTGTAGAACCCGCACTGGGTGAGGGGCTCGCTGGGATCGCCCCCGCCGGTAGGCTCCCCAGACACAGGGCAGTAACGAGTGCCAGGGTACTAGCTAGCAGTGCTGTACCAGTGGAAAGTCGCCGAAGGGCCATCATAGGCTCCTAGTGGCTGGCGCGGGCGGCAACTGACAGGGCCAGGCCGTCAAGAATATCTTTTTCTGAGGCGATAGCGCTGGTAATCGCCCCGCCGGTCAGAAGGCTGATGCGCTCAACAATGCGGGCCCAAACGATTGAACCTGCAGGGATAACATCTACCCGACCCTCATGCATATAGGGCAGGGCAGCACGTTCGGCGCTGGTCATAGCAACCATATCGGCTGCAGCCCGGCAGATATCCTTGATATCAATTTCGGCACGATCAATTTTTTGAGAGTCGTAAGCCTTCAAACCCAGAACATGGGCGGCTACGGTGGTGACGGTCCCCGCCACACCCACCACGCGACGGGCCGCAGAGAGATCAACGGAGGTGCTTGCAGTTGCAATAGCACGGTCGGTATCTGCAATGACGCGGGCAATCTGGGTGACGTTGGCAGGGTCAGAGCTAACGTGGCGTTCAGTCATACGCACACAGCCGATATCAACCGAGCGGGCTGCTGCCAGGCCGTCCTTATTTCCCAGCACGAACTCGGTTGAGCCGCCGCCCAGGTCAATCACCAAGGTCAGCTCGTCGGTGTTACCTACCGATGAGACAGCACCAGCGAAAGAGAGCTCCGCCTCTTCATTGCCGGTAATCACCTCAGGTTCTACCCCCAGGATCTCGCGGATCCCGTCGATAAAAATCTGGCGGTTGCCCGCATCGCGGGTAGCACTGGTGGCGGCAAAGCGTACATGCTCCACCTGGTACTCACGCAAAAGTTCAGCGTATTCGCGCGCTGCTGCAAAAGTGCGGTCCAAAGATTCTTTGGCCAGCCAGCCGGTGGCGTCCACCCCCTTGCCCAGGCGCACAATCTTCATACGGCGCTCAAGGTCGGTGAGCTCAAAACCAGTATCGGTGGCTTCAGCCTCGGCAATGAGTAGGCGAATTGAGTTAGTTCCACAGTCGATAGCGCCAACGCGCATGGTTACTCCCGGTGATATGTAGAGCGGATAGGTGGGTAGGTGTGAGGGGCGGACGCCGGCAGGGAGTTAGTTGCGCCAGGCCGGGTCGCAGTGGCAGGTCTCAGGGGTCCACCACTGGGCAATCAAATCAAGGGTTGCATCACCGTAAGGGTTGATACCGCGGCCCACAGCCAGGGTGTGGCCTAGAACGGCGTGCAGGCATTTGACGCGGGTGGGCATGCCACCGGCGGAGACTCCCTCAATTTCGGGTATTTCTTCTAGGCCCGCCTTAAGACGGATGCGTTCGCGCTCTGCCAGATAGTTCTCGTGGGCGCCCTGGTAGGCGGCTGCCTTTTCTGCATCGTCGGTGACCTCATCGGTCATCTCGTACATGATGCCTTCTGCCTCAAGGCGGGAGGCTGCCGCGGTAATGACAGGGTGCGCCAGATAGAAAGTGGTGGGGAAGGGTGAACCGTTAGCTAGGCGCGGGGCGGTGGCAGCAACCAGGGGGTTGCCGCACACACAGCGGGCCGGGATCTCTACAACCTCGCGCACAGTGCGCCCCAACTGGGCTGAGAGCACTTTCAAATCTAGCTCTGTGGGGGTGAGAGTTTCGGCGGTGACACCAAAGCCGTGAGGCTGGTGGTCAAAGCTGGCAGGTGTGGTCATGGCGTCCTTAGAAGATGATGCTGATTTTTCTAGTCTACCGGCGCTAAGGGCGGGTGGGGGTAGTAAGCGGCTCAGTGCTAGTAGGTGAGGAGGTGGAAATAGGTGAGGAGGTGGAAGTAGGTGATGGGCTAACGCTATCGGTGCTCTGGGGTTCGGCGGCGGGGCTGGTGACGGAGGTATCTTCAGCCGCCAGTTGTAAAGAGCCCCAGAACTTAGTGGTCCAGGAGTCCTCGGGGGCGGTTTTAGCGGCGGCACTCGTATCATCTGCCAGGTCGCTACTTGAATCCAGCCCTACCACCAGGTAGGGGGTCTCCCCTGGCTCCACGTAGAAGAGGCGGCTGCGGGCCTGTTGCTTCACATAGTTATCGTCCTGCCACCAGCTCACCTGAGCCTTGAGCGACTCCTGCTCAGTTTGTAGGGCGGCGATATTGGCCTTAGCATCATTAATTTCGTTTTGCTGGCGGATAAAAGAGGTGAGCGGGGTGTAAACCGACAGGGCGATAATCACCAGCACGATAGCGAAAGTAATGAAGTGCCCACTAAAGGCATGGGCAGCTACCGGAGTTGCCGCCCCCTCAGAGGGGGCAGTACTTGCAGTCTTGGCACGCAGAGACTGGGCAGGGCCCCGTCTGCTGGTCTTGGCCCGCTTTTTCTCAGAGGGCGCGGACGCAGGCTTGCCCAGGCCAAAACCAAAAAAGGCTGCAATGGGGTTGGGCTTCTGCCCCGGTGTGCGTGCCATACCTGTTATTCCCACCTTCTCATCCGTGAGTAACCTATTTTACCGCCTGAGCTGAGTACAAGCTGAACACCCTAAGCGCCTCGGGCTCCCTTTGTTCCCTCCTTAAAAGGCAGGGCCCCAGCCAGGGGCAACCTGGCCGGGGCGCGGGCGTCCTTATTCTCTCACATTAGAGAAACAGCAGACTACCGTGCAAAGCGGGGGAAGGCGCTCTTACCTGCATAAACAGCCTGATCGCCCAGTTCCTCTTCAATACGCAGCAACTGGTTGTACTTAGCAACACGCTCAGAACGAGCAGGAGCACCAGTCTTAATCTGGCCAGCATTAGTAGCCACAGCCAAATCAGCAATAGTGACATCCTCAGTCTCACCTGAACGGTGAGAAACCATGCAACGGTACTCGTTACGCTGAGCCAAGCTCATAGCGTCAAAAGTCTCAGTCAGTGAACCAATCTGGTTAACCTTCACCAGCAGGGCGTTAGCAGCCCCACCCTCAATACCCTGGGCCAGACGCTCGGGATTAGTTACAAAAAGGTCGTCACCAACAAGCTGAACCTTATCTCCAATTTCAGCAGTCAGAGTCTTGTAGCCCTCCCAATCATTCTCATCCAGGGGGTCCTCAATAGAAACGAGAGGGTAGCGGGCAACTAGGTCAGCGTAGTAGGCAGACATCTCAGCGGCACTCTTCTTCTGACCCTCAAACTCGTAGGAGCCCTTCTTATAAAACTCAGAAGAAGCAACATCCAAAGCTAGAGCGACTTCTTCACCAGGCTTGTAGCCAGCCTTCTCGATAGCCTCAATAATCAGGTCAAGGGCCGCAGCGTTAGAGTCAAGGTCAGGGGCGAAGCCACCCTCATCACCCAGGCCAGTAGACAGGCCACGGTCGTGCAGCACACTCTTCAGTGCGTGGTAGACCTCAACACCAGCCTGCAAGGCAGCAGAGAAAGTATCAAAACCGATGGGGGCGATCATGAACTCCTGAATATCAACGTTAGAGTCAGCGTGTGAGCCACCGTTGAGAATGTTCATCATAGGAACAGGCAAAACATGAGCGTTGGGGCCCCCCAGGTACTTATAGAGAGGCAGGTCTGAAGACTCAGCCGCAGCCTTAGCAACAGCCATTGAAACACCCAAGATAGCGTTAGCGCCAAGCTTGCCCTTATTGTTGGTGCCATCTAGAGCAATCATAGCTGCATCAACAGCACGCTGGTCAGTGGCGTCAATGCCGATGACCTCTTCAGCGATTTCTTCAATCACTGCATCAACAGCGCCCAGCACACCCTTGCCCAGGTAAACAGCCTTGTCGCCATCGCGGCGCTCTACAGCCTCCCACTCACCGGTAGACGCACCTGAAGGAACTGCTGCACGGCCAAAAGCGCCGTCTTCAAGCAGAACCTCAACCTCAACAGTGGGGTTGCCGCGTGAGTCAAGAATCTGACGAGCGTGAACTGCGGTAATCAAAGCCATGAAAATGCTCCTTGAAGGATAAAAAATGAGAATGGCTATATAGCGCTACAGCCACTTGGCTGACCGGGCTCCCATGCCCGGGCGCATTTATGCCCCCAGTCTACCAAAACACCCACATAAACACACAGGAAATCCCCCATCTGGACGGTTTTCTTCAGGGCCCCTGAGGTTTTAGTGGATTCTAACCAACGGGTCACAACTACCCAATGGTAAGAAAATCGTCGGGCCAAATAGTGCCCTCTACGATATTTGGGCAGCTTTTATTGGGTTATCCCCTGCACATAGGTGCGCAGGGCACGTTCCGCATCAAGCCCGCAGGAGCGGGCAGCATCTACTAAAGCATAAAGATAAGCCCCAAGCTCCTGTTCTGTACCGAAGGCAGGAGGCTGCCCACCAGCGTCCGCAGGGTTCACATCAACCCCGGCAGCCTCAGCTTTCTGCCCGACCTTAGCGGCAAGAGCGAGCGCAGGCAGGGCCGGGGGTAGCCCGTCGAAGGGGCCGGTGCGTTCAGGTTTTTCAGCTTTTTTGAGGTGGTCCCAGGCCTCGGAGATGTCGGTAGCGCTCAGATTTTCGCGCCTATCTGCCGGGGCCCCAAAGACGTGAGGGTTGCGGCCTATCAGCTTGGCAGCTAAGCCATTGATAACCTCCTGCATGGTGAAGCCGCCCTGCTCTGCGGGGGTTTCTGAGGCCATGGTGGCATGAAAGATGACGTTGAGGAGCACGTCCCCCAGTTCCTCGCGCAGCAGGGGCAGGTTGATTCCGCCAGGTGCTTCAACGGCCTCAGCGACCTCGTAAGTTTCTTCGATCAGGAAGTGCATGATAGAGGCGTGGGTTTGGGCCTTGGTCCAGGCGCAGCCGCCGGGGCTGCGGAGGGTGTGCATGAGCCCCATGAGGTGCTCAAAGCTGGCTCCTAGACTATCTGGGGTGGAGCTTGCGGTGTTTTCCTCTGCCACGGCTGGCCTCACTCCCCCTGGGCCTGGGCCCGTGTCTGATTCGGGGCCTGCTCTGGTGCCTGGCGGCCCGGTGCCTGGGTTTGGCCTGGTTCTTCCAAGGCTAACTGCCCGTAAGCGCTCTGGATGCTAGCTAACAGGGCCTGCTTCTCATCGAAAGAGCAAAAGGCCCCATTAACGGCGTTATAAGTGACCTCAAAAAATTCAGGTACGCCAAACCCGTGGTGGGTGGCCAGTTCAGCAAATTCGCGGGTCATGCTGGTAGCGCTCATAAGCCGGTTATCGGGGTTAATAGTGACCGCAAACCCAGCCTGTAACAGCAAGGCAACCGGGTGCTCCTCATGAGTAAGGGCCGGTTCAAAGTCCTTGCCCTGCCCCACCCTGCTCGCCTTTTCCGCAGCGTCAGTCTGCAGGTTAGAGCAAGGGCAGGTCTCCAACACGATACGGCGGTTTTTCACAGCCTCAGCAACCTCACCCAGTTGCAGGACGCTCTGGGTGGGGTCAGCACCGGGCATTAAGGACCCATCGGGGTCAATCTCTGCCAGTGTGCGGGCAGTAATATCTTCGGTGATGCGCACACCGTGCCCCAAGCGTAGGGCGCGGCCGGTTACTAGGGCCTGGCGGATAGAGGCCAGGCCGAAGGCTTCACCGGCGTGGAGGGTCACCGGCAGGAAGTGCTCGGCGGCAAGGTTGAGGGCATCGGCGCATAAAGCTGGGGGGTAGCCGTCCTCAGGCCCTGCCAGGTCAAAGCCCACCACGCCCAGCGCCCGGTACTTTAGGGCAGTTTTCACGACCTCGAGGGAATTCTTCTGGTGGCGCATGGCGCAGAGAATCTGGTTGACCAGGATTCGCCCACCGGCCTTAGCGACCTCTTCCATGCCGTCCATCAGGCCTTCTGCTACCGCCTCAACAGCCTGGCCCAAGCTCAGCCCACCGCGCAGGTGCTGTTCGGGGGCCCAGCGCACCTCACCGTAGATAACACCGTCAGCAGCTAGGGTGAGCACGTGCTCGCGGGCCACCCGGCGCAGATTATCGGCAGTTTGCAGGACCGCTACGGTATGCTCAAAGGTCTCTAGGTAACGGGCCAGGGAGCGGGAGTCCGCTGCTTGTTTGAACCACTCCCCCAGTTCCTGCGAGTCGGTAGCGGGCAAGGTGTGCCCTATCTCTTGAGCTAGTTCGATAAGGGTCTGGGGTAGCAGCCCACCATCGAGGTGATCGTGCAGGCAGACCTTGGGGAGTTTCTGTAACCAGGTCAGGGTGGGGGCGGGGGTGCTCATGCCGTCTTAGCTCTTTCAGTAAGGGGCCCGCCCCGAAAGGGTTGGGGCTCTTTCGGGGCGGGGTATATCAGGGGAGGTAAGGGCCTAGAAGGTCCAGGAGGCCAGGGCCTCGCTCATGTGGGCCGGGATGTTCTCACCGGTGCGGGGGAACATGCGTAGCTCCTCAACGTACTGCTGGGCAGGTAGGTGCTCAGGGTAGCGGACGAAAGCCTCCTCATCGGCGTAGTCAAAGGAAACGTCAACCGGCGTGCCAGGAGTGAAGCGGATGTTAATAGCCAGGGGTGAGCCGTGACCTTCCTTGTAGGAGTCAGCCTTGAGCTGCAAAATGGCCAGGGTTTCTTCGGGGACGAGGTCGAAGGTGCGCACCTGCTCCCAGAAGCCCTTACGACGAACATGGGTCAGGGCATCGTAGTAGGACCCTAGAGTACGTACACGAATCAGCACGGTAGAGACGTCGCGGGCGCTACCTTCTGCCCCGAAGAGGGCCTGGTAGGCAGGGGCGAAACGGGAGACGACCTCAGCTTCAGTGAGTACCAGGTTGCCGCTGGCCTTCTTGGTGGTAGAGGGCTTGGGCTGGCTGTGGTCAGAGAAGGAGGGGGCAACGTCCACGCTGGTGCTGCTCATGGGCGCATCCAGGGTCGGTGCGGACGCGGGCAGGGCAGAAACCGGGGTGTGTGTATCGGGTTCTTGGGGCTGGTCCTCGGTCTCAAATTCGTTGTCGTCCAGGTGGGCTGGTAGCTGGCGACTCTCAGTCTCTTCGTCAGTGGGCTGGTCAGTGCTATCTTCTGCGCCAGCTTTTTCAGCGGGACTTGCATCGTCTGCGGAAGTTACATCATCTGCGGGAATACCCTCAGCAGATTCCAGCTCAGCGGGCTCTACATCAGCAGACTCGTGTGCAGCAGGCTCTACATCAGCAGACTCCTGTGCAGCAGGCTCAGCAGGTACTTCCGTTACGGTCACTTCTGAAGAGGCCACCACCTCAGCATCAGCGCCCTCAACGGGGGCAGGGGTCACAGCTGTCTCAACTGGGGTTTTGTCCTGGGCCAGGCGAGCTGAAATACGGCTCATACGGTCTTCAAGCTGCTGCTCCGGGGTACCACCCATATCAAGGGCATAGTTGAGGTTGTGGGTCTTGCTGGTGGAGGTGTTCATGAAAGAAGCGTGCACAGCCGCGTCACTGCCGATAGCAGGATTGACCACAATCAGGGCCCGGTTCCAGGCGCCGCGCTCACTCTTTTCTTCCTCCACATAGAGGTCAGCTACAGCCTGGAACCATTCGGTATCGGGAGTGACCAGCCCAGACTCTACCTCCTGACCCCGCTGGTAGAGGGTGTACTTCATCTCCCCAGCATTCTGGGTCAGGTTCAAAGTCACTTGGCCTTCTGTCTTGGCGCGCATGAGCTTAACAACGGCCTTAAGACCCTCACCGGCGCCGGACTGAGCAGGGCGAAGTGAGGCAGGGGCAGTAGCCTCAGATATCTGAGAGGTGGGAGCCTGCTCAGTGTCAAGGCTAGTTGCCAGAACATCCCGCTGGGCGGTCTGCTGGTCAGAGGCAGGTACCTGAGTTTTTTTGCGGCTAAATAGGCCCACGATTTTTCTCTTTTCTTGCAAGGTCAAAGATAGCTTTAAGCGTTGATTCTATCGAGAATCAGGCCGGTAGGGGTGTAATGGTCGCCGATAGCCCAAGCGCCTTTGAGCGATTCCAAGGCTCGGGCAAAGCGTTCAGGGGTGTCAGTCATCAGGGTCATCAGAGGCTGGCCTGCGGTGACGGTGTCCCCGGGCTTAGCGTGCAAGTTGATACCTGCGGCCAGTTGCACGGGGTCTTCCTTGCGGGCCCGCCCTGCACCCAGACGCCAGGAGGCCATGCCCACAGCTAGCGCGTCCAGGCGAGTCAGGGTGCCGCTGGTCTCTGCGTAGATAGTATGAGTTTCACGGGCCTGAGGCAGGGGCGCATCAGGGTCACCGCCCTGGGCTGAGATCATCTCACGCCACTTATCCATGGCCCGCCCATCGGCTAAAGCTTCAGCCGGGTCAGCGTCGATACCAGAATTTTTTAGCATGACGCGGGCAAGCTCCACGGTGAGCTCAACAATATCGTTAGGCCCACCACCGGCAAGAACCTCAACAGATTCCGCAACCTCATTAGCGTTACCAACCGCCAGACCAAGTGGAGTATCCATAGCGGTCAGCAAGGCACTGGTTCTCACACCGGCCCCTTGGCCCAGCTCCACCATGATCTCAGCCAGTTCGCGGGCGCGGGCGGCGTCCTTCATAAAAGCACCAGAGCCGACCTTGACGTCCAGCACTAAAGAATCGGTACCCTCTGCAATTTTCTTGCTCATAATTGATGAGGCAATCAGGGGAATAGCCTCAACCGTTGAGGTAGTATCGCGCAGCGCATAGAGCTTCTTATCGGCAGGAGCCAAACCAGAACCAGCGGCCGAGATGACCGCACCAACCGTACCCAGAATGTGGAGAGTCTTCTCATTAGAGATATTGGCCTGCCAGCCAGGAATCGCCTCAAGCTTATCTAAGGTTCCCCCGGTGTGGCCTAGGCCGCGGCCAGAAAGTTGAGGTACCGCCACCCCATACACGGCCACCAATGGGGCAAGAGGCAGAGTAATTTTGTCGCCCACACCGCCGGTTGAATGCTTATCTGCGGTAGCAACCTTTTTACCGGGCCCAATAATAGATGAGAAGTCCATACGTTCACCAGAGCGAATCATGGCATCGGTCCAGCAGGCAATCTCTTGCCGGTTCATACCGTTCAGAAAAATAGCCATAGCCAGAGCACTCATCTGCTCATCGGCAACACAATCACGGGTGTAAGCATCAATCACCCAATCAATCTGCTCCTTGGTGAGGGTTCCTCGGTCGCGCTTAGTGCGGATGATATCTACGGCATCAAAAGCTTCAGTGCTCAAGCACCCACCTTTCCGGCTGGGGTGTAGCGTCACTCCCCTACCTTCTCTTGCCATCCTGTTAGGGTCTTATCTTCCAGTATGCCAGTTCACGCCCCAGTGCAGGGCCCCAAAGAGGTGCCAGATCACAAATAGTCCAGCAACTTAGGAGGTAGCTAGACGGTCAGGGCCAAAAGCATCCGGCAGCATCTGCTCAATGGTCAGCACCCCACTAGTAGAACGCAGAAGCATACCGGGGGCACTGTGCTCATAGAGCAACTGACGGCACCGCCCGCAGGGCATGAGAGCCTTCCCCTCCTTATCAACGCAGGCAAAGGCAGCCAGCTTGCCGCCACCGGTGCGGAAGAGCTCAGACACCAAGGAACATTCGGCACAAAGAGTCAGCCCGTAAGAGGCATTTTCGATATTAGCGCCAGTAATCAGACGCCCATCAGTGGTCAGGGCAGCCGCGCCCACCGCGAAGTTGGAGTAGGGCGAGTAAGAGTTCGCTAGGGCTGCGGTTGCAGCAGCGGTGAGCTGGTCCCAGTCAATCTCTTGTGGAGTCATTGGTATCTTCCTTTGCAAGTTTTCTATCAGCACGGGGAGGCGGACGCCCCGGTAGCCGAAATTTAAGAACGTTAAGACGGCAGTGGCCGCTACCCCATGTGAAGGTAGCGGCCACCCGTCCGTCCGGACCTACTCCTTGATGTAGGGCTTACCCACAGCGGCAGGGCCACGGGAGCGCCCAACCAGGCCCGCCACCGCGAAGATAGTGACCAAGTAGGGCAACATAGCCAGCAACTCGGTAGGCACACTAGTGCCCAGAATAGAGAGCACAAACTGCAAGTTGAGGGAGAAGCCAAAGAGCAGAGCCGCTGAGAGAGCCCCAATAGGAGTCCAACGGCCGAAAATGAGGGCAGCAAGGGCGATGTAGCCTTGGCCGGCCGTCATATCAGAGTTGAAAGCTGAAACAGAAACCAGGGTGAAGAAGGCCCCACCCATACCTGCTACAGCACCCGCCAACAGGACGTTGGTGGCGCGTAGACGGTTAACGTTCACGCCCAGGGTGTCAGCAGCCTTAGGGTGCTCACCAACTGCACGAGTGCGCAACCCCCAGCGGGTCTTATTCAGGGCGAACCAGATGAGAGCTACCACCACATACATGAGATAGACCAGCACGTTCTGGTTGAAGAGGACGGGCCCAAGCACCGGAATCTCAGAAAGCCCAGGGATAGCGAAGGCCGGTAGCTTGGGAGCTGAGTTGAGGGTGGCGGCGTTAGGTTCAAGGACGCGGGCATAGAGGAAGCCAGTCAGACCTGAGACCAGCACGTTGACCACAACACCAACGATAACCTGATCTACCAGGTACTTGATGGAGAAGAGGGCTAGCAGGGTTGAGACAAGCATGCCACCTACCATGGCTGCTAGAAGACCTGCCCAGGGACTGCCGGTGGTAGAACCGACAATGACGGCTGAGAAGGCCCCTAGGAGGAGTTGACCTTCAATTGCGATGTTAACGATGCCAGAGCGCTCACACAGTAGGCCGCCCATGGATCCGAAGATCATGGGGATGGAGAGAAGCACGGCGCCGTTGAGTAGGGAGACGAGGGAGAGTTCTGGGTTGGTGGTGGAGCCGATGGCCCAGATGAGTAGGCCGGTGGCGAAGGTCAGCCAGAAGAGGGGCGCTACCCAGCGGCCTAGGGGTTTGCCAACCGAGGTGGTAATCAGGGCGTAGCCTGCCAGGGCAAGCATAATGGCAGAGGCTACCCAGCCGTAGATGTGGGGATTGATGCTCAGGGGCCGGGCGGAGAACCAGCTCACCCCCTCTGAGATGCCCAGGCGTAGGGTGCTTTGGGGGGCGCGGAGGGCGATGAGGTAGGTAGCAAGAATTGCAAGGACGCCGTAGATGGCGGTGTTCTTCCAGTTTTTAACGGCCTGTTTTTCTTGGGGTTTGGTGGTGGCGGTTTTTGAAGTTGCGATGACGCTCATGGTTATGCCTCCACGGCCTTCTTTTTAGCTGTCTTCTTTTTCTTGGGTTTGCCGGTGGGGTCAGGCAGGCGGAAGATGGCCCGAACCAGCGGGGGTGCGGCAATGAAGAGCACAATCAGGGCCTGAAGAACCAGGACGATATCGATGTTGGTTCCGGTGGCAACTTGCATGGTCACGCCGCCTGCGCGGAAGGCGCCGAAGAGGATGGCGGCGAAGAAGGTGCCCCAGGGGGTGGAGCGTCCTAGCAGGGCTACGGTGATGGCGTCAAAGCCTAGTGAGCCTGCGATGCCGATGGTGATAATTTTTTCGGTACCGGAGACTTGGGCGGTACCTGCCAGGCCTGCGAGGGCACCGGAAATAGCCATGACGATGATGTAGCCGGAAGCAACTGAGATTCCGGCGGTGCGGGCGGCGTTGGGGTTAGCACCAACTGCGCGCAGGCGGAAGCCGGTGGTGGAGCGGTTCAATAGCCAGCTAACGAAAATGACGGCCACGATGGCAACGAGGAAACCTAGGTGCAGGCGGAAGGGGTTGCCCAGGAGCAGGGGGAAGACTGCGTTTGCGGGGAGGGAGTCGGAGATGGGGTTGGAGCTACCGGTGGCTTGGAGGACAGGGGTTTTGAGCAGGTAGGTCAGGAGGTGGGCGGCGATGTAGTTCATCATGATGGACAGGATGACTTCGTGGGCCCCTGTCTTGGCTTTGAGGAGGCCGATGGTTCCACCCCAGAGGGCACCGCCGATGATGCCGCCGAGGATGATGAGGGGAATCATGAGGGGCAGGGGTAGGCCTGCGTTGAGGCCAACCCAGCCGGAGACGATTGCGCCGAGAATGATTTGGCCCTGAGCACCGATGTTGAAGAGCCCTGCGCGGAAGGAGAGTGCTACGGCCAGGCCCGCAAAGATGAGCGGAGTGGCCATAGTGAGGGTTTCGGTAATGGGTCGGATCTGTTGGGCGAAGCTTCTACCCTTGGGGTTGTAGATTGCGCCCTGGAGAAGGGCTAGGTAGGCCTGGTAGGCGGCGTTCCAGCCTGCGCTGAGGGTGTCCATGGGGCGGGCGAAGAAGTAGGAGGCCGCTTTCTGGGTGGCCGGGTCGGTTACTGCAATCAGTAGCCCACCGACGATGAAAGCTGCTAGAGCTGCGC
Organism: Rothia sp. 88186D007BW; assembly: GCF_053544215.1. Taxonomy (NCBI): domain Bacteria; kingdom Bacillati; phylum Actinomycetota; class Actinomycetes; order Micrococcales; family Micrococcaceae; genus Rothia; species Rothia sp. 88186D007BW. Next base: position 76,342 of record NZ_JBPPTR010000004.1, on the reverse strand, counting down.
CGATAGACAGGCCGATGCTGCCACCTGCGATGCGGGTAAAGGTGGTTGGCTTCTGTGTGGCTACTAGCTGGGAGGGAGCGTCCTGGGGCGGGGTTTTGACTGCTGTGTCGGCAGCAAGGGCAGGGTCTACCTGCGGGTTTGCGGGCTTATGCTCGCTCATTCTCTTCTCCTTCTGCCCAGGGGGTCTTGGGGGTAGGTGCCGTGTGTGCGGCGTGGGAAGTACTGGGAGTTTCTTGGTGGTCTGTAGAGGCTGCCAGGGCTTCTTGGTAGGTGGCTCCTGCCATCATCTGGCCAAGGACGGAGCGGGGTGTGCTGGGCGGGACGATGCCCATGAGCTCGCCGTGGAAGAAGACGGCGATGCGGTCAGCAAGCCCGTAGACTTCATCGAGTTCGGTGGAGACGATGATAACGGGCACGCCCTTGTCTCGTTCTTCGACGATGCGTTTGTGGATGAATTCGATGGAGCCGACATCGACGCCGCGGGTGGGCTGGGAGGCGACGAAGAGTTGGAGGGGGCGGGAGAGTTCGCGGGCGACCACAATTTTCTGTTGGTTACCGCCAGAGAGAGTTGAGGCGGCGTGCTCCTTGGAGCCCATACGAATATCGAACTCTGTGCCTACTCGGTCAGCGTTTTCAGAAATTTTGGTGCGGTTGAGGGTTCCGGCTGATGAGAATTCTTTGGTGTCGAAGAGGTCCAGGACCAGGTTCTCTGCAATGGAGAAGGAGCCGACCAGGCCGTCCTTGCTGCGGTCTTCGGGTACGAAACCTACACCTGCGCGAAGCACCTGTTTGGTGGTCTTGCCTAGTAGCTCGGTGCCGTTGAGTTTCATGGAGCCGCTAGCCTTGGGGTGCAAGCCGATGATGGTTTCTGCTAGTTCGGTCTGGCCGTTGCCTTGCACACCGGCGATGGCAAGAATTTCTCCGCCCTGGACGGTGAAGGTGACGTCTTTGAGCAGGGCCAGTCCGTTATCGGCGACCAAGGAGAGATTTTCTACGGCGAAGGTCTGGTCGTTGGTGTGGGCCTCGTCCTTATCGACGGTGAGTTGCACCGCCTTACCTACCATGAGCGAAGCTAGCTCGGTGGTGGACATAGAGGGATCTGCCTGACCGACGACCTTGCCGCGGCGGATGACGGTGATATCATCTGATATTTCGCGCACTTCGCGGAGCTTGTGGGAGATGAAGAGCAGGGACTTGCCGTCTTTGCGGAGCTGGTCCATGATGCCCAGGAGCTGGTCAGTTTCAGAAGGGGTGAGCACGGCGGTGGGCTCGTCTAGAATCAGGATTTCTGCATCGCGCACCAGGGCCTTGATGATTTCCACGCGCTGTTGCACACCCACGGGTAGGTTTTCCACGATGGCGTCGGGATCAACGGCGAACCCGTAGCGGTCTGAGATTTCTCGAATTTTACGGCGGGTGGTTTCTAGGTCCAGGGTGCCGTCTTTAAGAGATTCGGAGCCTAGGGCGACGTTTTCGGCGACGGTAAAGACGGGTACCAGCATGAAGTGCTGGTGTACCATGCCGATACCTGCAGCCATGGCATCTGAGGGCCCGGAGAACTCAACTGGCTGGTCGTCGATAAGCATCTGCCCTTCGGTGGGCTGGTAGAGGCCAAAGATGACGTTCATGAGGGTGGATTTGCCTGCGCCGTTTTCGCCCAGTAGGCAGTGGACTGTGCCGGGGCGGACCACAAGGTCGATGCTGTCGTTCGCGGTAAAGTCACCGAAGCGTTTGGTGACCTTGCGCAGTTCGAGTTTCATGGGGTGGCTTTCTGTGTGAGAACCGGGCACACGCTACAGCCGGGTGAGGGCTGCAGAGTGAAGGAGCGTTTGTTGCCTAGTTTAGCGGTTGAGACACCTATCGCTAAAGGCTACTTGTCGAGGTAAGTTCGTCGAGGTAAGTTCGCGAGACAGACAAAACGGCTCACGCCCTCATGGGTGAGGGTGTGAGCCGTTATCTAGGAGTCCACAGCCAACCTACCTGCCTAGGCGGTGGGGGTACCTGCGGTTTCGACCTTAATGGTGCCAGAGATGATGTCTTCCTTGATCTTGTCGAGCTCAGCCTTGGTCTCACCTGAGACTGCTGAGTCGAAGTGGTGGAAGGGAGCCAGAGCCACGCCGTCGTTCTCCAGGGTGCCGATGTAGGCATCGGAGGTGAAGTTGCCGTCCAAATCTGCCTTGATGGTCTCGGTGACGGCGGTGTCCATCTTCTTGAGGATAGAGGTCAAGATGATGTCAGCGTACTCAGGGTTGGTTTCAACACCATCGGCGTCAACCCAGACAACGGAGGCGGTGTGCTCAGGGTTGGTGGCGTTGTATTCCTTGACTGCTTCGAGGGTGCCAGCGCCTACAGGGCCAGCTACGGGCAGGATGATGTCAGCGCCCTGGTCCAGGAAGTTCTGGGTGTTGACCTTGCCCTTTGAGGCGTCATCGAAGTCCCCGGTGAAGGTACCTGACTGGTTCTGAGTGTTCCAGCCCAGCACCTGCACGTTGGTGCCCTTCTGCTGGTTGTAGTAGGCAACGCCCTGGGCGAAGCCGTCCATGAAGATGGTAACGGTGGGGTACTGGGCGCCGCCGTAGGTTGCGACCTTACCGGTCTTGGTCTGGGAGGCAGCCAGGTAGCCTGCCTGGAAGGCAGCCTGGGCGGTATCGAAGATGATGGGGCGCACGTTGTCCAGTTCGATGGAGTTATCATCGACGATAGCAAAGTGCATATCGGGGTTCTGGCTTGCTACTTCTTCGGTAGTCTTGGCCAGGTTGAAGCCGACGGTGATGGTCAGGTTGCAGCCTGACTGGACCATCTGGTTGACGTTGGGGCCGTAGTCGGTGTCTGATGAGGACTGAGCTTCTTTGAAGTCAATACCGTAGTCGGTAACAGCGTCTTTCAGGCCCTTGTAGGAGTTCTGGTTGAAGGACTTGTCGTTGAAGCCGCCGAAGTCAGAGACGATACAGCCCAGGTAGTCGCTGTTCTCGCCGGAGGCTGAGGATGAGTTTTCGGGGGCAGCGCCACATGCTGAGAAGAGCAGGGCTGAGATACCCAGGATGGAACCGGTGGATGCAAGGTGCTTACGTGAGAAAGCCATGGAGGTCCTTTTCGTACAGCCCTGAAAGCCAGCGGCGCATCATTGACGCCGTCTATATGCGAGTGCTACTTTCAGAGAATATTTTGCGTAACACAACACATCTTAGTGTGATTTATCTTCCTATTCACCCCCTATTCATCAGACAGGAAGTGAATCACGTAACAAAACACTGCTCTTTCACGGAAGAAAACAGCGTTTAGGCTAATCACACGCACAAGCAGACACCCCCGCCCAGCAGCGTCCTGCGTCATACCTGAAAAAATTTTCTAAAAACGCCGGCCAGCAAAAAATGAAGGTTAACTGCGAGATAGCTCCGTGCGGATAGCCCGCAGAGCCGTCGCCGCCATAACCTGCACCCCATACCCGATAGCACGCTCATCAGGTGCATAATCGCCCCGGTGCAAATCGTAGGTAACACCACCGGGCACACGAGTACCCAGGCGGATCAAAGCACCAGGCACCTCCTGCAGCATCCAGGCGAAATCCTCTCCACCCATGGACTGCTCCACCAGCACCACAGAGTCCTCCCCCAGTTCCGCACGCGAAGCAGCCTCAATCATGGCCACCTCATCTTCGACATTGACCGAGGGCGGAACCCCCCGGTAGTGCTCCAGCTCAACCTCTACGTTATAGGGGGCAGCAATTTGACCGACCACCTCATCGAGCATGGTACCAGCCTGCCGCCAAGCGTCCACATCTAAACAGCGCATGGTACCGGCAAGGAAAGCGGTAGAAGGAATAGCGTTAGGAGCAACCCCCGCCTCAATCTGCCCCCAGGCCACCAGCACCCCGGAGCGGACGTCCGTCTTACGGGAAAGCACCGCAGGCACGTTAATAGCAATTTGAGATAGGGCATAGATAACATCTTCTGTCAGATGGGGGCGGGAGGTGTGCCCGCCCCGGCCCTTAAGAATAATTTTGATGGTGTCTGATGCACTAGTAATTGCCCCAATGCGGGTGCCAATTTTGCCCACATCCACCTTAGGTTCGCAGTGCAAGGCAAAGGCACGAGGCACCCCTTTAAGAACGCCCTGAGCAATCACATCCACTGCCCCACCAGGTAGTTGCTCCTCAGCTGGCTGGAAGATTATACGCACCGTACCACCTAGCGGAATCTCGCTGTGCAAACGGTGCAAAGCAATAGCCACACCTAGCATGACGGTCTGGTGAATATCGTGCCCACACGCGTGCATGATCCCATCTATCTGCGAAGCGTAGGGCAAGTCGGTTTCTTCTTGAATGGGCAGGGCGTCTATATCTGCGCGCAGGGCAGCAGCCATGGGGCCAGAGCCTACATCCACATAGCAGCCGGTTCCCTTCAAATGCTGAGGGTGTAGCCCTGCCTCAGTGAGCGTGTGGAAGATACGTTCAGTCGTCTTATTCTCCAGGTAAGACAGCTCAGGGTTCTGATGGACGCTCCTGCGGAACTTAATAAGTTCAGGCACGAGAGAGCGAATGCGCTGGGCAAAGAAAGGAGCGCTTAGATCCAAAGAACTTGCAGCAAAAGAATAGGAGGACATGTATATAGAGTAGCCCCAATACCCCTGCTCCCTGAATTGTTTGTCTATAGGGGGCAGCAGACTCACAGCGAAGCTGCTGGCTCGGGGCTGGCGTGAATCGCTTGTGAGCGCTAGCGAACCAGCGAGAGGGTCGGCAGCGAGCGTGAGTCTGCCGCACCAGCATTCCTTCGTACAAAAAAGTCGCGCTCTACAGGGATATGGAGCGCGACTTTCTACCGGTGTTTAGAGGGAGCGAGCCAAGATAGCTTGCTTAACCTCGGCAATGGCCTTAGTTACCTCAATGCCTCGCGGGCATGCCTCGGTGCAGTTGAAGGTGGTGCGGCAACGCCAGACGCCTTCCTTATCGTTAAGAATCTCAAGGCGCATGTCACCGGCGTCATCACGAGAGTCGAAGATGAAGCGGTGGGCGTTGACGATAGCTGCCGGGCCGAAGTACTGGCCGTCAGTCCAGAAGATGGGGCAGGACGAGGTGCAGGCCGCGCAGAGAATGCACTTGGTGGTGTCATCGAAGCGGGCGCGGTCCTCTTGGGACTGGTGGCGCTCACGCTCTGGCTCATGGGTGCCGTTGATTAAGAAGGGCATAATCTCGCGGTAGGACTGGAAGAAGGGTTCCATATCTACGATGAGATCCTTTTCGCAGGGCAGGCCCTTGATAGGTTCAACGATGATGGGCTTAGACAGGTCAAGGTCTTTGAGCAGGACCTTACAGGCCAAACGGTTACGACCGTTGATGCGCATGGCATCAGAGCCACAGATACCGTGGGCGCAGGATCGGCGGAAGGACAGGGAACCGTCAATCTCCCACTTAATCTTGTGCAGGGCATCGAGTACACGGTCGGTGTCGTACATGGTCAGCTTGAATTCGTCCCAGTGGGCCTCTGCTGACTCTTCAGGGTTGTAGCGGCGAACTTGTACCGTCACGTCGAAAGTGGGGATAGCGCCCGCTTCGCCTGACTCAGACTCTAGCTCAACCTTGGATTCGGGTTCACGTGCTTCAAATTCAGCCATTTTAGTACTTACGCTCCATCGGTTCGTAGCGGGTGAAGGTCACGGGCTTAGTGTCAAAGCGTAGGCCCTTGATGCCTTCCATCTCGGCGTTCTCATCGAGGTAGACCATTGAGTGCTTCATGAAGTTGGCGTCATCGCGTTCAGGGTAGTCCTCACGGAAGTGACCGCCGCGGGATTCCTTGCGGTGCAGGGCCGCAATAGACATGACCTTAGCTAGTTCCAGCAAGAAGCCCAGCTCAACTGCTTCTAACAGGTCAAGGTTAAAGCGTTTGCCCTTGTCCTGAATCTGGATGTTCTTGTAGCGTTCTTCCAGTTCAACAATCTTATCGACGGCCTTGTGGATGGTTTCTTCGGTGCGGAAGACCTGCATGTCTGTGTCCATGACCTCCTGCAGTTCCTTGCGGAGCTGGCCCACCTTTTCGGTGCCTTCACCGTTACGGATCTGGTTGAGCAGTTCCAAGGTGGCATCTGCGGCGTCCTCAGGGATGGGCAGGAAATCGGTGGAGGCTGCGTATTCTGCCGCGTACATGCCAGCACGCTTACCGAAGACGTTAATGTCGAGCAGGGAGTTGGTGCCCAGGCGGTTGGAACCGTGTACTGAGACGCAGGCTACCTCACCGGCAGCGTAGAGGCCGGGGATGGTGTCCTCAGAGTTGGCGTGTACCTCTGCCTTGATGTTGGTGGGAATACCGCCCATAGCGTAGTGGGCTGTGGGGAAGACCGGTACCGGCTCGGTGTAGGGTTCTACACCCAGGTAGGTGCGAGCAAACTCGGTAATATCAGGCAGTTTCTCGTCGATGTGGGCGGGTTCAAGGTGGGTGAGGTCCAGTAGGACGTAGTCCTTGTTGGGGCCGCAGCCTCGCCCTTCACGAACCTCGTTAGCCATAGAACGGGCCACGATATCGCGGGGAGCCAGGTCTTTAATGGTGGGGGCGTAGCGTTCCATGAAGCGCTCACCGTCAGAGTTACGCAGAATACCGCCTTCACCGCGGGCAGCCTCAGAAACCAGAATGCCCAGACCAGCAAGGCCGGTGGGGTGGAACTGCACAAATTCCATATCTTCTAGCGGGATGCCGTTACGCAGGGCGATGGCCATACCGTCACCGGTGAGGGTGTGAGCGTTGGAGGTGGTCTTGAAGATTTTGCCGCAACCACCGGACGCGAAGATAACGCTCTTGGCTTGGAAGACGTGCACATCGCCGGTAGCTAGGTCGTAGGATACGACACCTGCCGGGCGGCGGACGCCGTCCTCATCTTCTACCATCACAAGATCAAGCACGTAGTACTCGTTGTAAAACTCTACGTTGTGCTTCACGCAGTTCTGGTAGAGGGTTTGGAGAATCATGTGGCCGGTGCGGTCTGCTGCGTAGCAGGCGCGGCGTACTGGGGCTTTACCGTGGTCGCGGGTGTGGCCACCGAAGCGACGCTGGTCGATGCGGCCTTCGGGGGTGCGGTTGAAGGGAAGGCCCATCTTTTCTAGGTCAAGCACGGCGTCGATGGCTTCCTTAGCCATGACCTCTGCGGAGTCCTGGTCTACTAGGTAGTCGCCGCCCTTGATGGTGTCAAAGGTGTGCCATTCCCAGTTGTCCTCTTCGACGTTGGCCAGGGCTGCGCACATACCGCCTTGGGCTGCACCGGTGTGGGAGCGGGTGGGGTAGAGCTTGGTGAGCACAGCGGTGCGGACGCGCTGGCCAGCTTCGATAGCGGCTCGCATCCCTGCGCCGCCTGCGCCGATAATGACGACGTCGTACTTATGTACCTGCATTGTCTGGTTGCTTCTTTCTAAAATCTAGAGCGCCAATAGCTTAGGGGGCGGTGCAGATGGAGGGCAGAAGTTCTGCGGCAGCACCGGCGGGGCAGGGGTCAAAGGTGAAGATGACCAGGGTGCCCAGCAGAATAACGAAAGCTGTGGCTAAAAAGAGGGCTATCTTCAGTACGAAGCGTACCCAGTCCTTTTCGGCATAATCATCGATGATCACGCGGATGCCGTTAGCCCCGTGCAGCATAGCCAGCCACAGGAGCAGCAGGTCCCAGACCTGCCAGAAGGGGTTTGCTAGCTTACCGCCGACGAAACCGAAGTCGATACGGTGTACGCCTTCACCCATCATGAGGTTGACGAAGAGGTGGCCAAAAATCAGAATGACCAGCAGAACGCCAGATACTCGCATGTAGAGCCAGGCGAACATCTCAAAGTTGTTGCGCTTAGAAGAGGCCCGATTGTATTTGACACCTGAGACGGTGTTGTCGCGGCTGCGGGGAACCGAAATCTTGGTTTTCAGAGGAGTTGCCATGTCTTAGTGACCCCCAAAGACGAGCATGATGTGACGGATGAGGAAGGGAACCATGACCAGAGCCCAGAGCACTAGAACACCCCAGAGCATAGCTTTTTGCTTCCGGGCACCGTTCTTCCAGAAGTCCACCAGGATAATGCGGATGCCGTTAAAGGCGTGATAGACGATAGCTGCCACAAGGGCTGCTTCGCCCATACCCATAAGGGGGTTCTTGTAGATGTGCATGACAGCGTTGTAGGCCTCAGGAGAGACGCGGACGACGGCAGTATCAAGCACGTGCACTAGCAAGAAGAAGAAAATGGCGATACCGGTGATGCGGTGGGCAACCCACGACCACATGCCTTCACGGCCGCGGTATAGCGTGCCCTTGGATGTATTCGGCACTGGATAACCTCCTGTGTTACGAAGTGACACACCGACAGGTTCAACCCGTTAGCGCACCTACGCAACATACGTATTGTGTGTTCTACTCAACATTAGATTATCAGGTTTTCAGGTCACTTACTTACAGCGTGTCACCACTCATCAGGCCAGTTTTTTGCGCCATATTAGAGAAGATTTTTATGGCTTTAAACTACCTTTCGGGAGCTTCGTAGGGTAATTGCCATAAAGATTTAGAGCAAAAGTGACTCTTATCGTATATGCAGGGGAAAAGATTTCATCCTTATGCCGTCAAATCTCGGTACACTGTAAAAACAATGAGAACACCACTTGAACGGTTCTACCCCCTCATTCCGGCCGGCGGCGTAGGGTCCCGCCTATGGCCCCTCTCTCGCGCCGTAGAACCTAAATTTCTGCTTGACCTGACCGGGACAGGTTCATCCCTGCTCCGCGCCACCTACGATCGCTTGGTTGACCTTGCAGCCAACGGCGTCCTTGTCGTCACCGGCCAGGCCCACGCCAACGCCGTCACCCAACAGCTTTCAGAGCTACGCGGATCCGACCTGGTACTCGAGCCCTCACCCCGCGATTCCGCTGCCGCCATCGGCCTAGCCTGCGCCATCCTGCATGAGCGCGACCCTGAGGCTATCATCGGCTCTTTCGCAGCTGACCACGTCATCAGCCCTGTTGAAGAATTCCAGGCTGTAGTACGTGAGGCTGTCCATGCTGCTGCCTCCGGCAAGATTGTCACTATCGGTATCGAGCCCACTGAGCCTTCCACCGCCTTTGGCTACATCAAGGCAACCCAGAACCTGGGGCTAGAGGATGCTCCCAGCGTCCTGGCTGTTGAGCAGTTCGTTGAAAAACCCGATCAGGCCACCGCCTCAGAGTATCTAGCCAGTGGCGACTACACCTGGAATGCTGGCATGTTCGTAGCCCCAGCTTCCCTCATGTTGCAGCACCTTGAAGCCAACGAACCGGAACTTTACGCCGGAATTATGGAAATTGCTCGCGCCTGGGATACCCCCGCACGCGAAGACTGCATGAACCGTCTCTGGGAGACCCTACCCAAGACCGCCATCGACTATGCAGTAGCGGAACCCGCCGCAGCAGCCGGAGATGTAGCTATGGTCCCTGGGCGTTTTAGCTGGGACGATGTGGGCGATTTTGATGCTGTGGCCCGCCTGAACATCGAAAAGAGCGGTGAAGAGCTTTTCGTGCTGGGAGATAAGTCCAGCGTCATGAGTGAAAGCTCCACCGGCATCGTGGTTAACAAGACCGGCCGCAAGATTTCGGTCATTGGCATCGACGATGTAGTTGTGGTTGATACCGCAGATGCCCTGCTTGTTACCGTGCGCAATGACGCCCAGAGCGTGAAGAACACTGTCAATACTCTCAAAGAGCTGGGCCAGGGCAACCTGCTCTAGTGCATTAGAGATAAGAGAGGGCCCGCACCGGTAAAAGGTGTGGGCCTTTTTTGAGAGCAATATTGTGTAAATGATTCTCATTTAGTTTAGACTGGTGTGCATGCACAAAACCTCTCATACTCTCTTTACCGTTGTCAGCGCTACCCTAGCTCTTGCCCTTGCAGGCTGCGGGGCAGCGAACACCTCAGCTGACACCGCAAACTCAGACAAGCCCAGCGCCACTGCAACCGCAGAACGCCCCGTCATCACCGAAGCCTCCACTCCCTCAACCCGCATCGCCCTGACCTACGATGGCGGTATCATGATCGTGGACGGCAAGACCTTCGAGGTCATCGAAACCATCGAAAAAGACGGCTTCTTGCGCCTACAGTCCGCTGGCGACAACCGCCACCTGGTCGTAGCTGACGGCTCCTCCTTCACCATGCTCGATATGGGCGCCTGGTCACAGAAGCACGGCGACCACGGCCACTCATACACCACCACCCCCACCCTGACTAACCTCAGCTTCGCAGCTGACGGCACCGGCCACGTCATCACCGACCACGGTCGCAGCGCCATGTTTGCAGATCACACCGGCACTATCGAAATCTACAACCCGGCAGAACTCACCGGCGAAGATAACTACACCGCCACCAGCCTGACCACCGAAACCATCAAGCTACCCCAGGCCCACCACGGCCTTGCCATCCCCCTGGATAACAACCAGTACCTGGTTTCAGTTGGCACCGAAGAAGCCGGCACGGGCGCTGCCGTCATTAACGCTGACGGGTCTGTAGTCACCGAGAACCTGGAATGCCCCGGTATTCACGGTGAAGCTATCGCCGCAGATGACACTTTCACCCTTGGCTGCCAGGACGGCGCTCTCATCTACAAGGATGGCGCTTTCACTAAGGTCTCCAACCCCGAAGACCCCTACTCACGTTCAGGTAACCAGTTCGGTTCAGCAGACTCAGCTATCGTACTTGCTGACTACAAGACCGATAAGGACGCCGAACTCGAACGCCCCGGCCAGTTCGCCCTGATTAACACCATCACCAAGGAACGCACCAAGGTTGCCCTACCTGAGGGTGTCTCCTACACCTTCCGCTCCCTGGCCCGTGGCCCTGAAGGCTCCCACCTGGTTTTGACCACTGACGGTAAGCTGCGTTTCTGGGCTGAGGACGGCACCGAGCTGGGTTCCGTTGACGTTGTAGCCCCCTGGAGCGAGCCTGAGGACTGGCAGGAGCCCCGCCCCGCTATCTGGGTTGACGGTGAAACTGCTTACGTGACCGACCCCGCTACTAAGAAGCTGCACGTTATCTCCCTGGCAAAGATGTCTGAGGGCACCGCTGAAGTTTTCGCAAGCGCTGACCTGCCCCAGGTACCCAACGAGATTAACGGTATCTCCCGCAACGCCCACCTCGTCACTGACCACGAAACCGACTTCGGCCACGACGCCTAAGCCCTGGTAGAAAAGTCTCTGGTAGAACAAGCCCTATAGCAAGGGCCCCCTACAAAAGACCCTGCTTCTTCACCCATGTGAACTGCTCCCCATTTGTTGGACCAACAGAACAAACTCCAACAAACGGGGAGCATTTCTCATATGCACACGAAGTTCTCTCACCCAACATCAAAGAGAACAACTCATCGAATCAGGGGTTCCCAGTATCAGCATTCCAGTTAGAAGAAACTAATTGAATCGGTCAGGGGGTGCTCATTCCATACCGTGTAAGGGTAACGGTTACGATAATGCGGTGATGGGGAATTTCTTCAGCCACCTTAAATCTGAGATATATTACGGAGAAAGTTCCGCCAATGTTGAGGATTGGTGTCAGGTAGTTGATAAATATATATGTTGGTACAACAATGGCAGGGGCAAGAAGCGCTTCAAGGGTCTGGCTCCGTTGGAGCACCGGAGCCATGTTTTGAATATCTTAGCCGCCTAGAATTTAGCTCAGTCCAACTTTCGGGGCTCGTCCAGAAGACAAAATCTTTAGACCTTGAACTTAAGTACAACAATAGGTAGTCCTCTTCTGAACTTTTGTATATGCACCTCAGGGAGCCTAATACTCCACAATAGATAGCAGGACAACAGTTCACCTCACGACGTTAAGGACTCCGAACCATGAAGAACATCCGCAAGGCGCTGGCTTTTACCTCTGTCGCCGTTGCTCTCATCCTCGGGTTTTCACCTGCGCAGGCTACTTCATTTCCACGGAATATCGATGTTCAGATTTCCTCAGCTTCAGTAGCTATCGCACCCCCTGCCTTCTTTGGCTGGCTTTGCAGAATAGGAATATGTGACTAACATTCATATATTCCGAAGCAGTATGGCGAAAGGGTTTGATAGCATAAACCCATGACGACAAGCCCCCGTAGTATCTCCAACAAGAAGTGGTTTCCTCTTGGTCCGCCCATGAGGGCACTGTTTATTTGCCTGGTATTTATCTTTGTTACGGTCGATTTATCTTTGGGGGTCTATGAAAACACAGATACTCAGAATCGTGTATGGGCTATTGCGATTGCCTATCTACCCGTTTTTATGATGGGGTTTGGGCTCATGCCCGGCATTTATGGCTGGTATTTTTCTCTTGCGAACATTACGGTACTCTATAGCGATTCCGGTTTTACCTGGGCTGGATTCTCATCAGCCGCAATTCTAGTATCTGTGTACTGCGCTTATCTGGCGCCAAAACGTCATGTCATAACGTTCGGCATTGTTCTATGTGCTTTTGTTGCATACCCGAGCTGGGGGTCCGATGTTTCAATCGCTCAGCTCTTCACATCATCATTAGCACTGTTTTCATACGCCGCAGGATTAGTACTCAGAAAATTCCGGCTTCAGCGAGAAAAAGACCAGCAAAAGATTATTGCTATTCGGGAAGCCCAACTCCAGGCACGGAATGAGGAACGCACTCGTCTTGCCTACGAGTTACACGATATTGTTGCGCATGAAGTCACCATTATCGCTATGCAGGCACGACGCGCACAGTTCGCAAAGAATTCAGAAAGTACAGCCGCTATTCTGACTGGAATCGGGGATTCTGCAAGTCAAGCGCTCGAGGATCTTCGCAAGCTGGTGACTGTCCTTAAAGCTGAGAAAAATGACTCGCCTGAGGGCGAACTACCCGGTGCTCCCCAGGCGGAAGAGAATCTATTGCTGGGCAGCACCCGACTTTCAGGGGAAACCACTTCAGCAATGGCTCTCACCCACGATTTACATAAAATATCTGATGCTCTAGAAGGTGCAGGTTTTACTGTTACCTTGATTGTTAATGGGGATGTAAGCCTTATTCCTTTGGCATCACGTCAAGCGCTACGACGTACAGCTCGCGAGATAGGAACCAACATTCTCAAGCACGGTTCCCCTGATGGATCTGTAAAAATTGACCTTACGGTGGGGCAACATAACGTCATGCTATCCTCAGAGAACGTTATCTCTCGCAACGAACCTGTTTCTTCATCTTTGACTGGGTTAGAATCAATGAAGGCTAGATTTCACGACTTAGGCGGAACATTGTCTTATCAAGATGATGGCGGCGTGTGGAGAATCCAGGTCAGTCTCCCCCTGCCTAAAACTATGTCCAGGGTTTAGTTGCCACTTTAGCTTGTTTACACGTAGCGAAGGAACTATTCATGGTTAAAGTCCTCCTTGTAGATGATGAATCCCTCATTCGTAATATTTTGAGGGATTATCTTTCCTCTGATGAAAGCCTGGAAGTGGTAGGGGAAGCCTCAAATGGCAAGTTGGCGATTTCACAAGCAAGAGCTTTACAACCAGATGTGATTTTGATGGACATGCAGATGCCTCTGATGGACGGTGTTGAGGCAACCCAGTATATTCACCATTCTTTTCCTGATATAAGAATATTGGGGCTGAGCACCTTTGCCACTGATCGCTATGTTGTTGATCTCTTACGAGCCGGTGCGTCAGGTTACCTGGTGAAGGATTCTCTCCCTGAGGAGGTCACCAGCGCAATTCATACCGTTTACGCCGGTGGATCCGTGTTGTCCCCTGAGGTAACCCGTTATGTGGTGCAGGGGCTTGAACAATCGATACCTACTGAGATTTCCCCCGATGAAGAACTCATGTCTCTTCTTACCGCTAAAGAAATAGAGGTTATTGAGCTTCTCGCCCGCGGGTTGAACAATAAAGAGATGGCTGCAGAACTTTTTGTTACTGAATCAACGATTAAAGCGCGTTTTGTGAAAATTATGGAAAAGATGCAGGTACGCGACAGAGTTCAGATTCTGGTTAAAGCTATTGAACACAACCTCATCAACCTAAAAACCTGGTAAATCCATAAATTTACTATTTTTTAACAAGGTCAAGCCCTAGAACAGCTCCAATCGGATAGACCAATTCAGCGAAAGCTGGGGCAAGATTCTCTAGGCTAAGGCTGTTGATACGATGTGTATCTAGTAAAGCGTCAATACCCCAACCCATCACGCTGTACTGCGTTAAAAACCTTGCTAAATTATCGGGTGCCAGACGCGGGCGGCTGAGATTACTGAAAGAAAACTGTTTAACCTGCTCAAATTCCGTCCTACTATAATTTTCAGGAATACTAATAACTGCCTTTGCTGTGTTCTCTAGAACTTCTAATATCTCTCCGCTTTCGCTATTTTCTCCACTACAGCTCCAGATGATACGTGGTTTCCCTTCAACCAATGCGCGCATCGGCTGAAGGCTAATCCTAGCGGGTAGACACGACGCCACAAACGGGTTCATAGGATTCATGAGCAAACACATGGCAACAAAGGTTTCAAGGCTTCCCACTTTGGCGGCTGGCTCCGGGCCTGCGATGATGATATGTTCTGTTGAGCCTTTCTGGTATCGCTGAAGGTTTGCAGTTACTTCCTCTGCCTCAGTTGTAGGGGGAACGCAAAAGGCGGGGAAGCTCTTTGCCACAGCTTCAGGAGCAACAATGACAACTGTTGCTTGGCCACTAGAAATATCAGGATTCTCATCAAAAATTTGAGTAAAGTGCTGTATCCAAGTTTGCACATTCGTTGGGTTCATCACAAATGATGCTAATCCTACCTGCTGATTACTATCCCGTATGATTAGTAGGGGTTGGCTACCTACGACCAAGTTGGTCTGCTCCACAGCAGCTATCACCATAGCTTCTAGATAATTCTCACGAGCGGCAGCAGGCCAGCCAACTGTCATAAAAGTATGCTCTGACCTGTGATCGCTGACAGTAATGAGGGTGTAGTTCTTCGGAGTAAACATAATGGTATTCCTCTTAGGTATTAGTGCCGATAATTAGGGAAGCAAAAACCTGGTTTTCAAAAGAGTCGGCAGCTTTATTGGCTAGTTCCCGTAGAGTATCCGTCTGATTTTCGATATTACGGAGGCGCCTTGTTAATCTATAGATATAGTGAGGGTCATATCGAATAACAGCATCACGAGCCATTACACGAGAGATTTTCTGATCGTTATAAATATTGCTTTCCAGCCGAAGAATTGCTCTCTGAGCAGCAAGTTTCACAGCACTATCCGAAGCTGTTTTAACCGAGTTAAAACGGTCGGCAGGTTCCAGAGGGGCATTGGTGTCATCAACAAGAACAAAAAGATCATCATATGGTGTATCAGCAACGCCAAAGATACCCGCACTTGCATCTAATGCCCGCACACCAGACAAGGTTTCTGCCACCAGCAAGCTACCTAGTAAATGAGGGCTGATTATATCTGTATCGACATTACGGGTCACGGAAATCCTTCGTGAACCCCATTCTACGGGCTGGTTCAAATAGCTAGTGACGCTTCGCTGGATAGGCTGGCCAGCACCTTTCCTCTGACTTATTTTTGCAGTGGCAGCACTATGTGCATGGTGAACTAAACCTAGTTTGGCCAAGGCTCTTTCAACATAACCGAACACTTGTTCAGCAGGGAGCGGGCTAATAATTACTACAACGGACTCGCCCAGCTGATAGTAACGCTGATGGATGTCGGTGAGGGCAGTGGTGGTGGCTCGTTCACGAAGCCCCAAATCACCGCTACCATCATGCCCGTTAGCATAATCAGACCAAAACTGACCGGTAAGGTGTGGCCAAGGAAGAACTCCACCAGGTGCTTTAGCCAGTCTGTGGAAGCGTTCGGTGGCAACTGCTTGAACTTGGTCGTCAAGCTGATGGACTTTAAAGGCAGGAAAGAATACCTGTTCTAGGATTCTATGTAGCGAAATTTTCAAATAAATTGGGTTGCCTGTCTCATAGAACTCGGTGTAGTCCATATGCGTATTACCGCCGAGAATTCCTCCTTCACTTGAAATAGCAGTGCCTCGCTGGTCAGCTGTAGAGGCATGAGAATCCTGGTAAATCATGTGTTCGATAAGGTGAAAGAACCCTTCTTGCCCAGGTTCCTCGTCACGCATACCAGCAGGTACTGCCAAACTGATAGAAAAATTAGTTGCCCTTTGATCATGAACAGCGATAGCACGTAAACCCTCGACTATAAGCTCTTCATGGCCGTGATTTTTCAGGAGTGTACGGTTAAAACTCATAAGAAGTTACCTCCCTTTCATATCTATCGATTAAGATAGTCAGTAGCTAATTCGATGAGAAGCTGAGTGGCTTGAAGATTTGCTCCCGCATAATGGTGCCAGTCATAGGCATGATGAATAAGACGGAAGGCGATGCCCGAATTTAAGTTATTTTCCAGGAAGTCCCCGTACCCTGTGAGAAATCCTTTCTGGAGATTGACCAGTTTCGGTCGCAACCTAGGGTAGAAAGCATATAATTCAGCAAACTCTCCTAGGACCCAGCCAATGTCATATTCTGGTAGGGCGTAACCAACATCTTCGCCGCTTAACAAGGCTCCAGTAACCTGCCTATCTGAGACAAGCCAGCTAATAAAACCTGCGTTCCCGTGCGATACCACCAAGTTTGCACCACAGGTAACGCTCCTCTCCCACTGCCTTAGCTTTTCAAAGTGCTCAGTGACCAGAACTTTGTTGAGGTACTCCCACCCCTCTTCATTCAGCCAGTGGTGGGAGCGTACCGCAGTTCGAGGCAGGTAGGAAGCAGATGGTGTATTTCCTGAGACCGGTAGCTGGTGCACTTCCCGCAGCGCGGATCCCCAAGCCTTTCCTACCATCTGGTAATAGTTCAAGTGGTACTGCCCTTCTGAATCCATCACGCAGGTATAGATTGGTGTATACCCAGTTAGAGGGTAAAAACGTTCTTTGGAACTTCCCTGCCCCCACACCAAAGCTGAAGGTCGTTCTTCTTGAGGCATGAAATGCAGGGTGTTAAAAGGCAGAGATGCTGAATTACCTAAAGTGTGCACCAGCCCTCGCTGTTCGCCAGCAGACCACTTTTCAATCTTTAAAAGACCGGTAGATGATAGTAGGGTCCGCTCGGGCTGACTGGGTGTAGTCTCAGTAAGGATCATGCTGCCCTTTCGTAGGCTGAGCCTAAGCGAGCTACCCGATGCCCTTCAATCATCCGAAGTACAGAAACAAAAGTTGGCGGAACCCAGGCCAAAGCAGTATCGCTTGACTCGCTAGGTCCCGGAACAGGATCGATGACCAGGTAATCAGAAGGCTGACGAAGTTTCCTCAGCACTTCTTGAATCGCAGGATGTTTTATTGACCGAGGGGGGAAGGAAGGGGCTATACAGACCTGCGCTTCTGTAGCAATTGCAGCCAGAAGAGAAGGAGAGTCTGTAATTCCATGCGCTAAGCGTGAAGCATAGTCTAAGGTAGCCGGATAGATTAATATGAGGTCTGCCCACTCAGCTATATCGATGTGCTCAGCAATAATATTATCTGCCCAGATATCATTTTGGATTCGGGAACGTGAGCTTGATTCTATGCCATGTCTTGTCACAAACCGGTATGCAGATTCACGCATGATTATGCGAAAATCCACCTGTGGCATGGTTTTTCTCGCCCATTCAATCCAGTAGGGCATAACCTGAGTTACAGCCGATCCTGTTAGTACTAGCGCCACCTTCGAGTATCCGAAGCCAGGCAGGGAGAAGTCTTCTTGCAGTGGCTCATCTATAGGATTTTTCGGTGCCATAAGATTCCTCTAACTGATAGAATGAATTTGTTTATAGATAGTTGCGGTGCTGGAATTTTGATGTGAGGTTAAAATTCCAGCACCGACCGTTTATTACTTCATCACGAAATACACAAGATAAAAGAATTTCTAAGCACTCATAAACGAATGGTCGCACTTTTTACCAAAACAATTATGCATATATCGTGACCAACCGTCTATTTATTAGCAGCCAGCAGTCAAAGTCAACCCGATAACAACGCCTGCGCAGAAAGGGGTAGTTGCGGGTGCATCAGAAGCTGCATCTGCTCCCAGTTCTGCTGAAGCAGCAAAAACGGTATGTGCATCTGCCAGTTCCACAAGGTTTGCATTCTGAGCCATAATCGGTTCTCCTTAAATAAAAAGTAATTAGGGGTTACTTGCAACAGCAAGTCCTAATATAAAAAATTTTGTTTATAGTTAGTTGCGGCGCTGGAAATTACATGAAAAATGAAAATTTTCCCCACCAGTTCTATAATATATTTTGCAAGTCGCTTTCCAGCACCTCTAAGCGTTATTTGTGCTGCGAGGAAAATTGCAAAATAGTTACTTATATTTTTCTAGCAGCCAGTACCCAGAGTTGCACCAACAATGATGCCGACACAAACGGGGCTAGTTGCGGGCGCTTCAGAAGCTGCATCTGCTCCCAGTTCTGCTGAAGTAACAAAAGCGGTATGTGCATCTGCCAGTTCCATAAGATTTGCATTCTGAGCCATGATAGTCTCACTTTCTTTTTGTTGTGTTGTTAGTTATGCCCTTGGGGCTGCGGGGCAAGACTATAAAGTTATAGTTTTTACCCGCTTACTCATACGCTATTGAACGCAGGGAAAGTTGCGTCAATTCCAGCGCTGAGAGTCTCTTGATTCCAGCACTCTTGCAGAGTCTGGTGTGTACACGCAGCGTTTAATAAAGCATCTACAAGCACTCTTGATCGATGTTGGCCAAAGCTAAGACCCTGGTAGGTAGATCGTGTATCATTCGGCTCCGCTGCAATAGCTATATTGGGGCCTACCGGCTGAGCAAAGAGAGAGTATTCCTGATTATCGTTG
The DNA here is from genome assembly GCF_053544215.1 of Rothia sp. 88186D007BW. Taxonomy (NCBI): domain Bacteria; kingdom Bacillati; phylum Actinomycetota; class Actinomycetes; order Micrococcales; family Micrococcaceae; genus Rothia; species Rothia sp. 88186D007BW. The sequence continues at coordinate 57,556 of NZ_JBPPTR010000004.1, read as the reverse complement.
GCTGTTGCGATCACTTCAAGCTCGTTCAAAGCGGTTACGACATGGTCTCGATCCTTATCTGCTATGTAAACTACAATTCCATCAGAGCGAGGGTATGAAGCTCTGGCCGATAAAGCTTTTACCTGATAGTTAGCACCCAGAAGGCTTAAAATCTCTAAGGTATTTTTCCACGTTTCTAGAGCTTTTTCAGCAGTGTCACATCCGATATACAAGCGGACTAAGCTATCGTGAGTCATAATCTGGAGAGGCTGTTCACTCAGAGCTAGCAGGTAACCCGGGGTCGTATTTCTACGCCAGCTGGGAAGAGTAACTCTTACTTTTCCTGGAAGATTAGTGTTTTCTACAAGATAGCTAGGTAAACTAACCTTGAGACCCATAATTTGAATTCTGGTAAGCCCCTCTTGTCTGGAGCTACTCAAGAAATCTGCAAGTTGATAGTGGTTTTGGTGAGGAATGCAGTCAATAAGAGCCTGAGATAAGTCTTGACTGTCGTGAAGACTAACTCCACTCGTCTTCGGATTTTGAAGATGGAAATGAGCATAAATCAAGGCGCCTAGTTGTGATTTGAGCTCCAGCAAGCTGGTGGCTTGGGTTCTTTCCCCATCAACCCTGGCTTTTAGGCGAGACAAATCAATATCAACGCGTTGCTGCACCTCTATTAGGCTTTCTGTAAACCCAGGAAACCTGCTTTCAGTGACTAAGGTCACTTCTTGTCACTCCTTTCAAATCCTAAGATTTGTGTGTACTTCTGGGGTTCTAGAAGAATTCGACGACCAATGCCTGCAGCCGCTCTTTCGATTCCCGGCAACTTAGCAACCGAAGAAGCTCTAGCGATTGTTCGATCAATTAGATGCCATCCTAAAAAGGCAACGGACCGTGAGGCTAATGCATGATAGTCATCATCGTGACGTTCTTGGCAGTATGCTTCCCACATCACTTGTATGTTAGGAACTAGATGCCCTATCCGTTCTGCAATCCGCTGATTCGCGGATTCCTCGCTGAACTGTTGCGGAGGCTCCTCTGCTCCACCGCGAGTAGTTACGGTGTCAAGCACACCACGGTATATCCATTCGCCTGCAAAGGTTCCAAGGTCCCGAGCAGGATCCCCTACACCAAATTCTTCCCAGTCCAGCAGATTGAGTTGGTTTTGATGCATCTGGTATTGGTCCAGTCGCAGGTCACCATGCACAGGTGAAACGCTATGATTTTCTTCAGCAGCTTTTAGTGCCACTGCGCAATCTACTAACTCTTGATCCTGCTGGAGTTTACTCCACAGAGAAATTTCAGCTAAAGAAAAAGCAGTCAGCCGTTGATATGAGATTCCTTGCTTTAGCATCTGTACAGGTGGGGATGGATGAGCTACCTCTTGCAAGTTATCCGTTGGTCCCGCATGGAGCTTGGCCAAAGAGCTACCTACTTGCCGTGAAAAACTATCAGGAATAGTCTCGTCAACAAGAAGCTTTGCTAGGCTCTCGCCATTGCAGTACTCAAAAGCAAGTAAGCCAGATGGGCGGTGAGAAGCTAATAACTTTGGTGAGTTCGGCACATTCGTTGGATTACTATCAGAAAACTTCGCGAAATTAACCGAACGATCGAATGCATAAGGTCCAGCGATAGTCTTATTTACCTGTTTGAGAAAAACCTTGTCGCCACCATCAAAAGTCAATACCCATGACTTATTACGGCCCCGAAAGCTAGGGCTAGAAACTGCTTGAACCCTGCCGTAATAATCTTCAGGCAGCAGCTTCTGCACATGCTGTCTAACATCTGAATCAAGTTCAGTAGTTTTCTGATCTGATCCATGGTGTATGCTCATCGCTGTTCTCTTTCCATTAGGTAAGTTGGTTACCCCGCCCACCATTAAACTTCTACCGATTTAGAAGAAGAGGGTTACTACCGCGTAGCCCACACCGCCGCCGATCAAGGCCAGCACCACGCTACGAGCCCAGCGGCCAACCGGTGAGGTGCCTTTGGAAGCAGCAATATAGGTGGTTTCGGTCTTGTGAGTAGTCATGTTATTTTTCCTTTCAATGATGATGGGCAAGTAATCCCAGAGGATGAATCGGACAAAAGCCCGGCTTTAAGCCACGTTGTCTGAGGCAAATGATCGTTGCAGTGAAACCTTAGAACCGGTTCGCAAAGCATTGTTGCTGTACACACGGGTTGCTATCCAGAACAGTAGTGGGATAGTTATCGCAGCAATACCAGCAGCGACCACCATTTCCCAGGTCTGTACGCCGTCTAGGCCAAAGCGGATAGGCATCAGGTAAGAAGAGAAAAGCGGGACGAAGGACAACCCCTTAAGCCAAGTCTCTTCAAGATAGGTGGGTGTAAGATACAGGGCGACGACCAGCAGAACCATCTGTAAAACCGACAGGGGCATCACTGCTGCACTTAGGTCTTCCTGCCGAGAAACCGTTGAAGCCAGAATCGTGTTCATGGTTGCAAAAATCATGTAGCCCAGCAAGAACCATACAAGGAACCATAGAAGAACTGCACCTACTTCAAGCTCTAACAGTAACCATCCGTCCACTATGGTGAAACCCAGCAGGCCAGTGCCGCCGATGAGAAGTAGCTGGACCAGCGTTATTGCTCCGATACCGATCATCTTTCCGGCCAACAGAGGCACAACACCGATTTTGGTGAGGAGGATTTCGACGACCCTCGATGACTTCTCTTCAACAACACCAGAGGTCAGGCTCTGGGATGAGTACACCAGAGAGCTAAGTAAGGCGCTGACCATCGCTGTAGCAAAAAGCAGGCGGGCATCTAGCTGGAAACTAGTATCCCCTATTTTCTCCCCTAAGAGCCAACCGCCAACGCCTGCGCCAACACCCGCGGTAAGGGCAAGCAAGCCAGTGACTAACAGGATGGTCTTATTCTTGGTACGGGTAAGAACTTCACGTCTAATAACGATTAACATTTCTTGGAAAGCAGTACTCACTGTTATTTCACCTACTTCATGCTGGGTAATTTGCTGAGTCATACATTTGGCCTTCATCGTGATTTACCTGCCGTTTCAAGCTCTGTTTCGAGAACAGGGGTGATACCGCGACCCGATGAGATATAATCCTGCGATAAGAGTGCGCCCAAGGACCGCTGCACTGGTTCAATACTGCGCAGCCCCCCGAATCGTGTCGCAGTTTCAAGTACACCCTGGGGAATGGTTGCTTCTCTGCCTTCAACGGTAATAAAAACTGATAACTGGTTGCTCATCTTGAATTCGATATGGAAGGAAGCAACCAATGACAGTTCGGCAACAAATTCTCCAGCTGGACGGTCAAACTTTAGTTCCCACCGGGTCTGGTCGGTATTTTGTAACTCTGAGACAGCACCGTCCGCCATCACTCTGCCGCGATCAAGTACGCAGACGCGGTCGCACAGGCGCTCAACAAGCTCCAGCTGATGCGATGAAAACAAGATGCCCACACCCTGAGCTGCCTGTTGCTGGATAAGACCAGCCATCGTATCTACCGCTAGAGGGTCAAGCCCTGAGAAGGGTTCATCAAGCACCAACAGTTCTGGGTTACCGACCAACGAAACAGCTAGCTGAACTCGCTGTTGGTTACCTAGCGACAGGTCTTGGGTGAGAGTTTTCTCATGACCAGATAGGCCCAGCGTGGCGATAAGTTCGTCAGCTTTTTCCTTCGCCTGTCCCAGGGTTTTCCCTTCAAGTAGAGCAAAGTGAACAATCTGATCTTTGACACTCATCTGGGGGTACAGGCCCCGCTCTTCCGGCATGTAGCCGATTGACCTGCGGTTCTCGGTTGAGATAGGTTCCCCGTCCCAGGTAATATACCCACCGGTGGGTTTAAGCATTCCTAGAATGATTCGCATGGTGGTGGTTTTACCTGCACCGTTACCCCCAATGAAACCAACAATTTCACCGCGGCGGACACCGAAATCTACATCTTGAAGCACCTTATGGTCACCGAAGCTACGGCCAATTCTGTGGAGTTTGAGACCGTTCATTGCGCACCTCGCTTTTCTTACTCTTGCGTCTTCACTAAAAACTCTAGTGAGGCGTTAGAGCTTGCCACATATACTTTCGTACAGTTCTGGGGTAGACGATAGTTCACGCATTTGTATGTTCGCTGCCGCACCTGCAACAGTTGTTGAACAATCTGAGGTGGTCTCGCCCAGGTTGGCTTTCTTTTACAGTCGCTACCATAAAGGAAGCACATGCACTTGGTTTCCTGCCCCATGAACAAATGCTTCGACGCACTCGCAGTGCTAGTCAATTGCACCAACCTTGAAGTTGCACTGCGCATGTGCGCCCACCTGGTTGAACACTCTGCCACCATCAAACAGGAAGATACCTTCATGTCCGTCGTCAGCCGGCCCCAGCGGCGATGTGAGTCCACACAGGCAGACCGTCACAATCGATGCAATCTATAATGATCAGGATGTTATCGATGTTGCATCTCTGCTAAGCATTAGCCAGGATGCTGTGGTCATGCCCATACCACCGGGCATTGGTCGGCAATTGTTGTAGGCTTTGACCCCGGGCTTCTTCTACTTGCACCGCCACAACAAAGCTCTGGAGGCGCCCCGCTAGCACTGGGGTCGGAAGCTAGTTCAACGACACGAAAAAGCAGGGCCTTTCACTAGAGGTCCACTATTCCCAGCTTCTGCCACTGCCCTAAGCTGTAGCGGTACACCATCAGCTGAGTCACCGAAAAACGGGCAAGTTCAGAGGGCAGATTAGCAAAGTCGTGTAAGGACGCCGCCAGCACAGGGGCCGGGGCGTGGTTGGCTAAGGTGAGGTGCGGCTTATAGGGGAAAGGTGAGACTGACTCCCCCACCACCTGCTGGCAGACGCCACGCAGGAGTGTAAGCTGCTCTTCCCCCTCCGCCAGGGGAAGGTAGGTCACCGGGGTGACCGGCTCAAAGGTCAGGGCTGGCCCCAGGTGCACCTGCACCGGGCCCAGCCCAGCCACCGCTTGCTGCAAAGACCCCAGAGGGTTGCCGCCGGCGTCCTCACTAATGAGCACCGTAATGTGACAGCTTTCGGCAGCAGGGCCCACCAGCCCCTGCCCTGCCCGCCAGCAGGTAAGACGCTCAGCTAGCGCCGCAGGTACCCCAGCAACAAGGCTGAGATACCTGCGGTGAGGGTCTATCGTCGGTGAAGAAAACACCAGGCCAGTACCACTATCTCTTAGAGGGCAGGCAGGAAGCCAACCGCGTCGTAGACCTTCTTCACGGTCACAGAAGCAATCTCACGGGCCTTGCCAGCGCCAATAGCTAAGAGACGATCCAGCTCAGCCGGGTCATCCATCAGTTCCAGGGCACGCTCACGGATGGGTGAGAGCTGCTCAACCACAATCTCAGCCAAATCAACCTTCAGGTGCCCATACATCTTGCCCTGATAGTCGGCAACAATATCGTCGATAGCCTTACCTGTGACAGCCGAGTAGATGGACAGCAGGTTAGAGACACCGGGCTTGTTCTCACGGTCGTAGGCGATCTCGCTACCGGCGTCAGTCACCGCGCTCTTAATCTTCTTGGCGGTCTTCTTAGGGTCATCAAGCAACCAGATAATACCCTTATCTGTGGTTGCAGACTTGCTCATCTTAGAATCAGGGGTCTGCAAGTCATAGATCTTAGCGGTCTCTTTCAAAATCACCGGCTCAGGCACCACAAAGGTAGTACCAAAGCGAGAGTTGAAACGCTGAGCCAGGTTACGGGTCAGTTCCAGGTGTTGACGCTGATCTTCACCCACCGGCACCACATCGGCCTGGTAGAGCAGAATATCTGCGGCCATGAGCACCGGGTATGTAAAGAGACCCACCGAGGCGTTGTCGGTGCCCTGTTTAGCGGCCTTGTCCTTGAACTGGGTCATGCGGGCAGCTTCACCATAGCCGGTAAGACAGTTAAGCACCCAGGCTAACTGGGCATGCTCAGGCACATGGGACTGCACAAAGAGCGGGGTCTTCTCAGGGTCGATACCGGCTGCAATATACTGGGCCGCAGTTTTACGGGTGCGCTCTAGCAGGACAGCAGGGTCCTGAGGCACCGTAATGGAATGCATATCCGGGATGAAGTAGAGACATTCGTGGTCTTGCTGAAGACCAACCCAGTTATTGACCGCACCAATATAGTTACCCAGGTGCATAGAATCTGCGGACGGCTGGGCGCCCGAGAAAGCACGCGGGGCACCTGTTGCCGCGTTAGGGATCATAGCCTTGGGGTCTTTTTCGGGGGTGGTCTGCTGTGAATTGCTCACGGGGCGTCCTTCGCTATCTTTAGGCCCCTTCACGGGCCAGTTCCATACCGTTCTTAGCGGTGAAGTTAATAGTGTCAACAGCGCGATCAATCATGTCGCGGGAATTCTCGTCATTGACCTCAAGCTGCTCAGCAATCACCTTTGACTGCACCAGACAAATCTGGAAGGAATGAGCAAGCTTCTCAACGTGAACATCAGACTCATACTCGGCCCGCTTCACAGCATGCTCCTTATAGGCTTGACGCTGGGCTGCCAGAGTGCGGTTGACGTTCACCAGCAGATAAGCTGCGATACCCAGCCAGGCCGCGATAATACCGGCCAGAATCCAACCCAGCACTGACTCTTCCCGGGCTGACTGTACGATAGCCCAAGCAAGTAGGGCAACCAAAATTGCCATACCGATGCCCGCACCTACCAGGGCCATCTTCGTGTTCTGCTCTTGCGCTGTTTTCTCTGAACCGTTCGACTGCATGACCTCTATTATGTCAAAGGAAGTAAGGCCGCGCTGAATCGTAGACCAAACTTAAGCGTAAAGTGGGGTACATGATGCCCCCGTCACGTGAAACCAAGTACCAGCAGGTCGCAAAGCTCATCAAGGAAGGCTACATTTCCCCTGCAGAGGAGAACATGCCCCTGCCCACAGAACGGCAGCTCCAAGATATCTTCGCCGTCTCACGGGCCACCGTCCGCCGGGCTCTGCGTGAACTGGCCGAAGCAGGGCTGATCTACCATGTGCAGGGCTCTGGCACCTACGTTGCGCCCCACAAGCAGCTGAAGCGGGCCCCGTCCTTACGCTCTTTCACAGAAGACATGGCAGCACGCGGCCACCGCCCCCACTCGCTAACCCTCGCCTGCCATCTCATCCAAGCGTCGCGGCCCGTCCAACGCGACCTCAACCTGGACGCTGGTGCTCAAGTCATTCAGATTCAGCGGCTCCGGCAGGCAGACGGCTCCCCTATCGCCCTAGAAACCGCCCACTTTCTGCCCGAAGCCTTCTCCCACCTAGAACCCCAGTTATCGGCCTCTCTCGACGCCCAGATGCAGGCCTCCGGTTTTCAGGTAGAAACCGCAACCCTACGGGTAGCAGCAACCAATCTGACCCAGGCAGAAGCAGCCCAGTTAGGGGTACCGCTAGGGGCAGCAGCCCTGCGAGTTGAAAAGGTGGGCTACACCCTGCGCGGTCTGCCCGTTGAAAGCACCCAGACCCTCTACCGGGGCGACCGCTACGATCTAGAAGTACAGGTTAAAAGGTAGCCCCCACTAGGTGAAGGTAGCTCCATGAAGGCACATGAGCGCATATAAGAATCGCCGGGTGCAGAGGCTTTGCAGCATGCACCCGGCGATTCTTGCAGAGACTCTAGTTCTCGGCAGCCTGACGTTCAGCGGTCTCAACCACATTGACCAGCAGCATAGCGCGAGTCATGGGGCCAACCCCACCAGGGTTAGGCGAGTACCAGCTCGACTTAGCGGCAGCCTCAGGTGAAATATCGCCGGTCAGCTTCTTCTTACCAGTCTCAGGGTCCTCAATGCGAGAGACACCAACATCAAGCAAAATAGCGCCGTCCTTCACCTGGTCAGCCTTCACAGCATGAGCCACGCCCACAGCGGCCACAATAATATCGGCATCGCGTAGGGCGGCGCTGACGTCCTCAGTGCCGGTGTGTACCAAGGTGGCAGTGGAATTGACGTCCTTGCGGGTCAGCAGCAAGCCCAAGGGGCGGCCTACGGTAATACCGCGACCCAGTACAGCCACCTTCTTACCCTTCCACGAAATACCGTGACGCTCCACCAGCTCAATCACACCGTTAGGGGTGCACGGCAGAGGCGAGGTTAGGGGGTCACTCACATTCAGAACCAGGCGGCCCAGGTTCATGGGGTGAAGGCCGTCGGCGTCCTTCTCGGGGGCAATCTTCTCAAGAACCCGATTGGTATCAAGGTGCTTGGGCAGGGGTAGCTGCACAATGTAGCCGGTGCAGGCCGGGTCATTATTGAGCTTCTCAAGCTCAGCTTCTAGGTCCTCCTGGCTGATGGTCTCAGGTAGCTCCACCTTAATGGAGGCGATACCGACCTCAGCGCAGTCGCGGTGCTTACCGCCCACATAGGAGCGGGAAGCAGGGTCATCGCCCACCAGCACAGTTGCCAGGCCGGGAGTAATGCCCTTTTCCTTTAGAGCAGCTACACGCTCAGCCAGTTCACTCTTAATCTGGGCGGCGGTAGCGGTGCCATCAAGGATCTGCGGCATGTTTACCACTCCTCAATACCGGAGTAGAGGGGGAACTTCTCGCACAGGGCGGTGACGCGCTCACGCTGGGCAGCGACGTCCGCACCGGGCTTGAGGGTTTCAGCGATAATATCAGCGACCTCGGTGAAGGCCTCTGCATCAAAACCGCGGGTTGCCAGGGCAGGGGTACCGATGCGCAAACCGGAGGTCACCATGGGCGGGCGGGGGTCGTTAGGCACAGCATTACGGTTGACGGTGATACCAGCTTCATGCAGCAGGTCTTCTGCCTCACGTCCGTTAATCTCAGCATCACGCAGGTCAACCAAGACCAGGTGAACATCGGTGCCACCGGAGATAACCTTTACACCGGCCTCTGCCATATCAGCCTGGTTCAGGCGCTCAGCTAGAATCTTTGCACCTTCAAGGGTGCGCACCTGGCGGTCCTTAAACATGTTAGAACCAGCGATCTTGAAGGCGGTAGCCTTACCTGCAATGGCGTGCATGAGAGGCCCGCCCTGCTGGCCGGGGAAGACAGCCGAATCAATCTTCTTCTTCAAATCTTCAATACACATGATGAAACCAGAACGAGGCCCAGCCAGAGTCTTGTGCACAGTCGATGAAACCACGTGGGCGTGGGGGACGGGGCTGGGGTGCAGGCCAGCGGCAACCAGTCCAGCAAAGTGGGCCATATCGACCCAAAGGTAGGCTCCTACTTCATCAGCGATCGCGCGGAAGGCAGCGAAATCAAGCTGACGAGTGTAAGCTGACCAGCCAGCAATAATGACCTGAGGCTTCTCAGCCAGTGCCAGTTCACGAACCTCATCCATGTTAACCCGGCCGGTTTCTTCATCCACACCGTAGGCGACAACCTCGTAAAGCTTCCCTGAGACGTTGAGCTTCATACCGTGGGTCAGGTGACCACCGTGAGCCAAGGACAGGCCCATAATCTTATCGCCGGGGGTGAGCAGGGCATGCATGACAGCATTGTTAGCCTGGGCACCGGAGTGAGGCTGCACGTTAGCGTGATCAGCACCAAAGAGGGCCTTAGCGCGGTCAATAGCCAACTGCTCCACTACGTCAACAAATTCACAACCGCCGTAGTAGCGACGCCCAGGGTAGCCTTCGGCATACTTATTGGTCAGAACAGAGCCCTGAGCTTCAAGAACAGCGCGGGGGGCAAAGTTCTCTGAGGCAATCATTTCCAGGGTGTTCTGCTGGCGGCCCTGCTCTTGCTTGATAGCTTCAGCGACCTCGGGGTCTACCTCAGCCAGAGGCAGGTTGGTGACGTTATGTGAAAGGTTGGTCATGCCACTTCCTTGAGTATGGTGATTCAGTTTCTTCTGCTATTCATATGAGGGATACAGAAGATTACGTGAGGCTTTAAACCGAGCGGCGCAGGTAAGCGCACTCTGCTTATAAGTGTATGTGACCTAGCTAGACAGAACCCGCTCCCGCGGCAGATTTGAGATAATTTTCAGGAAAATTAGACAATGCTGCTATTACGCTTTCTTGCTACACTAAAGGGCGAACTATGGGCGCTACCCCACTCATCGTAGTGCCCAGCGAGCACCTTGCAGACGCACCTGTTCCAGGAAAACCCCACTCGCCCCCACCACCACCGCATTAGGGAAGAGGCACCAGGCAATGGCCAGTATTACCAAGTCGCGCCGCCAAGAGCGCGTTGAAAACCAGAAGAAGAACAGCCGCAAATGGATTGCGACCGGCGCCGCAGCCGTCATTTTGCTCTGCGGTGGCGCTATCGTCTACAACAACGTCACCGGCGATAACCAGCCCTCCACCAGCAGCCAGGCCGTACCGGCAGCCTGCTCAACCACCCAGACCGTCACAGTCGCCACTACCGAACCCATGGCAGAAGCCCTCAAAACCATGCCGGTAGATGAAGAAACCTGCATCACCCTAGACATCACCACAGATAAGACCGCCAGCGATATAGTCACCGAATCAGCCAGCGGGACTGCAAGCACCAACCTCTGGATCCCTGACTCCACTGCCCGCGCTGAGCTAGCCATGGGCGAAGCCGGCACCGGCCTCACCCCCCTAGCAGAGTCCTTAGCCCAGACCCCCGGCGTCATCGTCTCAGAAAACAAGACCAGCTACGACACCTGGCTAGAAGCTCTCCACGCTGAAGAGACCGTCAGCATGGGGGACCCTAAAGAAGACCCCGGCGCATTTGCCGCCCTGCTTGCCGGTATCTCTGAAGCATCAGCAGGCACCGTCAGCGTTGAAGACCTCATTGGTGGCACCGCCCTGCGTGCCCAGAGCATCGGTGTTATCGAAGCCGCCCAGAGCGCCCCTGAGCTACTAGCTGATGTGGATAACGGCACCAAGGACGCCGTCATTGTGACCGAAGCCGACTACGCAGCCTACGCAGCAGCCCACTCAGATTCCGGGCTCACCGCAACCGTCCCCGGTGACGGCTCTTTTACGCTCAACTACCCCCTCTACCAGGCTTCTTCCAGCACGAACGCCACTATCGATGACGCCGCCCAGCAGATTATCGACTTTATGGCTAGCGAGGAGGGCAAGCAGGCCCTAGCGTCCGCCGGTTTACGCCCCGCAGACGGTCAAGAGCTAGAGGGCCAGTACAGTGCTGGCAGCTTTACCTCGCTGACCCCCAGCAACCAGGACATCCTCACCCAGGTGTGGACTTCTTACTCCTTGCAGTCAGCGCCCCTCCACGCGCTGGTCGTGCTTGATACGTCAGGTTCCATGCTCACACCGGAGCCCGGCAGCGACAAGACCCGCATGGACATCACCGTTGAATCTGTGCTGGCAGGCTCCCAGCTCTTCCCTGCCCGCGACTCCATGGGCCTGTGGAAGTTCTCCCGCGACCTCACCCTGCCCGATGGTACTGTCTCTGACTACCAAGAGCTCCTGCCTGTACGCGGTCTTGAAGAAACCGTAGACGGCAAGACCCAGCGTGAACTGATCCAGGAAGCAGGCGCCGGGATCGCCTCAACCGTTAACCCCCACGGCTTCACTGCCCTCTACGACACCACCCTGGCAGCTTTCCGCTCCGCTAAGGAAAACTACGACTACGGTTCAGTCAACGCCGTCATCATGCTAACCGACGGTAAGAACTTCGATGAAACCTCCATCAGCGAAGAAGAACTGATTGCCGCCCTTCAGGCAGAGCAAGACCCTGAAAACCCGGTCTTCATCATCATGATTGGCATCTCTGAAGAGGCCGACATGGAGGCTCTAACTTCTATCGCCCAGAGCGTCGGCGGTGAAGCCTACCAGGCGACCTCCCCCACCGATGTTCAGCGCATCTTTGCTGAAGCACTGACCGGTATCTCTGAAGCCGCCGCACAGCAGTAAGGTTCTTCCCTTAACACAGTAAAAAGTCCGCCCCTCCGTACTTGGAGGGGCGGACTTTTTACTGCTGATGACCAGTTCTACTAGCGGCGGAGCGAATATACCGGAGCCAGCTGGCGAAGGTATATTCGCTCCGTAGCGCTGGTGAGCTTAGTGGAAGAAATGACGTGCTCCGGTGAAGTACATGGTCACGCCAGCTTCCTTAGCCGCGGCGATTACTTCTTCATCACGGATAGAACCGCCGGGCTGAACAACGGCGCGCACACCGGCGTCCAGAAGCACCTGCAGGCCATCTGCGAAGGGGAAGAAAGCATCTGAGGCCGCAACGGCGCCACGGGCACGCTCAGCACCCTCAGCTAGAGTGTTAGCACGCTCTACCGAAAGGCGGCAGGAATCAACGCGGTTGACCTGGCCCATACCGATACCCACAGCAGCCCCATCATTAGCCAGCAAGATAGCGTTAGACTTAGCTGCGCGCAGGGCCTTCCAGGCGAACTCAAGGTCAGCGAGGGTCGCCTGGTCAGCAGCCTCACCGGCTACTAGCTGCCAGTTTTCGGCCTTGTCGCCATCGGCGTGCAGGCGGTCAGCGTCCTGGAAGAGGGCGCCACCAGATACCTGACGGTACTCGACAGTTTCACGGGCGAAACCTTCAGGTAGCTGCAGAATACGCAGGTTCTTCTTGGTCTGCAGAATCTCCAGGGCTTCAGGAGCGTAGGAGGGGGCAATAATAACCTCGGTGAAGATGCCCTTAACAGTCTCTGCCATTGCAGCAGTTACTTGGCAGTTAGCGGCAATAACGCCACCATAGGCGGAGAGAGGGTCGCAGGCGTGGGCCTTAGCGTGAGCATCGGCGATAGCGTCTTCTGCATCAGCAGCACCGACTGCGATACCGCAAGGGTTGTTGTGCTTGATGATGGCTACGGCGGGCTCATCGAAGTCGTAGGCTGCGCGCAGGGCTGCGTCACCGTCCACGTAGTTGTTGTAGCTCATGGCCTTACCACCGAGCAGTTCTGCCTGGGCGATGCCGGGGGCGGCAGCGGGGTCAACGTAGAGGGCAGCAGCCTGGTGGGGGTTCTCACCGTAGCGTAGGGATTCGGAGCGTTCGAAGGCAAGACCTGCGAAGGGGGGCCAGTAGTTGGCGTCCTCGTCTTGCTCGAACTGGGCTGCGGTCCAGGTAGCAACGGCGGTGTCGTAGGCGGCGGTGTGGGCGAAAGCAGCCGAGGCCAGGCGGCGGCGCTCTGCCAGGTTGAAGCCGCCTGCCTTGGCAGCTTCAACAACCTGACCGTACTTTGCCGGGTCAACAACGATGGCTACAGCGTCATGGTTCTTAGCTGCAGCGCGCACCATGGAGGGGCCACCAATATCAATTTTTTCGATGATAGCGTCCTGGTCTGCACCGGAGGCTACAGTCTCAACGAAGGGGTAGAGGTTGACGATGACCAGGTCGAAAGCCTCAATTTCCATGTCTTTGAGGGTGTCGATGTGGTCCTGCTTGCGGCGGTCTGCCAGGATACCGGCGTGGACGCGCGGGTGCAGGGTCTTGACGCGGCCTTCTAGGCATTCGGGGAAGCCGGTGATGTCAGAGACTTCGGTGACGGGTACACCGGCACCAGCGATGGCGGATGCGGTGGAACCGGTGGAGACGATAGCGACGCCAGCTTCGTGCAGGCCCTTTGCTAAATCTTCAAGGCCGGTCTTGTCGTAGACAGAAATAAGGGCACGCTTGAGCGGTACGCGGTCGAGCTCGATGAGACTCACAGATTAACTCCGTTTCTTTTGCTGCCGGGGTAAGCCAGGTAGCAGGTGGTTACGTGGATGTGAGTCGTTTTGGTATGGAGCCCCGACCCTAGGCCCAGCCCCGCAGGAGGAGGCTAAATTTGTGGGTTAGGCGCTGGGGCCTTGGAGGTCTTGGGCTAGGCGGGCGATGGTTTCTACCAGCAGTACCCGCTCTTTGATCTTGATGCGTTCGTGCAGGGTTTCTTCGGTGTCATCGTCGAGCACATCGACGGCAGCTTGGGCCAAGATAGGGCCGGTATCGACACCAGAGTCAACCAGGTGCACGGTCAGGCCGGTGACTTTCACCCCGTGGGCCAGGGCATCGCGGACGCCGTGGGCACCGGGGAAGGAGGGCAGCAGGGCGGGGTGGGTGTTAATGATGCGGTTCTTAAAGCGGTCCACAAGCTGGGCGTCAACAATACGCATGAAACCTGCAAAGATAATGTAGTCGGCCTCGTAGCTGGCGATGGCTTCTTCTAGGGCCCGGTTCCAGGCTTCGCGGGTCTCGTAGGCCTTAGGTTCTACCAGGAAGGTTTCTATTCCGGCGGCTTGAGCCCGTTCAAGGCCTAGGCAGGGTTTATCGGCGCCGACGGCTAGAACCGTGGCGTTGAGGTCGCCTGCTGCTACGGAATCAAGGATAGACTGTAAATTTGTGCCCGAGCCGGACACCATCACCACAATGCGCATACAGAAAAGTTTATCGTATGCTAGCGCCCCACACCGCAGAGTTTTTGTGATGAGACAGTGAAGGGGTGAGGGCTGTGCGGGGTCTTTGCTGTGGGGCGGTAAGGTGGTAGGTATGTCTGACACTGTGCGTCCTTCTCATCAGTTGCCCTCTGAGTCTGCCCTTGCGAGTATCAAGGTGTGGTCGCGACTTTCTTTTTTGGCCATGGTTGCCACGGTCGCTAGCGCCTCTTACCCTGGCTGGTTGGCTCTGGTGACCGCTGTGCTGGCGGTGCTCACTTGTGTGTTTGCCACCGTGGCGCTGGTGAAGATGGCGGGGGCTAGGTTCCCTGCTTTTTCGATGATTTTGATGGTTCTGCTGATATTGTGGTCGCTCTTTTTGGGTTTTGCGGCCCTCGTTCAGCTTCTTTTTGTGGATGCAACAATGGCCTACGCTGAATGTTTGCAGCAGGCTGTGACCTTAAGCAGGCAGCAGCAGTGCACCGTACAGATGAGCGATGGCCTGCTGCAGCAGCTTCTGGGCCAATAGTTGGCCTGGTATGTTATGAGTTTTATTGGGTGTGCATAGAAGAGTCAGGCTCACATGAGTTGTGAGCCTGGCTTATTTTTTAGGGGGAACGGGTTTCGTTCTCTGCGCCTTCAGCTAGTTCTTCCAGGCGTTTTTGGCGGCGGGCTTGCAGGGATTTCGGACGCCGGACCACAGGGCGGAAGGGAAGAGCAGGTTCTGCTTCTTCTTCGGTTTCGGCTACAGGTTCGGGTTCTGCCTGCTTGTTTGCAGGATCAGCTTCTGTGAGCTCAGTAGCTGGCTCTGTTTCCGCTAGCTCTGTCTCTACTTGCTCCTTCTCCATATGCTCGTCTTTCACTGGCACAAGTTTAAGCTGCACTTCTCTGTCTTTCTGAAGAGAACGCTGAATACGGGTCCTTGCTTTCTCGAGCTTAGCCTGAGCCTTTGTAGCTTTTTTCTGTTCGCGGGTGGGCTTGGTTTGGGCAAATCGTTCTAGTTCGCCGGAGGTATCTCGCACCAGCAGGTGAGCCAGGGCCAGGCCGAGCATGGTGCCTAGTGCCAGTAAGAGAGCTGAGTAGGCACCAAAGATGAGGGGGTGAGGGCCGATAGCGGTGAAGCGCCCCAGCCCCAGTGACCCGTTAGCGGCCCACCCTAGCAGGGCTATCAGCAGGAAGGTGGGGACGAGGGTAAGGACGGCTAGCCCCAGGGTAGAGAGAGTCCACGATAGCCAGCGGTAGCGGATTTTAAGGGAGAGCCACTCATCATAATGGTTTTCACCTTCGCGGAAGAACCACCAGCCCCCTAGGGCACCGGCGGCGAGGGGGACTGCTAGGGCCAGGTAGCCCCAGGGTTCGGTCGCGTGCGGTAGGGCCCCTAGCACCGGCAAGGAGGGCATGACCCCCACATTGGTGCCGGTCAGATCAACAGAGGTGCCCTCACCTAGGGCAAAGCCCGCCCCGGAGCTCCAGGCCATGGCATAGACCACCAGGTTGACCAGTAGACCTAGCTGTAGCAGGGTCAGGGCCAGGTCGCCGACTGCCCCGGCGCGTAGGCTCTGGTAGAGGGTGACTACCTCAGCCCAGTGCCAGAAGAGAGTGAGTGCCAGAAGTAGGGCGCCACCGGCTAGGAAAGCTAGTGAGCTGACCAGGGCTGCACGTAGTAGGGCCCAGGCGTAGGAGCCAGCCCAGCGGGAGTACTGGCTAAACTTTTTCACCCAGTCAGCTGCGTTCACACCGATCATGGCCGCCAGCGAGCGCGATTCGGCGTACCCGCCTAAGAGGATGCCTAGGGCTGCTACCCAGAGGGGCACGAGGGCGGCCCGTGTTGGGGAGGTGGAGAAGAAGTCGTTGGTGGAGAGTAGGCTCACCCCGGCACCTACCAGGGCGTAGGCGGTGAGGCCTCCTGCTAGGGGTTGCCAGAATTGGCCTTCGTAGCTGGCGCGGGCTAGGCGGCGTCCGGCCCGGTAGCACAGGGCTAGGGGGATGAGGGTTAGCCCTAGTGGTACGAGGCTCATGGTTCCGGTGACTGCTGAGAAGACTCCTTGTTCGGGAATGTTCATGTTCAGGGGTACGCCGTGGATTAGTAGCCAGATATGGCCGGCTGCAGAAATAGCTGCGGCGAGGGTGCCGCTGTTAAAACCGTTGGTGTACCAGATCGCTGCCAGGAGTAGGACGACGGTGAGGTAGGAGGCCAGCGCCACGAGGGCAAGTTCAACTGAGCCCTGGAGCCATAGGGGCATGGGGAGGGAACGTTTGGGGTGAGCGGTGGTATTCATCGCCTTTCATCATGTCATGTTTCTTTGTTCTGTGCTGTTCTTTCCTTGCACGCTGTAAGAAGTGCAGGGGTTCTGTGGGTCTGCGCTTCTCTTTTGGCTGCCTGGGTGGGGTTTATGATGTGAGAATTTAGTCTTCCCAGGGGTTAGTTGCTGGTACGCCCCAGGATTTATAGATTTCGGCTTTGCTGGAGATAATTTCGAGCTGGTGGACGGTGGCGGTTGCGGCCATGAGCCCTTCGAGGGCTGCTGTGGGGAGGGGGCGTGGGTCTTGGCCTCCTACGAGGTGTAGGTGCTTGTCGGTGTGGCGTCCGGCCCATTGCAGGGCTATCTTCGCGTCGATGTCTAGTACATGCGAGTCGAAGCGTTCCATGAGCTCAGCAAGCCAGCGTTCGGTTTCTGGGTAGGGGTAGAGCCCTTTGAGTTCGCCGAGGCTGAGTACTGAGATGTACATGGTGCGGTAGGAGCGGCGGCGGAGGCAGTTCACTACCTGCTGGTGCGGGGTGGCCTTGCGGATTTCGGCAAGGACGTCGGAGTCGAGAAGCAGACCTACCTGGCTCATGCAGCTTTGAGAACACCGTACTCGGTTGTGGCAGGGGTGCCCTTGGGGTTGAAGGCGAGCAGGAAGTTGAGGAATTCGCTGCGTTCGTTAGAGAAGCGGGTGTAGTCCTGGATGCTCATTGCGGTGTAGCCGCCGCGGGCTGGTACTGAGGCGGCGGAGATGTTCTTTTGAACGGTCAGGTGAGGACGGTGGGTGTGGGGTCGAGCGTTTGACATGCCGTCGTTGCGCGTAAGGTGCGCATTCCTTTCGAATACTTGCTCTTGCCTGCACCAAACAGCGCTGAATATGCGCGATGCAGACCGCTTCGTCATCCGAGCCACCCGTGAACATGGGGTTGGCGTTCAACCAAAGTCGGAGCTTAACAGTTGAATCTCTTGAAGCTGGTAAAAGCATAACCTGCCCTCGAAGTTTCTGTAAATATCTGTCTCATTATTTTTAATGCTGGAGTGAGTTGGCCTGCTGGTGCTGGGTCTTAGGTGGTGCGATACGCTAGAAGACTAGGTATTTGCTCTGTTGTGAAGGTGTGCCTGTGTCTACTTCTTTCCCTGAAATTCCGGTAACAGCCCCAGCCATTATTCGGCAGGTGGGCTCTGGTGCTTATACGCGGGGGCAGCGATATATGCGTGAGGGGCAGGTCATTCGTTACACCTATGATGAGCAGGCTCGGGTGCTTGAGGGGCAGGTGGCTGGTTCTGGCTCGGCGCCCTATACTGCGCGGGTGGCTTTCCCTGCTGAGGTTGTTGCTGGTTCTTATGCTTTTTCGGCAACGTGTTCGTGCCCGGTGGCTCATAACTGTAAGCATGCGGTGGCGCTCATGCTGACTGCTATTGACCGTACGGCTAAGGCTAAGCGGGCGATGACGGCCTCATCTAGCACCTGGAAAACCGCGCAGGAGCCCAGCAGCCCCCAGGAGAAGGTTCAGCAGATTCTTGAGGTGGCTCAGGGGGTGGGTCTGCAGCGGGCGGCAGATTTGGCACAAGAGCAGAGGGGTGAAGCGGCGATGTTTAGCCTGGAGGCTCAGGCCGATGAAGGCACCCAGGCGGACACCGGTGGGCAGGCTAGTAGGGCCCTGCCGGCGTGGCGGCGTTCTTTGGCTCATTCTCTAGCAGCGCGCCCCAGCTACGATAGCCGTAACCACCGGGTTGCCGGGGCCCTCGATGTGCGGCTGGTGGTGCCCGGTAAGTACGGGTGGACTAAGAATATTGGTGCTCCCCGGGTGTCGCTTGAAGCTCGTCCGCTGATGATGGGGGCCCGCGGTAAGTGGATTAAGGGAGGTTTGAGCTGGGAGAAATTTTCGGGCTCTGCCGCCGGGGCTGCGGGTACGGGTCTGCTCCCTGAACATGCAGCCTGGTTCAACGAATTTTATGCGGTGATTCGAGGCTCCCAATCTATCTATTCTTCGCACCGGGATTGGGCTTCTATTTCGAATGTGGATTCGTCCTTGCTCTGGCAGATGCTGGAATCTGCTAGCGATGTGGGCCTGACCGTGCTCCTAGAGGGCAAAGAAACCGGGCTGGCTATCGCCAGCGCCCCCCAGATTGAGCTGGCTTTAGACCCTGTGCCCGAACGGGGCTCTTCCACCGATGCTCTGCGGCTCACTCCCCTACTGCGCTGGGGCCCTTACACTCTTCCTGCTCATTTCACCCATAAGCTGGGCAATAACCGGCAGGGTTTCATTGCCCTGGGTGGGGCAGCCCAGGAGGCCTATGTTCAAGCTGCTACCGCTGCCCGCTGGGAGACTACCCTGCCCTCAGCCCTAGCCCAGGCTAGTGAGGTGGCACCTGAACACCGGCCCTCCTGGCTGAGCGCTGACTCTGAGCTGGTGCTCATTCCTCTTGCTGAGCCGGTCGATGCGGTTGCCGAATCCCTCATATCAGGGGAGCAAGTGACAGTACCGGCCGCAGACGTCCCCGCCTTTTTTGCTGACTACTACCCTGCCCTGACCCGGGCGCTTGCTGTCTGCACCACTAGCGAAGACCTGGAGCTACCGGCCGTCCGTATGCCAACTTTGGTGCTCACAGTCGCCTTCGATCAGCCAGGCCCGCCCTTTACCGCTTACACCGCCTGGCACTGGGAATACCCGGTCAACCCCACCGGTGACGATAGTGACTTCATCAGGCTCGATGCCCTGGGCTACCCCGGTGAAGACAGGGCCGATGTGCGCGATACCGCCCACGAATACCGGGTCCTCAAAGAGGTCAAAAAGATTCGCCCCGGCCTGCCCTTCACCCGCCACTCCACCGAAAACTGGGGCACCCGCACCCTGCTAGAAACCTACCTACCTGCCTACCAGCAGGTTGAGGGGGTGCGGGTCGATATCACAGGCCCGAAACCTGAATTCCGTGAACTGGATCAAGCCCCCGAAATTATTGTGACGGTGGACGATACCCGCCGCCGCGACTGGTTCGGGCTAGGGGTAGCTATCAAGGCTGGGCAATGGCATGTGGCTTTCTCAGAGGTTGTTGCAGCCCTGGCCAAGGGCCAAACCCACCTGCTACTGGGCAATGGCCAGTACTTTGCCCTTGACCGGCCCGAATTCATGAAATTACAAGAGCTACTGCGCGAAGCAGCCCAGCTCACCGACAAGACCGGGCCGCTAGAAATCAACCGCCACCAGGTAGGCCTCTGGGAAGAACTTGAAGAACTCGCCGCAGAAACCCAGACCGTTGCCGCCTGGGACGAGCAGGTCTCAGCCCTGCTCAACCTGGGCCACCACTCCCCCGCAGATGTTCCCCCCACCTTAGAGGCAACCCTGCGCCCCTACCAGGTGGAGGGCTACCAGTGGTTAGCCTTCCTCTGGGAACACGGCCTGGGTGGTGTGCTGGCTGACGACATGGGCCTGGGCAAGACCTTACAAACCATCGCCCTCTTCCTGCACGCCCAAGAAAAGAAGCAGGAGGCCAGCCAGCCCACCCGCGACCGCCAGCTAGACGGGAACGAAGCGGGGGTGGCACCGGGGGCAGAAGCCGATCCGGACGCGTCCGCCCCCTTCCTGGTGATAGCCCCCACCTCTGTTGTGCCCAACTGGGTGCGAGAAATCAAACGCTTTGCCCCCTCCCTTAAAGTAGTGGGTGTTGAAGAGTCGGTGCGTAAATCTAAACGGCACCTGACCGACACTATCGCCGGGGCTGATGTGGTGGTAACCAGCTACGCCCTCTTCCGCCTAGATGAAGAACACTACTTTGAGCTAGGTAGCCAGCAGCCCTTCGAGGGGCTAGTGCTCGATGAGGCCCAGTTCGTCAAAAACGCTAAAACCAAGGCCCACCAGGTAGCCCGCGATCTACCTGCCCGCCTCAAGATTGCGGTCACCGGCACCCCCATGGAAAACAACCTCATGGAACTGTGGTCCATGTTCTCTATTGCCGCCCCCGGCCTCTTCCCCTCCGCCCGCACCTTTAAGGACGTCTACGCCACCCCCATCGAATCCGGGGAAGAAACCAAGGCCCTGGGCAGGCTGCGCCGCCGCATCCGTCCGCTCATGAAACGCCGCACCAAAGAACTGGTGGCTGCCGACCTACCGGAGAAGACCGATATGCGCATCGATGTGCCCCTGGCACCGGCCCACCGCCGGGCCTATGATACGCACCTACAGCGCGAGCGCCAAAAAATTCTGGGCCTGCTGGAGGACATCGACAAGAACCGCTTCACCATTTTCCAGTCCTTGACGACCCTGCGCCGCCTGGCCCTGGATGCCACCTTGATTGATGCTGAACGCTATACCGGGGTGGAGTCTTCTAAGCTGGACTACCTGGAGCAGAATCTGCCTGAGATTATTCATGATGGCCACCGGGCCCTGATTTTTAGCCAGTTCACCGGCTACCTCAAGAAGGTCGCCGGTAGGCTCTCTGATATGGGTATCCCCTTCCTCTACTTGGATGGTTCTACCCGCAATCGCGGGGAGCTGCTGGAAGAGTTCGAGTCAGGTACGGCCCCTGTCTTTCTGATTTCTCTCAAGGCAGGTGGCTTTGGGCTGAACCTGACCAGCGCCGATTATTGCTTCATTATGGATCCCTGGTGGAACCCGGCTGCCGAGCAGCAGGCGGTTGATCGTGTGCACCGCATTGGGCAGACCAAGAATGTGATGGTCTACCGCCTGGTCTCAGCGGGCACCATCGAAGAGAAGGTCATGGAGCTCAAAGAGTCTAAGGCTGCTCTTTTTGATGCTGTGGTTGATGAGGGCGCTTTCTTTGCCTCCCAGCTCACCGCAGCGCAGATTCGCGACTTGCTGACTGTCCCTGCCCCAGAAGAGGGAAGCCAGCCTTCTTAGAGGGGGGGAGGGCAGGCTCACGCTGGCTGTCTTCCTTACCGTAGATTGTGGCGGCGCCGGTTACCCTTACGGGCTTTGGGCTCTGGCTCTTCTAGCAGCAAGGAAAGAGAAATACGCTGACGGGCCGGGTCTGCTTCAACCACCCGCACCTGCACAATATCACCAGATTTAACAATGCTGTGAGGGTCAGAGACAAACTCGCGGCTCATCTGCGAAACATGCACCAGCCCGTCCTGGTGCACCCCAATATCCACAAAGGCACCAAAGGCTGCCACGTTAGAGACGGTGCCCTCAAGAATCATGCCGGGGGTCAAATCGGCGATAGTCTCAACACCTTCTTCAAAGCGTGCGGTGCGGAAGGTGGGGCGGGGGTCGCGCCCAGGGGCTGAAAGCTCAGCAATAATATCGGTGATGGTGGGCAAACCGACGCTAGCTGTGGTGAAGTCACGCGGGTCCAGGGCCGCCAGGGCTTCTGCGCTGACCTTACCCTCAATGAAACCACCGGCAGCAGCCACCATAGAGCGGGCCAGATCGTAGGATTCGGGGTGCACCCCGGAGGCATCTAAGGGTTCAGTACCATCGGTGATACGGACGAACCCGGCAGCTTGCTCAAAGGCTTTAGGGCCCAGGCGGGGCACCTTCAGCAAATCGGTGCGGCAGGTGAAAGGGCCGTGTTCGGTACGGTAGGCAACAATGTTTTCGGCAATGGTCTTGTTCAAGCCGGCAACACGGGCAAGCAGGGCTGGGGAGGCCGAATTAACAAGCACACCCACCGCGTTGACGGAATCTTCAACAACCCCGTCAAGGGCACGGGTCAGGGCTGCCGGTGACACATCGTGCTGGTACTGGCCCACACCGATGGATTGGGGTTCAATTTTGACCAGCTCGGCCAGGGGGTCTTGCAGACGGCGGGCAATAGAGACCGCCCCGCGCAGGGAGACATCCATGCCCGGCAGTTCGCGACTGGCAAGTTCTGAGGCGGAGTAGACGGAGGCACCTGCCTCGGAGACAACGACCTTCTGGAGCCCGCGGTAGCCGCTAGCTGTGCATTCTTTCATCAGGTCAGAGGCAAGTTTGTCGGTTTCTCGGCTGGCGGTTCCGTTACCGATGGCTATGAGTTCTACCTGGTAGGTGCCCACCAGGTGCGTGAGCCTATCGAGGGAGGCCTGCCACTGGTTGCGGGGCGCATGGGGGTAAATAAGGTCAGTAGCCAGCACTTGGCCGGTCTGCCCTACCACTGCAACTTTGACGCCGGTGCGCAGGCCAGGGTCCAGCCCAAGGGTGGTGCGGGAGCCAGCAGGTGCTGCCAGCAGAACATCGCGCAAATTGGAGGCAAAGACGGTGATGGCGTCCTTTTCTGCCTGTTCGAAGAGAGAGGTTCTGGCTTCTGAGGCCAGGCGGGGCAGCAGGCGCTGGCGGCAGGCTATGCGCACAGTTTTAGCCAGCCAGCCAACCACCATGGTTTCGTCGGAGACCATGTTGAGCACCTGGGCACCAATTCCCAGGGCTTCGGCCACGGTGCGTTCGTACCAGCTGCGTTCCCGGTCGTATTCTTCAGCCAAAATTTCGGCTGCTTCGCGGGCCGCACCTTTGAGGGAGGACTTGGCCGGTGGGAGCACGTCCACATCGACGCTGACCTTGACGGCCCCTTCTTTTTCGGCCCGGAGTAGGGCTAGCACCCGGTGGGAGGGGATACGGCGGATTTCTTCATTGAATTCGAAGTAGTCGCTGAACTTGGCACCAGCTTGCTGCTGGCCGGGGATCAGGCGGGAGGTGATGACGCCGCGGCGCATGAAGCGTTGGCGGAGGGTTTCTGCCAGGGCTGGGTCTGTGAGGGCCTGTTCAATCAGCAGGGCGCGGGCCCCTTCCAGGGCGTTATCGACTGAGGCGACGGTTGCTTCAACGGTGCCGGGCTCAGCATCAGCTAGTTCAGACTCAACGTAGGCCTCAGCGATGTCAGCGGTGGGGGCGAAGGGAACTTCTAGCAGGTCTTCAACTAGTGATTCCAGCCCGGCCTCCCGCGCGAGGAAGGCCAGGGTCTTGCGCTTGGTTTTGTGGGGGGCGTAGAGCGCTTCGAGCTCATTTTTGGTGGGGGCGTGCGCCAGGGCGGCTGCCAGTTCTTCTGTCAGTAGGGCACGTTCGTGCAGGGTGCGGACGATTGCCACCCGGCGCTCTTCGAGTTCTCGCAGGTAGCGCAGGCGTTCAGCTAGGGTGCGGAGCTGGGTGTCGTCAAGCCCACCGGTGGCTTCTTTGCGGTAGCGGGCGATGAAGGGCACGGTGGCCCCGTCATCGAGCAGGGCTATAGCTGAGCGCACCTGGTCGGCCCGGGCACCGAGTTCTAGAGCGATTCGTTCCTCGAGGGGAGGGAGGGGGGTGTGGGGGGCATCTGCCGCGCCTGCATGTGTCATAGTTTCTAGTTTCTCATACTGTTTTTGCTGTTGGTTTGAGCAGGCTCTGCCAGGTGATGGGGGTCTGCTGTGGGGGCTGGGGGAGGTTACTTGGGTGGTGGGTGTTTGTTCATCTACTTGTAATAGTTAAGCTTGCAGTGGTCACAGAGGGGTGGGAGCACCTAAAGTGGTGCTACAGGGTACTTGGGAGCGGTCTAGACAGGGCTGTTACCAAGACTCTTTGACCCCGAGCCCATTCTTGTTTGACCTTGCTTTGGAGAACCACTGTGCCAGAGGAAACCGATCTTTCCTATACCGAATTCTGCGAGCGCTATGACTCGCTCTTGAGTGGGCTTGCGAGCATGGGCTGGACCTCTTCTGAAGCTCTTCATCGTGTATCTGTGCTTTACCCTGGTCTTGACCGGGACTTGGTGGAGCAGGCGGTTCATTCTGGCCGTTGGCTTTTTGGTAATGGTCAGGGGCAAACTCATTCGCATGTGCTGATGGCTTCGGCCCTGTGGTATGCGGTGGCTGTGACCTATGATTTGGACCCTGATTACGAGTACGCGGCGGTGGGGATTGACCCCATTATTATTCAAGATCTTCCGCGTATGCTTGAGGCTTTTGCTGTGCCTCCTGAGGAGATCGCTACGATTGTTGGGCGTATTGGTGCTGCTCTCAATTACATGGCCCAGCACCCCTATACTGAGCTTGATGAGCAGACCTACGATGATTTTTTGGCTCATCTTCCGCAGGAGATTGTCCATATTTCTCGTGGGGATTTCTCTTGGCCTCCGTCTCGGGCTCTGATTGAAGATCGCCTGGGGGATCGTTCTTGGTCTAGGGCCTTGCTGAAGGTGGGGGTTTGCCCGCCCAATGCTGAGGAGCAGGGTATCACGCTTGCAGCTAGTACCCTCAGTGAGCGTGTTTTCCGTAATACTCTGGGCGAGTTTTTGAACTATTGCATCCGTTATGACCGTAAGCCGTCGGTTTTGCTTTATGGTAGTTGGGCTGAGGATTCGGCAAGAAGCGGGCGCGTGCCTCACCTGGGTACGGTGCGAGCTAAGTATGGTTCGTGGCATGTGGCTCTTCAGGCTGGCCGTCAGATGTTTAATGATGTGCTGCTCATGGGGGCTTCGGGCTTGTCTGCCCGGCCTGTGGGTCAGCCTGCGGTTGATTCTACTGAGTCTCTTAATATTAAAGAGATTCAGGCGCAGGGTATTGGTGTAGTGCAGCCTAAGACTCTGACCGAGGCTGAGCGTGTTGAGCGGGCCTGGCGGCAGTTGGTTTCGGTCACGGAGCAGCGTCTTGAGGAGTTGCCCTGGAATCTTTCCTTGCGGATCTATTACATCTGCCCTGAGGTGGTTGCGACTAAGGATTTCACTAATTTTGTGAGTATTTTGCGTTCCCCTGCTGGCTATTTTTGTGAGCTGACGTCTCCTGATGAGTTTGAGACTATTGAGGTTGAGCTTGATACCGAGATGCTAGAAGATGCGGGGTGGACGGCACCTAATGGCCGGTGGACCCGTAACTTCTTGTCGGTTAAGGACGCCGCCGAGGGCATTATTGAGGCTATGCGTGAGGGTATGGGCTGTGACCGCCCTGATTTCTATCAGTCAGATGATCCGGCAGGCCACCCGGCGGTGAATGTGGCTCACCCTACTACCGGGTCTATTCCTATGGTGCCTGTGACCGGTAGTGGTTATATAGCGATTGAGGATTTTAGGTAGGGAACCCAACTCACGGCGTTAGAATAGGTGACCTATGAGTACCTCCCGTAAGCGTCCTTCTGCCCCTCGTTTTTCTTCACCTAGTGACCGCCAGATTCGTGCGGGCGTCCGTTTTGTAGCGGGTTTACCTGCTGGTGTGCAGCGTGCCTTGGCTCTGCTGCTTGTTGTGGTCTTACTGGTGGGCGGTCTGCTGTGGTTGCGGTCGCACCAGTGGAATGTGCGGTCTGCTCTTGATAGTTTGCTCAACCCTGCGGGTACGGCTGTGAGTACCGGATTTTCGGGTTCTGGGGTGCAGACTTATTCGACGGCTAGTGAGGTTCTTGAGGGTTTAACGGTGGCTGATTCCTACTCTGGGACTAAGTATAAGCGTGATGCTTATGGGCAGGCTTGGGCTGATATTGACAAGAATGGTTGCGATCAGCGGAACGATATTTTGACCCGTGATCTTACCGACCTTGATGTTGCTAGTAACTGTTTTGTGCTCTCAGGGCACTTGGTAGACCCTTATACGGCTGAGGCTATTGATTTTAAGCGTGGGCCTAAGACGAGCGATGCCATTCCTATCGACCATGTGGTGGCGCTGTCTAATGCCTGGGTTTCTGGGGCTTGGCAGTGGAGCCCAGAGCAGCGGGTTCTTATAGCTAATGATCCGCTCAATTTGCAGGCGGCTGGGCAGACTGCTAACACGCAGAAGTCTGATAAGAGTGCGGACGCCTGGCTGCCCCAGCCCGGTTACCGCTGTGAGTATGTGGCGCGGCAGGTGTCGGTGAAGGCCGCCTATGGGCTTACTGTCACTGGTGCTGAGAAGCGGGCTATGCAGGGTGTGCTGGCAACCTGCCCTGATCAGCCAGCCTATCGGTCTGCTTTTACCGGCTAGCTAGTGGCGGGCGGTGCGTGGCTCCCGGCAAGAAGGCGCCAGAGGCGAAATTTCCTCCTTCCAGGCCATGAGCACAGCCCTGGGTACCACCGTCGGTACCGGTAATATCGTTGGTGTTGTCCTCTCCCTGAGCATTGGTGGGCCCGGTATCTGCCGTGTTTTTGCCTGCTTCGGCATCGGAAACATGACCCAGGCAAAAGCCATCTCAGCTAACCTAGAGCACTCCTTCAGCATCTCGCCCTACCTTACTGCCGGCGTCCTTGCGGTAGGAACAGCCGCCGCCCTGCTTGGCGGCATTAGAACCGTAAAAAGGCTATCATTGGCTACCGCCTTATCTTCGCCCTGGTCTGTGGGCTGGGCGCTATCGCCCCACTCACCCTAGTCTTTGCCTTCTCAGACATCATGAACGGGCTGATGGCGATCCCCAACCTCATCGGGCTCTTGCTACTCTCTGGTCTAGTAGCGCGTGAGACTAAGAAGTACCTCACCCACCACCCCAACTCTTGAACACCGGGACACGACCAGCCTCAAAAAGGTCGCAGCAAAAATGGTTACCGATCCGCGGGCTGCTGACCGCCCAGATAAGACATCGAAATAATTTTTCGTACGCCTGAACACAAAACGCCAACAGTCCTATAGGTTGCGATATAAGCACGCTAAAATACCGCTAAAGTGGGGACAGGTCTTTTCGTATCTTCAACGTATTTCGCACATACTAGCGAAACGGCCTGCATGCTCATAGCCTCCCAGACCTGTGAGCAGCACCCATTCGGTCTCGCACCCGCACCTAGAAAAGGACACTCCTATGCCATTTACCCCTAACCGCCGCTCAGCTCTCAAACTAACCGCAGCAGCATCTGCCGCCTCCGCCCTAGCAGCTACCGCCACTACCGCCCACGCCAACGGCCAAAAGCGCATCGCCATTATCGGCTCCGGCTACGGCGGCGCAGTAGCCGCCCGCGCCCTCACTGAAAAGGGCTACACCGTCGACATGATCGAAATGGGCGCCGACTGGGAAAAGATGGCGCCTAAGTCAAACGGCTACCGGTTTGACCAGATGACCTCCCCCACCGAACGCTCCATGTGGTTCGAAGACCGCACCGACATGCCCCTCTCCAGCGTCTTCGGTCTAGACTACGTCAACCGCCCCATCAACCGGGCCGCCGGCGTCCTAGGCATCGAACGCTTCGCCAATATGAAGGTCTACGTGGGCAAGGGCGTAGGTGGTGGCTCACTGGCCAACGGCGGTATGGCAGTTACCCCTAACCCCTCTTTCTTCCAGCAAGTCCTACCCCAACTTGACGCTGCAGAAATGTACGCAACCTACTTCCCGCGCGCCAACACCAACCTGGGAGTCACCACACCCCCATCCGACGTGGTCGGCACCTCCAAGTGGTACCAGTTCTCACGAGTCTCTGCCTCCCAAGCAGCCAAAGCCGGCTTCAAACACCAGTTCGTACCTAACGTCTACGACTGGAACTACATGCGCCAAGAGAACTTCTCCCGCGTCCCCCGCTCAGCCCTAGGTCGCCAGGTCATCTTCGGTAACGACCACGGCAAAAAATCACTGCCCAAAACCATCTTGGCCACCGCCTTTGCCACCGGCAAAGTCAACCTCATCCCCCTGACCGAGGTAACCGCCCTCACCCAGCAAGCCGATGGCACCTTCTCCCTCGACTTGAAGACCATTGACTTCACCGGCAACCTGGTCAGCGCCACCACACAGGTCTACGACCGCGTCATCATGGCTGCAGGTTCTGTTGGCACCAACCGTCTACTGCTGCAAGCAAAGAACGCAGGCACTGTGAAGAATCTGCCCGCAACGCTGGGCACCAACTGGGGCCCCAACGGCAACATCATGGTAGCCCGCAACGTCAATGCTGCTACCGGCGGCTACCAGTCAGGAATCCCTGCCATGGGCATCTCCAACTGGGATAACTCCACCAACTCAGTCTTCGCAGAGCTTGCCCCCTTCCCTGCAGGCCTAGATATGCGCATCGGCCTCTACCTGGCTATCACCAACAACCCCAACAAGGGCACCTTCACCTGGAACGCCTCTACCGGCTCCATGGACCTCGACTGGGACTCCACCAAGGCAGCCCCCGGTGTTGCCGCAGCCAAAGCCTTCATGGACAAGATGAACGCGGCCAACCCCGGCACCTCCTACAACTCTGGTCTCTTCCAGGGTGGCAAGACCTTCGCCGACTACTTCACCTACCACCCGCTCGGCGGTGCCGTCATCGGTGAAACCACCGACCTCAACGGTGAAGTAAAGGGTGTGCCCGGCCTCTTTGTTATGGACGGCTCCCTGATTCCTGGCAAAATTGGTGTCAATCCCTTCGTCACCATTACTGCTATCGCAGAACGCAACATGGACCGTCTGCTGGCAGCAGGCCGTTTCGCCTAAGACTTTCGAGAGATGTACTAACCTATGACTTCTTTACTGACACCCCACCGCCGCACCCTGCTCAAGGCCAGCGCCTGGGCCGCTCCCGCCGTCCTAGCTACCAGTGCAATTCCCGCTTACGCTGCGAGTTTTGAAGAGATTCCTCGCACCGATCTGGCAATTCAGATTGCTGATCCCACTGTAGATTGGTCAACCTTTGAGCCTGTCTACGACACCCCTATTTACCGGGGCCCGACCACCACGACTAACGTAGCCGCTTACGCGTCTTTTCCCAATACCATGACCATCACCAATGTTGGTAGCGTACCAGCAGTTAACCCCACAGGGACCCTGCTCAGCGACATGCAGGACGTCTTTACGGATGCAACCGGCTCTAACCAGGCCGGAACCCAGGTCAATTCAAGCGACTCCCGCGTCACCTTCACCTACGCAGGCTCAGCAGGCTGGGGTTCTCCCAGCTTTGTCTGGACCTTTGCTGGTACTCTGCAGCCCGGCGAGTCAGTCGATATTCCCCTGCGCTACTACATCAACTGGCCTTTCTGGAACGTCCAGTATGAGCTCTTCCTATCCGCTACTGTAATTGACGAGATGGACGGCGACTCAGACGATAACTCCGATCACATGGGTACTACCCAGGGCCGCGTTACCTACTAAGTAGAGCTATGAGGAACCTTCCACCGGGGCAGGCTGTTTTCAGCCTGCCCCGGTCTATATCTGTGGCGATATAATTGGGGACGCCTTTCTTTTCTCTACCGGCGGCACTTAGCGTTTCCGTGTGCGCCGGTTTATCTGTCTCAACCTCGCAAGGAGAGTTATGGAAACCAAGAAGCAACAACAAGATCTAGCAGCCAAAGCCGAACGTGCAGCAGCAGGTGAAGATTTGAGCGCCCCGGTCCCTGAAAAATTTCACCGCCAGCCCTACTCCTTCGTCCGCCGCGGCGACCGCCTGACCGCCCGCCGCCAAAAAGCCTGGGACGCCTACGCCCCCACCCATGTGCTTGACCTACCCCGCAACGTTGGGGATACTTCGGTAGCTGAGGGTGCGACCTTTGACCAGCAGGCCCTTTACGGACGCACTGACGCGCCCCTGGTCGTTGAGATTGGCTCCGGCCTGGGTGAGGCTATCGTCAATCGGGCTGCCCAGGTACCTGAGGCTAACTTCCTGGCTGTTGAGGTCTACACCCCCGGTATCGCTGACCTGCTGCTGAAGATGGGCCAGGCCGGTGTTGAGAATGTGCGTGTTGCCCAGGCCAATGCCCCTGAGCTGCTGGATCATCTGCTGGAGGAATCTTCTGTTGATGAGCTCTGGGTTTTCTTCCCTGACCCCTGGCACAAGGCCCGCCACCACAAGCGTCGCCTGGTCTCCCCTGCCTTTGCCGATAAGGTAGCGCGTGTGCTCAAGCCCGGTGGCATTTGGCGTCTGGCCACTGACTGGGAGGAATATGCCCTGGTCATGCGCGAGGTACTCGAAGCTCACCCCGATTTCACTAATGCCCACGCCGGTGAAAACACCACTGAGGAGGACCCGGTCGGTGGCTGGGCTCCGCGCTGGGAAGGACGCGTGGTGACCAGTTTCGAGCGCAAGGCCGGTGAGGCAGGGCGTCGCGCCCATGACCTGACCTTTATTCGTCGATAAAAGGGTTCAGTAGTAAAAGTAGAGAAAAGGCGCCCCACCACAGGCTCATGCACTGCGGTGGGGCGCTTTATACCTCTAGCGAGTTAGGTAGGAGCCGCTTGTCGTGCTCTTATTGTTGGTCTACCAGCGGGTGATGGCTGCCAGGTTCTCTTCGGAGCTTTCGGGCAGGGGCTTTACTTCGCCGCCGGAGCGTAGTACCAGGTTGATAGCCTGGGCTGCTTCGCTCAGGCCTTCGCCGGTGGTGGCCTTCTCGTCTTCTGCTACCAGCAGGGTTGCAATCTGGCCCTGCTTGGCTGCTTCGAGCACTTCGCCTGCGCCGATGTAGCGCTTGCCAGAGCGGGCGTCCTCAAGCTGCTGGTTGAGGCTCTGGGTTTCGTGCTGAGCCTGCTCTTGAAGCACGGGCTGGAGCTTTTCCAGGAGCTGGGCTTCGCTCATCTCGTCCACGCGGCCGTCGCTAATGGTGGTCTCTAGTACCTGGCCCCATTCGGTGAAGCTGCGGAACTCGTTGGTGAGTTCTTCAATACCGGCCAGTACCAGGGGGTGGCGCAGGGGTTCGTTAACCTCGTCTTCGATGCCCTTGGCCACCTTGCGCAAGAAGCGTTCGCGGTAGATGCGGTCGGTGTCTGAGTCGTTGGTGTGGGCGTGGAAGGTTGCTACTCCCCCACCCTTGGGTACCTGCTGTTGGGTGCGCTGCACATCGTAGTCATCGTAGATGTCCTCTTCGCTTTCGATCATGTGCTTGAGGTCGATTTGGCCGATGCGGGTGCCGTCAGTTTCGAAGAGTCGCACGTCTTTGCGGGAGAGTGCTAGCAGGTGCAAGCTGGTGTCGGTGCTGAGCAGGGGTACTAGGGAGGTGAGGTCGTAGTCCCCTGCTACGGTGACTGCTTCGGGTAGGTCCAGGGGCAGGCGTAGGGCGGTCATGGTGCCGTTTTCTAGTAGGACGGCTAGGCCGTCGCCTTGGTGCTGCCAGTAGTCACGGTCATCGACGAGTTCGTGGGCTGGTGCTAGCAGTGCTTCTGCGTCTACGTCTCTTGCTTCTAGCTTTTCGCGAGCGGTAGCTAAGAGGTTGCGGAAGCGGGTGGAGTTTCCGGTGGTGTCTCGCCCTGCGCGTTCGGTGGGCATGGTGAGGGTGACGCGAGTTGCTCCCTCTGCCGCAGGTGCGGTGAGTGCTTTAGTGTCAAGAGCGTCAAAGGGCTTGTTGGTGGAGAGCTGGGCCTCGGTCATGGTCGACTCCTTTTTAGTCGGTTGGGGTAGCGGAAGTATTAACCGCTCCTAGAACTAAGCTAACTGGCTATAAAGGTGGCTTCAAGAGTATTCGGCCTAGAGAGAAGATAATGACAGTCTATTAACGCTAGACAGCTAAATTATCCAGACAATTAGAAGAACTGGTCTTGACTAGCGTAGACTTAAAGATTGTGGCGGCACCCAACCTTGGGTGCCGCCACAATATTTTAAGATGGCAGGCTTAACGCGGCCGGTAGAGCACCACGGCCTGGGAGGTAGAGCGTGCAGCCGGACGCTTGCCACGAGCTAGATGCATAGCCCCACCAGAGGTACCGGCAGCAAAAACGCGAGAACCCTCCTGAAGGCGATTGCGCAGATTCTCGTTATCAGCCTGCAACTCAACAATGCGGGTCCGCAGGGCCTCCACCTGGTTCTCAAGCTGCATGATGCGCTTAATACCCTCTAGTGAAACACCGGACTGGGAAAGCTCCTGGATCTCCTGAAGCTGCTGCACATCCCGCTCAGAATAGCGGCGGGCACGGCCCGGGGCCCGCTGGGGCTGAACCAGACCTAGCCGGTCGTACTGGCGCAGGGTCTGCGGGTGCATACCGGCTAGCTCAGCGGCCACAGAGATAACAAAAACTGGGCGATCGGCTTCCAATGTCATGTTTAACCGCCTGCTTTCCTCAGCATCTCTTCACGGGGGTTAGTTTGCGGGGCAGCTGCGATGAAGGCATCGAGGGCGGCTTCAGCTTCGGCAGTGAGATTGGTGGGCAACTGTACCTCAGGGATGACCAGCATATCGCCGCTACCCTTCTTGGTTACAAAGCCGCGGCCCTTAGCGCGCAGTTTACGGCCTGCCGGTGAGCCAGCGGCCAGGCGGAGCTTAACGCTTCCACCATCAAGGGTGGGGGCCTCGATGACGCCGCCCTTCACAGCTTCTTCCAGAGTGACCGGCACGCGCACCAGCAGGTTATCCCCTTCCCGCTCAAAGTAGGGGTGGGTATCTACGCGGACGGTGACAATCAGGTCCCCTGCCCCACCGGCACCGGGGTGCCCCTTGCCGCGGGCACGGATTTTCTGGCCGTCCTTAACGCCGCGCGGTAGGCGCACCTGGGTTTGGGAGCCGCCGGGGCGGAAGACTGAAACCTCAGCACCCTCATAGGCCTGTTGGAGGGTGATACGGGCACTAGTGGTCGCGTCTTTCCCCTGGGGCGCTGGCTGTGAGAAACCACCACCGGGGAAACCGCCGCCAGCGCCGGGGAAGCCACCTGCAGAGCGTGCTCCCCCACCAAAACCAGCGCCGCCACCGAACATGCCGCCGAGCAAATCTTCAATGTTAATGCCGCCAGCACCGCCACTGGTGGAGTAGGTGAAGTTACCGCCGCCAGGGAAACCACCGGGGAAACCGCCGCCAGCGCCGCTGAAGCCCGCGGCCCCGTACTTGCGGATCTGGTCGTACTCTTCCTTCTGCTTGGGGTCTGAGAGCACGTCGTAGGCTTCTGAGACTTCCTTGAACTTCTTCTCAGCAGCCTCATCACCGGGGTTCTGGTCGGGGTGGTACTTGCGGGCCAGCTTGCGGTAGGCCTTCTTAATATCTGCCTCGGAGGAATCCTCGGCTACGCCTAGTACCTTATAAAAATCTTGATGGAGCCAGTTTTCACTCGCCATGTGCCTCTCCTTCCGAGGTAGATCCTATGTCTTTTAGTGTCTTTTAGAGGGGTAAAACTGGGCGGGCACCCAGCCTGACCTATCAGGCCGGGTGCCCGCCCGCGTCCTTATTCTGCTACCGCAACAGCTACCTGGGCGGTTCGGACCACACGGTCCTTCACCTTATAGCCGTTACGTAGAACCATGGAGACTGAGTCAGGCTCAACCTCACTGGTGGGCTGCTGCAATACAGCCTCATGCACCTGGGGGTTGAAGGGTTCGCCAATCTCACCGAATCGCTCTAGGCCCTGCTTGGTTAGGGTCTCTTCGAGCTTGTTGGCAATCGCAGCGAAGGGGCCTTCTTCAAGGTCACCGTGCTTGCGGGCGGCGTCAATATCATCGATGACCGGCAGCAGGGCTGCTACCAGGTCGGCGATGACGAAGTCACGCAGCTGGTCTTTTTCCTTGGCGGTGCGGTTCTTGTAGTTGGTGAACTCGGCCTGAAGGCGGCGCAAATCCTCAAGGCGTTCGGCGGCTAGAGCCGCGTCAGCGTTTTCGGTTGCCTCTGCGCTATCGCCTGCCTTAGCTGCGGCAGATTCTTCGTCTACCGCAGCGTCAGCGGCTACACCTTCGGGCTCGGGGTGGCCTTCAGCAGCCGGGGCGGCGAAGGCGTCCTCCAGAGGGTCGGTGCCCTCGGGCTGGTTGTCTGCGGGCTCGTTGGTGTTCTCAGCCATGGTTAGTTCTTCTTCTCGTCTTCTTCATCGATTACTTCAGCGTCAACGACGTCGTCATCTTCAGCCTTAGCGCCTTCACCGGCTGCTGCATCTGCCTGAGCCTGGGCGTAGAGAGCCTCGCCCAGCTTGGTCTGAGATGCCTGCAGCTTCTCGAAAGCGGTCTTGACGGCCTCATCATCTTCACCTTCAAGGGCAGCCTTCAGGGCGTCAATGTCGGCCTGGACCTCGGTCTTGACGTCCTCGGGTAGCTTCTCGCCGTTTTCCTTGATGAGCTTCTCGATGGAGTAGGCGGTGTTCTCAGCCTGGTTGCGGGTCTCGGCGGCCTCGCGGCGGGCCTTGTCCTGCTCGGCGTGAGCTTCGGCGTCCTTAACCATGCGGTCGATGTCTTCCTTGGAGAGGGAGGTACCACCGGTGATGGTCATGGACTGCTCGGTGCCGGTGCCCTTGTCCTTAGCTGAGACGTGCACGATGCCGTTAGCGTCGATGTCGAAGGTAACTTCAATCTGGGGCACGCCGCGGGGGGCCGGGGCGATACCGGTCAGTTCGAAGGTGCCCAGGTTCTTGTTGTCGCGGGTGAATTCGCGTTCACCCTGGAAAACCTGAATCGATACTGAGGGCTGGTTGTCTTCAGCGGTGGTGAAGGTCTCTGATCGCTTGGTGGGGATTGCGGTGTTGCGCTCGATCAGCTTGGTCATCACACCGCCCTTGGTTTCGATACCGAGGGAGAGGGGGGTGACGTCGATGAGCAGAACGTCCTTGCGCTCACCCTTCAAAACGCCTGCCTGCAGGGCTGCACCCATGGCAACGACCTCATCGGGGTTGACGCCCTTGTTGGGTTCGCGGCCACCAGAGAGTTCCTTGACGACCTCGGTGACGGCGGGCATACGGGTGGAGCCACCGACCAGAACGATGTGGGCGATGTCTGAGACCTTGACGCCTGCTTCAGCGATGACGTCGTTGAAGGGCTTCTTGGTGCGCTCAATCAGGTCTGCGGTCATGTCCTGGAACTTGGCGCGGGTCAGCTTCTCATCCAGGTGGATGGGGCCCTCGGGGGTAACGGAGAGGTACTGCAGGGAGATGTTGGTGGAGGTTGCTGAAGACAGTTCCTTCTTAGCCTGCTCCGCTGCTTCGCGCAGACGCTGCAGGGCAATCTTGTCCTTGGAGAGGTCAGCGCCGGTCTTGGACTTGACCTGCTCTAGCAGGAAGTCAACGATGCGCTGGTCCCAGTCGTCACCACCGAGGCGGTTGTCACCGGAGGTTGCGCGTACCTGGATGGTGGAGAAGCCGTCGTCGTCCTTACCAACTTCAAGAAGGGAGACGTCGAAAGTACCGCCACCGAGGTCGAAGACCAGAATCAGTTCGTCTTCGTTGCCCTTGTCCAGGCCGTAGGCCAGGGCTGCTGCGGTGGGTTCGTTGACGATACGCAGGACGTTCAGGCCAGCGATTTCGCCAGCTTCTTTGGTGGCCTGACGCTCAGCGTCGTTGAAGTAGGCGGGGACGGTGATAACAGCGTCGGTGACTTTGTCGTTCAGGTAGGCTTCAGCATCGCCCTTGAGCTTCATGAGGGTACGGGCTGAGATTTCCTGGGCGGTGTACTTCTTGCCGTCGATGTCGGTAGTCCAGTTGGTGCCCATGTGACGCTTGACGGAAGCGATGGTGCGGTCAACGTTGGTGACTGCCTGGCGCTTGGCGACGTCGCCTACTAGAACTTCGCCGTCCTTTGAGAATGCTACGACGGAGGGGGTGGTGCGGGCGCCTTCCGCGTTGGCAATAACGGTGGGCTCGCCACCTTCGAGCACTGATACAACTGAGTTGGTGGTACCGAGGTCAATACCTACTGCACGTGACATTTTTTCTCCTGAGAGGTTGGTTATCTGTAAATCTTTCAAACAAGTTGAGCCGCGCAGGCTCAACTCGCTTGTCTTGATATCTAGTTTGCCACGTTTCAGAGAGAAGTCAACAGAGTTGAGTTAAAAAGACTCAACTTTTTTGCGCAGCTAAAGTTTAGGTTAATCAGAGCTGACGTCAGACTTACCCTGCCTTTACAAGACCAAGGCAGGCACGGGCGTCCGCACCTGTTAAAACCCTGAAAGTGCCTACAAAAAAGTCGGCACCCTGCATGCAGCAGGGCACCGACTCTAGTCAGAAGATAGGAGCTTCTTATTTACTCGGTACAGATTCTGTACCGTTGAACTCATCAAGAAGCTTAGCCTTGACACTTTCTTCGGTGTTCATACCAACAATCGCCCAGTTTTCACCGTAAACAGCCCAACCATTCTCACTGTCAGCTTCAGAGAAATCAGATAGTTCCTCATCAATTGTAGGGTTACCCTCGGCGTAGATGCCCATGACTAAAGGTGTAGAGTCATCAGCTTCCAACATGCTCATCATGTTGCTCAAGTCAACCGAGGAGCACATGAAAATACCAATGTCTTCAGGGTTTACATTCAAGTTAGGAGCTTCTTCTTCCTTAATATCCTCCATCTCTGACTTTATGACAGTATCAGCGCTATCTAGACACTTAGAGGCGGCAGAACCAGCAGTAGCTTCCTGCATGCCACCCTTGAATTTGTCGTAGCTAGAAACCTTGCTTGACCCGCCAAAGACACCGGTCAGGAAAAGAAGAGCGATAATAATAATCGCGATAGCAACAGCAATCAAACCACCAATAAGCAGGCCCGTGTTCTTCTTCTGAGGGTTCACGGGAGGCTGCCCTACAGGGGCACCTACAAAAGTATCGGGTGCCTGAGTACCGGGAACAGGCTGAGCAGCACCGCCCATGGGAGCAGGCTGGCTAGCAGCAGGCTGATGAGCATTAGGGGTGGTGGGCTGGTTGGGGTTGGGGGTATTGGGCTGGTCGGTCATGGAGAATCTCAATTCTTCAGATGTACAGTGTATTCGCAATAACTTTACCCAAAATGAGCAGTCTTCTCCTCTTTCGCGGGTGTATATGCAGCTTTATTTATTTTTCTATAGGCGGTACGCAAAAGCCCCACAGGTGTGTGGCCTGTGGGGCTTTCGTCATCTCGAAAGAACTCAAGAAACTGAGTGTCTGGTGCTACTCATCTTCAGTTCACTGCTGTATGAACCGGGCAAGCAATGCCTGAGAGTAGCACCATCAAGTGTGTGTACCTGTAAGACTATACATAGATTGCCCCTAGTTTTCCGCCTGAGAGCGAACTTTTTCTCACTTTTTATTCAGGTTCTCCCTAAACCCAGCTCTGACCGAAGGCATCATGCGAACATGGTGACTATGTATCGAATTATGACTGTATGCACCGGAAATATCTGCCGCTCCCCTATGGGCGAGTACCTCATTAAGCAGGCCGCTACCCAAGCTGGGCTCACTGTAGAGGTAGCTTCTAGCGGCATTTCGAACGAAGAAAAGGGCAACCCCATTGACCGGCGCGCCAAAAAAGTGCTGGACGAACTCAACATCAATACTGGCTCGCACAAAGCCAAGCAGTTTACCCGCGCTGATTTTGACCGCTACGACCTGCTACTAGCCATGGACACCAACCACTACCGGGAGCTCAAGCGCCTAGCGCCCAACGATGAGGCAGCGAGCAAGGTCC
Source organism: Rothia sp. 88186D007BW (assembly GCF_053544215.1). NCBI lineage: Bacteria > Bacillati > Actinomycetota > Actinomycetes > Micrococcales > Micrococcaceae > Rothia > Rothia sp. 88186D007BW. Next base: position 19,985 of record NZ_JBPPTR010000004.1, on the reverse strand, counting down.
GCCTGATGCGCGAGTTCGACCCGGCTCTAACAGATAAGCCCCTAGACCAGCTAGGTATCTACGACCCCTGGTACGGTAATATGAGCGATTTCTATGAAACCTTCCAGATGATTCAGAACGCTGTCCCCGGAGTGATTGAGCACGCCCAAACCCACCATAACTAGCTAGCGCCGAATAATGAGCAGTGCGGTAGCCTGAGGGCAGAAGGTATAGCGAGGTGAAGGAGAATAGAGTGCTTGAGCTAAGGGAGTTAGCCGCCGTAGGTGAGGTGGTAGTGCAGGCCCGCCACCGGTTACACGGTGAGAGGCCACTGCTAGTAGCTCTTGATGGGCGCAGCGGGTCAGGTAAAACCACCCTGTCGGCTGAGCTGGCTGCCTGGGTCAAAGAGCAAAACATCCCCGCCCAGGTCTTTCACCTGGAGGACCTCTACCAGGGGTGGGGCGGGTTAGCGCAGGCCGCCCTAGCCTGGCAGCAGCTTGCCCAAACGGTAGTGAGCGGACGCGCCAACACCACAGACCAAACCCCCCACTGGTTTGGCTGGGATTGGGGCACCTCCCAGCCCACCGGCCCCCACCCTTTTACCGCCGCCTGGCAGGCAGCAGGTGGCGTGCTCATCGCTGAGGGGGTAGGGGCTCTCACCGGGGCCCACGATGTAGGCATTTTCGTAGAACTCGATGCTACCCGCCGCAGGCAGCGGGCCCTAGCTAGAGATGGGGAAATCTACCTCCCCTACTGGGAGATGTGGGCGGAACAAGAAGCCGAGCTACTCACAGCCTACGCCAGCGCCTATGCGGGCGCGGACGTCCGCTATCTTCCCGCCCAAGAGCACTAGCACTGGCCCGGAGGGGTTTGCGGCTACAGGTAAGTTTCCCGGTTATCTATATCTACCCCCCGCGCCAGGTAGCCCAGCAGCTCTTCGGTGAGCTGCGGGCTAGTGGCCAGGGGTGTGCCGTTGAGGTGGGTGACGGGGGCAAGAAGCCGCACGGAGGAGGCCAGCCAGAGAGCATCTGCCTCTAGTAGGTCTTGGGGGTAGAGGGGCCCGTAGCCCAGTTCCCACCCGGCTGCGCGGGCACCAGCAAAAATGGCGCCCTGAGTAGTGCCAGGCAGAATACCGTGGGAGGGTTCGGGGGTGTAGAGCACCTTCTTCTGGCCTTCAGTTTTGGCGAGGATGACAGATGAGGTTGCCCCCTCAAGAATACGGCGGTCCTCGGTGACCCAGATGGCATCATCTGCGCCGTGTTTGCGCACATAGCGTAGCACCGACATGTTGATGGCGTAGGAGAGAGTCTTGGCACCGGCTAAGAGCCAGGGGTAGGCGGAGTCTTCTGCTGGGTCGTGGCCGCGCGGTAGGAGCATGGCCCGCACCCCTTGCTGGCGCTGGCGCAAAATGGTGGGTGAGGACGGGGCCACAGTAACCCAGGTGTGGGGGCCGGCTTCAACGGTGCCGCGCGAGATGATGATTTTGACGGTGTGTTCTTCACCTAGCACGGTCTGGGGGCCTTGGGCTGCTGCATCGAGAGCTAGTTGCACGGCGGCGCGTAGGCCTTCTTCGGCAGGTAGGGGCAAATCGAGCAGGCGGGCGGAGCTTGCTAGCCGGGCCAGGTGAGCCTCAAATTTGCGGACGCGGCGGTTGGCAGCCAGCATAGTTTCGAAGACGCCGTCGCCTCGGGTGAGCCCCTGATCTTCAATGTTGATGAGGGGGGTGGTGGCGTCAACCAGTTCACCAGCGGGATTTTCTGGGGTTAGCATCACAACGGTTGTAGTCATACTTCTAAGATTAGCCCTTAACTCTGATGCTCCCGCGGCAACCTGGCTTGCAGGTTATCGGCGGGAGCATCTGATGCGAGCACCATACGCGGTGCGAGCGTGCTTCACGTCGTTTGGGCTAGAGACTGAGAAGCATGAAGGCCGGCTCTTCCAACCGTGGGGTTTGGTGACCGGCTATATATTTTTACTCTAACGCGATGGCCTGTCTTTTCTCAAAGGGATGGACGCGTTACATCCTATTGTTACTGCCACACCCAGGTCAGGGTCCCGGCAGCTGCCGATAGCAGGTACCCGGTCATGAGAATTGCTAGGGAGCACAGCAGGAAGGTCGCGTCATCGCGCTGGTAGACAGGCACGCGGGCCCAGGTGCGGGGCCCTGCACCGAAGCCTCGGGCTTCCATGGTGGTAGCTAGGCGGGTTCCGCGGCGGATGGCTTGGACCAGCAGGGCAAAGGTTTGCCCGGCCAGGGTGCGGACGCGGCGGGGCAGGGAGTCGCTGGCGCCTAGTCCGCGGGCTCGCCTGGCTTGGCCCAGGGTGTGCCATTCGCTGAACATGAGACCCAGTAGGCGTAGGGCCGCTAGGGCAGCGAGTACGAAACGGGCGGGAAGTTTGGCTGTTTGGGCGAGGGAGTCGCCCAGGTGGGTGGGGTCGGTGGTGGTAATCAGTAGGAGGCTGGGCAGGATGAGGGCCAGGCCTCGGGTCATGAGGGAGATACCCATGGCCAGGGAGTCGGTGGTGATCCAGATGAATCCTACCTGTAGGACTGTTTCTCCTGTTTTTTCGGCGATGAGCGAGGTGGACCAGCCTGTGAGCAGGGCGCCTACCAGTAGGGGCCAGAAGCGGGCCAGCAGGGCGAGGGGCTGGATGCCCCAGGCTTTGAACAGGGCCAGTTCCAGGGCGAAGACGGCTAGGGCTGTGCCCCAGTCTTTGATGAGGAGCAGCCCTATAGATAGGAGGAAGGTGGCCAGTAGTTTGGTGCCGGCGTTGAGTTTTCCGGCACGGCTACGGTGGGCGGGCCCGAGTGCGAAGAGGTCAAGCGCCATGGGTGGTTTCCGCTTTCTGCAGGGTGAGGTGCTGGCCGCCGAGGGCAGCTACGTAGTCCTTATCGTGGGTTACGGAGATGACCGCAAGACCCCGGTCAAGTAGTTCCCTCATCAGGGTGACAAGTTCGGCCCAGGTAGTGGCGTCCTGGCCGAAGGTGGGTTCATCGAGTACCAGCACCCTTGGTTCAGTAGCCAGAGCTGTAGCCACCGAAAGTCGTCTTTTCTCCCCTCCTGAGAGGGTGAAGGGGTTAGCCTCTGCTAGGTGAGTAAGGCGCAGGCGGGTCAGAAGTTCATCGGTGCGGACTGCCAGGCGGGTCTCATCTATTTTTTCTTTGCGTACACGGGCTAGGTGCCGGGGTCCAAATTCTAGTTCTGCCCGCACGGTGGGGGCAAGGAACTGTTGTTCTGGCTCCTGGAAGACCAGGCCGATACGGTCGGCTAGTTCGGCTGCGGGCCAGCTGGCCGGGTCGGTGCTGCGGTAGCGGGCAGGCAGGCTTGCTGTGAGCCCCTGGTGGGCGTAGACCTGCCCAGCAGCTGGGTAGATGAGCCCGGCTAAGGTTAGGGCCAGGGTGGTTTTCCCTGCCCCGTTAGACCCTAGAAGAGCCAGGTGTTCCCCGGCGTGCAGAGTCAGGTTAATTCCGTTTGCCACGGTGGGCAGATCCAGGGTGGGCACCTGCCCGGCGGCGAGCGCGCGGGCGCGCTGCTTACGTTGGCGGCGGGTGGGTAGCTCTCGGGTGATTGCTAGATCGCGGGCCTCAAGCAGCGGGGTGTGCCCCCCAGCGACCTGCCCGGGGCGGACGTCCTCCCCCGTCTGCGCTGCCCGGGGAGGGTGGGGCACATACCCGGGCACCCATACCCCACCGGCAATGAGCTGTTCACGGGCCTGGGTAAGTACCTGCTGGGCTGGCCCGTCATAGCTGATGCCGCCTTGGGCGTTGAGAACTAGCACGCGGTCTACGTGTTCAGCCCAAATACCGACCCGGTGTTCGATAACCACCAGAGTAGCCCCTGAGGCAGCGGTGGCAGCTAGTACGGCGTCGCGTACTTCTAGCACGCCGGCAGGGTCAAGGTTGGCGGTAGGTTCATCTAGTAGCAGGGCGCCGGGGCGCATGGCTAGGATTCCTGCTAGCCCCAGCCGTTGCTTCTGCCCGCCTGAGAGGGCTGAGGTGGAGCGGTCAAGAGGTAAAGAGCCTAACCCGACAGCGTCCAGGGCCCAGGTGACCCGGCCCCAGATTTCTTCACGGGGCACTCCTAGGTTCTCAGGCCCAAAAGCTACGTCATCACCTACTCGCGCTAGCACCACTGAGCTTTCGGGGTCCTGTTGCATGAGGCCACAGGCCCCCCGCGCCTGGGTGGGGGGCTGCCCGTTGACGGTGAGTTCACCGAGCTGGGTTTGGCCGTCCTCATCAACGAGCAGGCCTGCCATGGCGTGCAGCAGGGTTGATTTTCCTGCTCCGGAGGGGCCTACCAGGAGTACTTTCTGCCCCGGCTCAATCTCAAAGTTCAGCCCCGAAAAGGCGGGGGTGGCCCGCCCAGGGTGATGCCAACCAAAATCGCGGGCCACAAAGCGGGCCCCCTGCTGCATGTGCATGGCTGTGTTCTCCGCTCTAAATCTGTGTGCGGGAAGGGTTACTAGCCCGGCGGCGGGCACGGCCAGCAGCCAGAGAATCAAGCGCCCCAGTGCTGGCCAGGGCGTGGGTGAGTAACCAGGAGACCAGGCCAGCGAGCACGGTGCCAGAGATAATTCCGCATACCGCATAGGTCACGGCCTTAGAGCCTTCAAAGACACCTGCAAAGTAGATAAAGAGTTCAGAGATGCCCATGAAGGCACCGGCAGAGGCACCGGCTAGGAGGGCGGTTCCCAGGTTCCAGATTCGATAGGCAAAGAGTAAGAAGATGAGTTCGGTGCCTAGTCCCTGGATCAGGCCAGAGAGAATAATTCCTACAGAGTAGCTACTGCCAAGAAGCATAGAAATTATTGCTGCCAGCAGCTCGGTGTAGAGGGCGGCGCCGGGTTTGCGGATGATATAACCACCGAGGACGCCGGCAATCAGCCAGGTGCCGCCCACCAGTGAGGCGTATTCGGGGGCAAGGGCTAGGGCTGTTTGGGCCAGATTATAGCCGCCGTTGTTCCAGGCCCAGAAGATAACAGCGCAGGCAACTGCCAGCACAGAAGCTATAACGATATCGTTGACGCGCCAGGTCAGCGCAGATTTCTTAGACATAAAGCCTTCCTTTGATGTGGTACAGCAAAGGGGGCATGCACAGGCAAGGCTCATAGCCTGCCGCTTTTTCGACTCCCTAGCGCCGGTACTAACCGGATCAGGTTCGAGGGTCTGCGTGTGCACTCTCAGCGCCCGGTGTGGGCGCTCCCCTGTCGTTTCCGCCGTGGGCGGACGTTCTTTCTGAACGCCTTTGTAGTATAAGCAGGTCATGCCGCCAAAGAAAAGATACAAACTTTTGTGACAGCAGGTATCACTAGCTGCCCACATTTACACAGTACTGATAGTGTTAGTGCCAGTAGCTCTCTGAGAGCCCCCTACCAGCTACCGAAAGGGAACCTCCATGAACCCCCTCATCAAGATTGTAGGAACCGCTGCTTCACTCGGCGGTGTTGCCTTGTCCAACAAAATCCTGAGTGCAACCTGGACTAAAATTACCGGCAATGAGCCACCGGCCAATAACCCCGATGACGATGAGCGCTGGCGCGACATCATCATCTGGTCCCTGATTACCGGCCTGGTGGGCACTATCATCAAGGTCAGTATCACCCGCGCTCAGCGTCAGCTTGAGACTAAGGTCGATTCTGATTCTGGTTCACAGGCTGAAGTCTAAGCTGACCGATAGCCCTCTTTTACGGCTGGCCCCGCTCACTGCTGAGCGGGGCCAGCCTGCATTTAGCATCTCATTAACCGTTTCACTAGCCCATCAAGAAAGCTCAGCCGATACCATATAGCCATGACCACACCAGCAACCGGCAGCCCCGGAGCCACCACCTCCGCGACTCGCTCCACCTTCCTAGCCTGGGCCCTCTGGGACGTAGGTAACGCCAGCTTCAACGCCATCATGACCACCTTCGTCTTTGCGGTCTACATCACCAGTTCCAGCTTTGGCAGCACCGAACACACCTCAGCAGTTCTCTCTACCGGCCTAACCATCGCAGGTTTCTGCATCGCAGCCCTCGCCCCGCTCTCAGGCCAGCGGGCTGATATCACTGGCCGCCGTGGCCTCTGGCTGACTGTCAATAGTCTGCTTCTGGTTCTCATCATGGCCCTCTGCTTCTTCGTGGCACCCAGCCCCGACTATCTCATCTGGGGTGTTGTTCTTCTTGCCCTGGGCAACCTGGTCAACGAGTTTGCGGTAGTGAACTACAACGCTATCTTGCCCACGATCTCCACCCGGCAGACCATCGGCAAGATGAGTGGCATCGGCTGGGCTGCGGGCTACTTTGGCGGCATTATGGCCCTGCTGCTGGTGCTCCTTGGCTTCATATCCCCCGGCCTGCTGGGCATCACCGAGGACGACTCCCTCAACATCCGCGCTGTTGCCCTCTTCTCAGCGGTTTGGGCCCTGGTGTTCTCTCTGCCCCTGATTCTTAAGGTGCGCTCTCTGCCGCAGCCGGTGCGTGCGGACGTCCCCCGTGCAGGTGTTCTGGCCTCCTACCGGCAGCTCTTTGCCACCATCGGCAGACTCTACCGCCAGGCCCCCACCACTCTCTACTTTTTGGTCTCTTCTGCTGTCTTCCGTGATGGTCTCAACGGCATTTTCGCCTTCGGTGGCATACTCGCGGCAGGTTCCTTTGGTTTTAGCACTCATCGGGTCATTATCTTTGCCATCTTCGGCAATATCGTCGCCGGTGCCGGGGCCGTCCTCGGTGGCTTCTTCGATGACCGCTTTGGCCCCAAACGCGTCATCATTTTCTCCCTGGTGGCGCTCATGGCAGCGGCTCTCCCCCTACTGGCGTGGCCGTCAGCCACCATGTTCTGGGTCTGCGGCCTCACCCTCTGCGCCTTTGTGGGCCCTGCCCAGTCAGCAGCCCGCTCCTACCTGGGGCGTCTGGTAGAAGAAGGCCAAGAGGGCGAAATCTACGGGCTGTACTCCACCACCGGCCGCGCCGCCAGCTTCCTAGCCCCTGCCCTCTTTGGCACTTTCGTCACCCTGATGGACAGCCAGGTTTGGGGCATCATGGGCATCGTCATTGTGCTCCTGGCTGGCCTACTGTTGATGATTCCTATTAAGGACCCGCAGCAGGCTACTTTATCGGCACCTGAGCACAAGCAGCTCTAAGAAAAGAAAATAGCTCTAAGAAGAGAAAGAAGGGGGCCCAGCCTCATAGCTGGGCCCCCTTCTTTACCTTCTGACTTACTCACGGTGCGAACTCACTGATGGCGCAGAGGAGTATTCTCCATAAGGCACAATCATCTGAGTCTTCACCATCTCTTCTACCGCCACGCTAAAGCTTTCACGGTCAATGACGCCGTAGAGTTCCTGCATTTTCTCGTACACTTCTTCGTAGCTGCGAGGGGTTTCAAGAAAAGTCCAAATATCAAACGCAGTAATAGAGATTCGAGAAAGAATCCCTTTAGTTGTCAGCAGAAACTTCTCATCAATAGCTAAAACTTCAGTACCCTCAGCCCGGCGGAAATAGGCTGTACCGTCTGCGAGCGCTTCTTGCTCACGCTCGTCCTCGCACCCAGTAACCGGCGCTGCCTGATATAGAAACTCCTGCACCAAAGGAGCAGCTTTTTCTTGCCCAGCAAGAAGTTCTTCAAAGAAAGGAACTGTGTCAGAAATTTCGCTATAGGTCAGTTTGATAGCTCCGCCTACGCGGTTGAGCAGACGAGCTAGTTCCTCTAGCCCCCGCGGCATCTGTTGCACCCCTGAAGACTGTAAAACAATGGCAAACAGGGCCTCATCTAGGGGTAGGCGTTCCCAGCTTACCGGGGCCTGGCCGGTCTTATCCCGGTCGAGGATAACCAGGTGCGAGAGGGTATAGGTACTGCCCGGTTCAGCGACTTTCAGGCCTTGCTGGGCCGGGTCATATTGCACCTTGGGTTCATTCTCATTCTCAATCACCGAAAGAGGCTTAGGGTAGGGCATGATGCTCAAGTCATCGATGTTGATGACAGCCGTCTCATCACTGAGATAGGTCAGGGAGGCCCCAAGCTTTCTGGCTGCTGTTGTCTTGCCTGTACCAGAGGCGGCTACCAGCCCCACAGCTTGTTTGCTCTCAGGATTCCCCAGGGCAGCAGCATGCAGCAGGTGCTTTTTACCAGCGTGCGCTTTAAGGAGGTGCATAGTCACCTGCACTGTCAGGCGCTCTGCAGCCCGCTTCTCATCAGAGCTATCGATGGTGGTGACCTCAAGGCTCTTGGGGTAGGCAGCTACCGTTTCAGTCCCCGGACGCTGGGTTAGCACGACTAGGCGCAGGCCCTCGGTGTCAGCGTCAGTCACAGAATCGATGACCTGCGGGGCCAGGGACCCCCAGGCTCGCAAGGTTTCTTCCCACAACCAGTCTGAGGCGTCCTCAAAGACCACCAGCACCGGAACGTCTGCAGGGTGAAGCAACAAGCCGCGCATGGGGCTCCTTTAGCTGGTTGAGGTGTCGGTAGGGATGAGAGTTTTGTGGAAGTTGAGGTAGCTACGCGAGGCTGTAGGGCCACGCTGGCCCTGGTAGCGGTTACCGTAGGCTCCTGAACCGTAGGGGTGTTCGGTGGTGCTGGTGAGCTGGAAGAAGCAGAGCTGACCTACCTTAGAGCCGGGCCACAGCATAATCGGCAAGGTCGCCATATTCGACAGTTCCAGGGTTACATGCCCCGAGAAGCCGGGGTCGATGAAACCGGCGGTGGAGTGGGTGAGCAGCCCCAAACGCCCCAGAGACGATTTACCTTCAAGCCGGGCCGCGATGTTATCGGGCAGGGTCACCTTCTCGTAGGTGGCGCCCAGCACGAATTCACCCGGGTGCAGCACAAAGGGCTCATCGGGTGCAACCTCAACCAAGCGGGTGAGATCTTCTTGAGCCTGCGAAGGGTCAATGTAGGGGTATTTATGGTTATCGAAGAGCCGGAAGAAGCGGTCAATGCGGACGTCCACCGAGGCGGGCTGAATCATTGACGGGTCGTAGGGCTCTAGGGCAATGCGCCCAGCATCAATTTCTTTGCGGATATCCTGATCAGAAAATAGCACACTTCAAAAATACCGTACTCTACCGGCCCCTTGCTGCTGCCCTACCGCAGATATTCAAGAAATAGGGAAAGGAACTAGTGGCGTAGTACACCCCTACCAGGGTGGTGCAAAAGAGTAATCTTAAGAGCACATCATCTTATGTCACTCGCATGAAAGCAGACTATGACTCCCCTCGTGCTTTGTACGCTCACCATTATCGTGACGCTGGCGGTGAGCGGTTACGCCAAGGCTAAAGAGCCTGCCAGCACCGTCACCGCTATCGTCAACCTCAAGTTAGATCAATGGTTACCGGTCAAGCTGGTTGCACGTACCCTGCCCTGGGCAGAGCTGGCGCTAGCAGCCGTCCTTTTCTTTGCCCCCGGTCTTATCCAGGTGCTCGCTGCCGTAGCTGCTGTACTGCTTTTTATCGGCTACTGGGTGTTCATTGCACGGGCCGTTGTTCAGGGTAATACCGCTAGCTGTAACTGCTTCGGTTCAGCATCTACTGCTCCTATCTCGGTGTACACTCTGGTGCGCAATACTGCCCTTTTGCTGGCTGCTTGTGGCGCGCTCATCGGGGCTTTAAACACCGGCGGGTCAGCTTTCACCATGCTTTTGGCTCTTGATGCTCATGGCTGGCTGTGGGTCATTGGTGCAGGTCTGGCCTCGCTGACTCTTTGGGCCATTTATCGTTCTGAGCTTGTTCCTGTAAGTGGCACAGAGGGTGCCCCCTCTGCCCTCGAATTTCCTGTGGATGAGCAGGGTGAATATGTGCGTACCCCTATCCCCTATGCTGCTCTCCATTACCCTGTAACAAACCCTTCCCAGGAGCCTGGCACCGGTCAGGCCACGACGCTTCGTGAGCTTGCTGCGCAGCAGGCACGCGTCCTCATCTGGGTTTCTCCCGGTTGCGGCCACTGCCACGAGGTCATCGCGAAGATTGATGAGTGGCAGCAGCAGCTACCTATGCTAGGTGTTCACCCTGTGGTATCAACTGACAGCAATATCCAGCATTTCACTTTTACCACCGATGTGCAGTGTTTTGTTGATCCAGGTTTTAAAACTCAAGCCCTCTTCGGCAGCGGCACCCCCGGCTCTCTTGCTCTTGGGGCGGACGGTCTTCTAGCAGGCGGCCCCGTCTTTGGCGGTAATAAGGTCATTAGTTTTATTGAAGACATCATTACTGAAGTCAACGCCGACTATTACAACCATGTAGAGGCTGATGCCGAGGCGGTAGATGATGGGGAGTACGAAACTATCGTTATCGAGCGCCAGTAGTTCTGGGCCCAGTGGTGCTGGGTCTAGTGGTGCTGAGTCTAGTGGTGCTGAGTCTAGTGGTGCTGAGTCCGGTCCTTTCTAGGTGCACTCAGGCCCGGTGCTTTCCCTGGTTCATGGGGGGGGAAGGCACCGGGCCATAGTTTTTATGAGCGAGATTTTTTATGAGCGAGCGCCGTGCTAGAGAATGTTGAACTGTTGTAGGGTCTCTTCCGGTACTACCGCAGCAACAAGTAGGGCTAGTAGGAAGAGCAGGGAGATAACCCCTACGGTGGTGGATTTCCAGCCGGGGTGGAGTTCGTTGAAGGTCACCAGGCCGGGGTGTTGCTTGTTCATCTGAGTCACGTTGATGGCCTGGTAGACGGTGGTCTGCGGGGCGATAGAGGTGGCAATAGAGCGCAAGGTCTTAGCATCCCAGATGCGCCCATCGAGGCGGAAAATACGCTTGTTCTTAGCGTTGACAGCCCACAGGGCAGGGACCCCTTTATAGCGTAGGGCTGCTATGCCAGTTAGTTCCTTGGTAGCAGCCTGGCGGGGGGTCAGGCGTTCAGCGAAAACAGTTTGTGAGATGTGGTCAAGTTCTGCGGCCTGCCAGCCAAAGAGTCGCCCGCTCAGCACATGGGTCTGGGTTTTCACCACAATCTGTGGGCGCAAGGTGGAGTAGATCGCGAAGAGCGCGCCTAAGGTAATAAGCCCTAGGAGCACCATAAAGACTGGGGTGGGGCGCTTGGCCAGCATGAACCAGATACAGGCTAAAGCCAGGACGCCCGCAGGTAGGCCCGCGATGAGGCGGCGGTGGTAAGAGTTGATGCGGGGGTGAAAAATCTTTGTGACGGCCCCGTATTTGTCGGGTACCTGGTGAGCGTGTTCTGCCATGGCTCTACTCTATCGGCAGTCTGACACAAACGGGGTGTAAGCGTGTGTGAGCTACATTTAAAGGGTGGTGCATTTTAGAACTTCAGTAGACCGTGTCTTAGCCTGGTGGCTGGTGGGCGTACTCGCTGCCATCCTCATTGCTTTGGCGTCCTTAGCTCTTATCAACCGTCTGGTGTACGGCCCTGAGGGGCAGGTGCGCGCCTATTTCGCTGCTGTGCGAGAGGGGGATGGCTCTAAAGCCCTGGGTATTTTGGGGGCTCAGGTGCCAGAGGCTAGCGTCGCTATGCTCGATGGGGATGCCCTGCAGGCGTCTTTGACTGGGATGAAACATCTCTCCGCTGAGGCGGTTACGGTAACCGATGGTGGGGAGCGGGCTACTGTGACCGTTACCTATACGTTAGAGGGGCAGGAAGGTAGCACGGATTTTCATCTTCATAAGGTGGGTTCTCACTGGGGTGTTTTTGACCGCTGGCAGATTGATGCCAGTGAGCTGCCAACCGTAGAAGTTACCTCCAATTCGGTGGAGGCAGCTACTCTCAACAACACCAAGGTTTCGGTTGAGGGTGGTGCACGGGAATTTGCGGTTTTCTACCCTGGCTCCTACACGGTCACTTATGAGTCGGCTCTCTACACCGCCAGTTCGCAGACGGTGGCGGTGACAGCACCGGCCGGTGAGCCCTTGCCCCTGGCTGTAGAGCTAACCCCCTCAGAAACTGCGGCAACGTCGGTGCAGCAGCAGGTAAAAACCTATCTTGATACCTGTGCTACAAAGAATTCGCTCTACCCTGCCGGTTGCCCTTTTGAATACGATTTTTCGGGCCGGGTCGATGGCGATGTTACCTGGCTGGTGACCGAGTACCCTCAGGCCCAGGTTACTTTGGCTGGGGGTAAGTGGGCGCTGGGTAAGAGCAGCGGTGAGGCAGAGATTTCTTTTACTGAGCTTGATCTTTATACCGGTAAGACCCAGCAGGTCACTGAGACCGTCATGTTCACGCTTGCTGGTTCCCTCACGGCTGACGGTGAGGCTCTTACTTTTACCCCGGATAGTTAGGTGAGCTTTCGCCTAGTTCACTGCGCGCAGATCACGTACCAGGTGAGGTTCGTCGGCGGTGTCCCCCAAACGGTTTTTTTACGAGGTTTCTCCCAGCTAAACGGGAGAGAAATCCGGTCTGAGGGTGGTTACATTAAAGAGGCTTTTGAGCCTGGTGCAGAGTTTTATTGGCTCTTTACCGCCCTTTGTATTTCATCTTTAACGATGTTTGGAGGCTTCTCATGACCCAGCACGCTGCAGCTCCCTCGTCATCGACCTTGTTTGACAAGATCTCTCAAATTTCTGCCCGCCTGGAGCAGGTCAGCCCACTCAGTGACCCTATCCCTACTGTTCCTTCAGTCCGTGGCCAGGCAAAGTCCGGCGGCACTCGTTTTGCTGAGCCGGTTGGGACGACCGCCCACCCTACTCAGCCTTGGGGCCAGGCCTCCGCGTAGGTAGGTTCTTTGAGGGAAAAGGATATGACTAAAGCCCGGGCAGAATATTCTGCCCGGGCTTTGGTCTATCGTGTGTAGGCTTCAGTCTACCCTAGGGGCCTTTAGCGGCGGCGGGCGTCCTTTTCTGCTAGTTGCGCGAACATGTCATTGTAGGCCTTCAGTTCGGCATCACCGTCACGGTCGGCTTGGCGGTCGATTCGTTTTTGTATTTTCTTATCGTTCATGGACCATTGCACCGCAACAGCGACGGCAATAATCATGGTGGGTATCTCGCCGATAGCCCACATGAGTGAGCCCCCTAGTTTCTGGTCCTCAATGGCAGATAGGCCCCAGGGGCGTCCTAAATTACCGAACCAGGAGGCTTGAAGCAAGGTGTCCATTTGCATGATGGAGATCCCCACAAAGGCGTGATACCCCAGGGTCGCAATGATCATGATCAGGCGCATGGGGTAGGTGGGGCGGTGGGGCAGGGGGTCTATGCCGATGAGCACCAGGCTGAAGATGTAGCCGGTCAGCAGGAAGTGAATCAGCATGAACTCGTGGCCTACATGGTAGCGCAGCATGACCCCAAAGAGGGGGGTGAAGTAGACGATGACGATTGCCCCGGCAAAGTGAACGGCTGCGAAGATGGGGTTGGTGACTACTTTAGACCAGCCTGAATGTACCAGGCGTAGGATCCATTCGCGCGGCCCGCGGGTGCCATCGGCGCGAGGTTCCAAGGCACGCAAGAATAGGGTAACGGGGGCCCCGAGTACTAGGAAGATGGGGCAGACCATGGTCAGGAGCATGTGCTCTACCATGTGCACGGAGAAGAGCACCTTGGAGTAGACGGCCAGGGCGCCGCAGGTGATGTAGAGCAGCACCAGAAGGCCCAGGAACCAGGAGATGGTGCGGGCCATGGGCCAGTGCCCGCCGCTGTGCCGTACTTTGTGCAGGGCCCAGATGTAGGCGAAGGCTGCGAAGCTGATGAAGGCTACCCAGAACCAGTCAAAGCGCCACTGGGTGAACCACTGGGTGAGGTGCGGTTCTGGGGGCATGTCGTAGAGGGTGATGATGCGGACGGGCTCGGCGTGAGCGTCCAGGGTCTGGGGGGCGGGGGGCCGGGTGCGGGAGAGGGAGACAGCCAGGCCGTTGGCGGCGCCCATAATGATCAGTTCGCAGGCGATAGCGGACCAGATGCCTCGGGTAGCGCTGGTGAGGCCTGAGCGCATCATGGGCAGTAGCCGTAGGCGGTGAATGACGCCGATTGCCCCTAGTACCAGGGTGAGCATGACTTTGGCGACTACTAGCGCCCCGTAGGTGGTTGTGAAGAGTTCGCTCAGGGTGTTGAGGCGCACCAGGGCGTTGATGGCGCCAGAGACAGCTAGTAGTAGGAACCCTAGCAGGGCTAGGGCGGAGTAGCGGCTCAGCACCGCAAGGGCCAGGGGCACACGCCGGGCGGACGTTGGCACCGCCCCTCTCTGCTTCTCAGTGAGGGTGCCGGTGCCTGCTTGGTCCCCGGTGATGTCGCGGGAGATGAAAGCTAGTACCATCAGCCCGCCGCACCAGAGCACTACCCCTACGAGGTGTAGGCCCAGGGAGTTGACTGCCCCCATGTGGTCTCTACCGCCTGAGGAGTGCCCTCCTAGGGCCATGGCCACAATGCTGATCATGGATAGGCCCAGGGTTAGCAGTAGACCGGTCAGTGACCGTACCGCGCAGACGAGGGTTGCTACGGTCGCGGCCACAATGATGCTGGTGGCTTCTTGTTTGCCGGAGTCGATGGTGGTGATGTAGCTGATGAGTTCTGAGGTGTACTCGGTTCCACTGGAGGGGGAGCGGCCTGTGATGCTGGCGTAGTTGAAAATGAGTACGGTAATGGCGGCGATAGTCCAGGTGATGGAAGATGCGGACGCCAGTGTCAGGGTTCTTCTAAAAGCTGGGTGTTCAGTGCGGTGCAGGTTCTTTTGCCGTTGGGCTGCATCGGTGGCATGGGCCATGTTGATCTTGGTCTGGCCTTTAGCTGAGTCAAGGAAGCGGGGCACCAGGCCTAGGGCAAAGATGATAGAGCCCATGGTTGCGGCCATTGAGAAGTTGCGGAGGCTCTCGGCTACTGGCAGGCCCCAGCGTACTAGGGCACCGGCGTCCGCTAGGTCTGTGGCGGAGGTTGAGCCGGTGATGGGTAGGGTCATTACCAGGGCTAGGAGGGAGGCGAGGGGGAAGGCCCATATCCAGTGGCTTTTGAGGCCCCGCACCATCTCGTGTGCTGCCATGTTCATACCTGATTCTTCTTGAGGGTCTTTAAGGCGGGGTGGGAGTTAGCTGTTTTACTGGCGTTTGGTTTTAGCCAGTACGATTACTAGCGCTGAACCTAAGGCTGCTACTGCCAGGAGGGCCAGCATGGCTTTGAGAGAGGTGGGTAGCCCCTCCCCTACCTGGCTCATGGGGTCAGGAGCGGTTGTGGTGGTGTTGGTACTGCCGGTGTGTTCTGCTGAGGGTTCAGCATCCCCTGGGCTTGTGACCGGTGTAGCAGAGCTGGCTGTATTGTTGCCCTGCTCTACGGTGTAGGTGAAGGTTCCCTGGATGGGGTGGCCGTCGGATGAGACGGCTCTCCAGGTGACGGTGTAAGTGTCATCATTGGTGGGTGCTAGGTTTTGGGTGACTCCGGTGCCTTCTACTTGGGGGCTGCCGTCTGTGACGCTTTCACCGGCGGTGTTGGTGACGCGCACCTGGTTGGCTCCGTCCACGTCCATAATGTCGCCGCTGTAGGTCAGTTCTATGCTGGCGGGCGCTTCGGTGAGGGTCGCCCCGTCAGTGGGGTTGGTGGATACTAGCTCATCGTGGGCGGAGGCTGGGTGCATGGCCAGTAGGTTGCAGGTAGCGAGGGCTAGGGCTGCGATGAAGGTGCGGGTAGAGGCTGTAGGTGCCTTAAACATAGGAGTTGTCCTTGCCTGTTGAAAGTGGGCGCGGCAGGTGCCCACCGGCTAGCAGGTGGGTGTGTCTTGCCTGCCTATTATCTCACGGCAGTGGTGGGTTATTCCCGTAGGTATAGCAAAAGGGCCACCCCGTACGTGGGGTGGCCCTTTCTAAAGTCTGTTCAAGAAATTTACTTCTTGGTGGAGACTGCTGCCTTCAGCTTTGAACCTGCGGTCAGCTTAACACCGTGACCTGCGGGAATCTGAATGGTTTCACCGGTCTGCGGGTTGCGACCGGTACGAGCTGCACGGTCAGTGCGCTCAATTGCCATCCAGCCGGGGATGGTGATCTTCTCGCCCTGTGCAACAGATGCTTCGAAGACCTGGAACAGTGCGTCAAGCACACCGTTCACTGCTGCCTGGCTGGTGCCAGCCTTCTCTGCAACCTCTGCAACGAGTTCGCTACGGTTCTTAGCCATTGAATGCTCCTCCTGAGACTTTCAAAAAGTGAGTGGCTGGGTTAGCCCTTTTCACAAGGCTAACCATATCAGCTACAGATTACCAGCTTGACTTGGTAACACCGGGCAGCTCGCCACGGTGTGCCATCTCGCGGAAGCGTACACGGGAGATGCCGAACTTCTGGAAGGTACCGCGGGGGCGGCCGTCAATCTGGTCGCGGTTGCGAACGCGGACGGGTGAAGCGTTGCGGGGCAGCTTCTGCAGGCCTACGCGGGCTGCTTCGCGCTCCTCGGGGGTTGCGTTTTCGTCAACCAGGGTCTTCTTCAGTTCCAGGCGCTTTTCAGCGTAGCGTGCAACGATGACCTTGCGCTGCTCGTTGCGAGCAATCTTGGACTTCTTCGCCATTGTTTAGCGCTCCTCTCGGAAGTCAACGTGCTTGCGGACAACGGGATCGTACTTCTTGAGAACCATACGATCGGGGTTGTTACGGCGGTTCTTACGGGTTACGTAAGTGAAGCCGGTGCCCGCAGTGGACTTAAGTTTGATGATAGGACGTACGTCCTTAGCCTTTGATGCCATGTTTAGATCTTCTCTCCGCGTGCAAGGATGTCAGCAACTACTGCGTCGATACCACGTGCGTCGATAACCTTGATGCCCTTTGCAGAGACGTTCAGGGTTACGTTGCGACGAAGTGAGGGTACGTAGTACTTCTTCTTCTGTACGTTAGGATCGAAACGACGCTTGTTGCGACGGTGCGAGTGCGAAATGCTGTGTCCAAAGCCGGGAACAGCTCCGGTCACCTGGCAGACAGCTGCCATAGTTTTCTCCTCCAAATGTTGACGAAATGACGGTACGCAGTTGGCGTTCGACAGTTTCCTGACGATCAGCAATGGGCGTCCCGTCACCTATAGGTAGAGCACCGGGTTATTCTCCAAGGCTAGAGTGTTTGAGATCCGCCATCGGGTGAGAGGCCGATGAGAATCCCTGCCGCGGGAAAAACGGTGAAGCTTAGGTGCACGAGAGGTGTTGCCACCACTACGAACAGCCTTAAAGTCTAGGTAATTACGGGATACCACGCAACCTATGAGCCCAACAAAAAGCTTGCGCCAGCCGGTGCTGGTGCTACCTGCTCCGGTGTGCGCAAGCTGCTTCTCATGATTCATTGGTGCGTTTGAACCTTCCATCAATTCTACCGGGGATTTAACTTTTCGCAAGTCATCTCAGGCTTTAAACCGCGCTTTCCCGCCTTGGCAGAAGGTGCCAGGCACCAACGTCCTCCCCTGCCGCAGAGGTAAATTACAAGCGTGTAATCTTAAGTGTGATGTTAACAGCTTAAGTCTTTTAATCCTAGAGCTCACCTGTTAAAGGGTGGCAGGTGCTTCTTCGGGTAGCAGGTCAAAGCGGGTCCAAGTGGGGTATTTGGGGCTGATACTGTCCCCTGAGCTGGTGCCACGTAGGCGGCGACCGATCCAGGGGACCACAAATTCTCGGGCCCATTTAGCGCCATCCAGGGCCTCTTGGAGGCGGGTTTTATGCAGTGGCTCGGGGATGGTGGGATCGCCGATACCGATGTTTTCTGCATTGAGAGTTTCTAGTACTCGGCGGGCGGTGAGGGTATGACCGGCCGCGTTCATGTGGAGGCGGTCCGGGGCCCAGTAGCGCGTATCCAGCAGCTCGTGCATGCGCCAGTAGTCTACGACGGTGACGCCACGGTTATCTGCAACTTCACGTAAAAGCTCATTGAAGAGAGCCACACGGGCGCGGTTACCGCTGAAAAAGCCCTTGGGCCCGGGGTCAAAACCGGTCATGGTAAAGACCTTAACTCCCTCCTCGAGCAGGGCTTTAAAGGCCGCATCGTAGCGTACCATCAGGGAGTCCACGTCAAAGCCGGGGCGCAGGGAATCGTTGCCTCCACCGACGAGGGATACTAGGTTGGGTTTAAGCTCTAGGGCAGGTTCTAGCTGTTCTTCGATGATGGGTACTAGCAGTCGCCCGCGGATTGCTAGGTTGGCGTATTGGGCCTTGGGATCTGCCAGCATGAGCTGTTCAGCGACTCTGTCGGCCCAGCCGCGCACCCCGTTGGGGCGTTCAGGGGCGTGATCGCCTACGCCTTCGGTGAAGGAGTCGCCTAGGGCGATGTAGCGGATAGGTTCATCTCGTCCGAGAGTTGAGAGCATGCGGGCTTGGGCCTTATCTCTATGAGGTGGGTACTAGGCCACTTTACCTCTGGGTCTGGCCGGATTCCGAGCGCGCGAGAAAACAAAACCGGCTCCGAAGGGTCACCGGTTCACCCTATTTTGGGCATAAAGAGAGCCCCCTACCGGATTCGAACCGGTGACCCCCTGTTTACAAGACAGGTGCTCTGGCCAGCTGAGCTAAGGAGGCAAGACTTTTCCAGTGTACCTGATATTTCGGGCTTGCGCATATTCCCGGTGACGGGGCGGACGGCCGCACCGGCGGAGTCTGGAATCCCGCTGGTAGTGGGTTTTACAGTCTAGGCACAGAAAGAGGCAGCTACGCCCTTTCCCTAGCCACTGAGCGTAGGAAAAGGCCTGTAGCTGCCCCATGACTGTATTTATCGGCTTAGCTTCTTATACGGGCAGCAAGCCCTGCGGGGGCCTCTTACCAATGTAAGTTTTAGCTCTTCTTCTTGGCCTCAATTTTCTGGTTGATCCAGGCGTTGAAGTCGTTGGAGTTGAAGAGCTCACCGTCAGCGAAGACGGTGGGGGTGCCGCTAATACCGTTAGTGGCTGATTCGAGGGTGACGGTCTGGATGAAAGGACGCCAGGTGTTGTTAGTGACGTCGTCCTTCACATCTGCCCCGTATTTCTCAGCGATAGCAACGAGTTCTTCGTTAGAGAGGCCACCGGTGCCCTGGTGGGTGAAGATTTCTTTCTGGAAGTTCAGGAAGTCTTCGGCTGATACTTGGTTAGCTACGGAGTAGGCAACGTTGTTGGCCCGGGCGGAGTAGAAGGTGGGGCTGTGGGCGTCGAGGAAGGTCAGGTTTCGGATTTCCACAGTGAGGTCGCCGCTGGCTACCAGTTCGGCGATAATGTCTGCGTTCTGGGCTTCGAAGTCGGCGCAGTGGACGCATTCGTAGTCCTGGAAGATGGTCAGGCGTACGGGTTCACCGTTCTTGTTTGCTTCTTCAGGGAGGGCTACTCCTAGCGGCATTTTTGCTTCAGAGCCATCTTCTAGGGTGTAGGTGGCTTCTGTGGTGCCCAGGGTGTTGCTGTCGCGGATGGCTTCGGTGCTGGTGTTCTGTTGGATGCCATCTGCGGTGATGACGATGCCGCCGTACTGGTTAGCGGAGGAAGGCACCGGGCCTACATCTGCGATTTGGTTGCGGTTACCGTTGACCACAACAATTGCGATGATTGCGACGATGAGGGCAACCACACCGAGGACGGTGAACTGAATCCAGCGAGTGGAGGATTTTGAGGTTTTCTTGGCCTGCTGTGCCGCCACGTGGCGGGCACGCTCGCGGGCGTCAGTGGTGGGCTTTACCTTAGACACAGATGTGCCTCACTTTCATACGTGCGTTCTTGATAGGTTCAAGCCTACCGCGATTCGGTGGGGATATCTGGTCTTCTCCGGACGCTCCAGCTAGTCTCACAGGAAACAATGAGTGTATGGGAGCGGTGGTGGATAAGGTGCGAGGAATCTATGAAAGGACGTGGGAAATAGCTGCTTTGTAACTGGTTGATTAAAACAAAAAAGTCCTGGACAAACGTCCAGGACTTCCTTGTATCCCACTATAAAAACCGGCGGTGACCTACTCTCCCACACCGTCACCAGTGCAGTACCATCGGCGCAAAGAGCCTTAACTTCCGGGTTCGGGATGGAACCGGGTGTTTCCCTCTTGCTATAACCACCGTAAACCTACGATGCAACACCACCCACCACAGGGGCAGCGCCCAACAAAACCCCCAAGGGTTATTGCCTCAAAACCATACAGTGGACGCAAACAACAAACATACCCAGAAAAAAATGTAAGCCTTCGGACTATTAGTACCAGTCA